>CAZTVF010000111.1:0-17645 GCA_964616985.1 uncultured Planctomycetaceae bacterium
TGCGGAAGCATCGCGTTTATGCATCTCGGATTTGAATCTGCGATTGCGGATTGCGGATTAAGGAGGCCCGCCGATGAAGAGGACCCGACCGCGATGAAGAGGTTATAATCCCACCGCCACCACGCGTGGCGAAGGAGCGAGAGATGATGGCGATGAGGAATCTGCTGGCGGCGGTGGCGATCGCGGCGATGGCAAGCGCGGCGACGGCTGAGGTGACCGTCAAGAAGGACGGCGACACGGTGAGCATCGCCGGAGGCAACTATCGCGCCGCCATCGATGCCAAGGGCAAACTCACGCTGGCGGTCAAGGACACGCCCGCCCTGGTCCACGTCTTCGGCACGCCCGGCAAAGGGCCCAAGGACGCCCCGGTCGTCAACGTCACCAACAACATGGTCGCCGTCCGCGACGGCAACGCCCGCGTCGAGTGGACCTTCAAGGACGAGGCCATCGTGATGCTGACCGAGGGTTACGAGTTCGAATGCACGATGGACAAGACCGTCAAGGCCATCGTCGCCGCTGGCGGCAAGGGCGGGCCGCTGGGATACGGCGGCGGGGCCATCGCCATCGTGCTGGCCAACGACCTGAGCATCGCGTTTACCAAGGGCATGCACGCGCACGGCCTGCGGCTGCTGCCGGGCGGCTATGCCAACGGCGGGCTGGCCAAGGGCGGGCTGTTTGAGTGCGAATTCAAGCTCGGCACGCCCGCCGACGCCGTGCAACTGCTCAGCGGCGTCCGCATCAGCGCGATCGGCCACGGCTATGGCAACCTCAACGACGGCGGCAACACCGGCGGCGGGATCATTCATTTCGGCAAGGACGTGAAGATCGCCTTCAAGTCGGCCCAGGACAACCTCAGCGGCAAGAAGATGGAGATCGAGCACCGCCTCAGCGTGCTGGACCACTACGTCGCCGGCAAGGAGGTGGCCCGCCAGACCAAGCCCGCCCCCATCGAGCCCAACGCCGCATTGGCGATTGCGTGGGAGATCCCCGCCCTGCCGCCGGGGTTCTATTACCTCACGATCTCAGCCTGGCGGGGCGAGACGAAGCTCACCGAGACCAAGCAGACCTTCGCGGTGGACCTGGCCAACTACCAGCACGAGCAGACGCGGCCGGCCGACTTCGCCGACTTCTGGGCCCGCCAGGAGCAGAAGCTCAAGGACACGCGCGCCAACGCCGTCGTCACCGAGATCGCCGCCAAGGACTTCGCCGGCAAGGCGTACGACGTGACGCTGGACATGCCCGGCGGCGGCAAGGCCCACGGCGTGCTGATCGTGCCGGCCAGGCTCGGCCCCGGCCCGGCGTCGTTCGGCTCACTAATCAGCAAGACGCTGGGCGACATCATCGACCAGCTCAAGGCCGGCAACTATCCTCCCGCCGACGCCAATGGCAGACGCGCCACCCTCGAGAACGTGCAGTTCAACGTCTCGCTGCCGGCCGAGGCCACCTACAACAAGTGGAACAGCGCCGAGGACAACAACCTGCTCGAATGCATCATGACGTACATGAGGGCGGTCGACTTCCTCGCCTCGCGCCCCGAGGTGAAGCCCGGCCGCATTCTCGTCAACGGCGCCAGCCGCTCGGGCCCGCTGGCCGTCATCATCGCCGCACGCCGACCCAAGAGCGTCTGCGGCGTCAACGCGTTCGTGCATACCTCCGCGGGCATCAGCTGGCAGGACAAACCCTATCTGTCCTGGGGCCTCCCCAACACCCACAAGCCCGACAACCCCGAGCACGTGAAGCGCCTGGCGGAGATGGCCGCGTACGTCGATCCGGTCAATCACGTGACGGACGTGACGTGCCCGATCTGGTTCGGCTATGGCGTGGACGACACGCTCTCGCAGCCGCAGGGCATCGAGGCGATGTACCACCTGTGCCCCGCCCGATGGAAGCGCATCAGCCGCGACGGCGGCGGCCACCAGTACAGCGACGGCATGAAGAAGCTCGCCAAGGAACTCCAGGAACTGCTCAGCGCCTCCGCCGGCCCCGACCAGGACGCCACGCTCAAGCAGCATTGAGAAGCGGTAGCCAGGAGCCGGGAGCCGGGAGAGGGCTAGTGACCCGTCAAGAAAGATTCCTTGGGTCAAGTCGGCTGGCGGCTAGTCCGTTCGGCGCTGTTTCTCGCTGGGGCCCAGACCTAACAGCGCCGAACGGACTAGCCGCCGCCAAGGCCATGACTCTAAGATTCAAGTTTGACGATACACTAGCCTCTTGTGGCGAGGCGCGTGTGTCGACTGCCGTGCGCGTACCTACAGCCAATGCCTCAGCAGGTACGCGGCGGATTCCATGAGGATGCGGCGCCAGGAGCGTTTCATGTGCTCCGAAAGAAGGAGTTCGCGGCACTGGGCGAAGTCGGCGAGGGTCTGCTCGCGCAGCGAGCGGGCGAAGACGGGGCTGGCGATCAGGGCCACCGCCTCCAGCTGGTGAAACAGGCTGCGGTGGTCGAAGTTGTAGCTGCCCACGATGGCCCAGGCGTCGTCGATCACGGCCGTCTTGGCGTGCAGCATTCCCAGGGGCCACTCGTACAGCCGCACGCCGCTTCGCAGCAGGCGGCCGAAGAGGTGCCTTCCGGCATAGGCGCAGGTGGCGAAGTCGCTGTCGCGTGCGACGGCGACGGCGACGGTCACGCCCCGCCGGGCCGCACTGCACAGGGCCCGCCGCATCGTGCGGTCGGGAATGAAGTATGCGTTCTCGATGAAGATGTAGCTGCGCGCGTTGCGGATCGCGTGCAGGTACGCCAGGCGGATGCGGTGGCGGCTGCCGAACTCGCGATTGCCCACCAGCTGCACCGCCACGCCCGAGGGGTCGCATGCCACGTCCACGCCCGCACGCTTTGCCGCCGCCGGGCCGCCTTGGGGTTCGAGCCGCTTCTGCACCGCCGCCAGCAGCCGCCCCGTCTTCGTCCGCGTTTTTTCGTACGCTACCGCCGACCGCCAGGCATAGTTGAACAGCCGAACCGCCGTTGCCGCCAGTTCGGCGCCGTCGAGGCGGACGTGCGTGTCGCGCCACCCCCCGCCGCCGTCCTCGGGCGCGGCGTACTCGTCGGCGATATTCAGGCCGCCGGTGAAGGTGATCGCGCCGTCGATGATGAGCATCTTGCGGTGATCGCGGCGATTGAGGGCCCACGTCGGCCGCGTCCAGACCAGCGGGTGGTACACCGCCACCGCCACGCCCGCGGCCAGCAGCTCCTGCACGAAGGCCGCGCTCATGCCAAGGGAGCCGATGTAGTCGTACAGCAGCCGCACCCGCACGCCGCGATCCTGGCTGGCGCGGATGAGGGCGTCGGCGAACCGCCGGCCCGTGCGGTCGGGCTTGATCATGTACGTCTCGAAGTCCACCGAGGTCGTCGCCGCCTCGATCGTCGCGATCATCTCGGGGTACGCCTGGCGGCCGTCCACGAGCAGCCGCACCGCCGCGGCCCGCTGGAAGAGCTCGGGGCGCCTTGCGTATCGCATCAGGGCCTCGGGGCAGGACAGCTGGGGCCCAGGCCCCCTGGCATCGACGGCGCCCAGGCCCCGCCGGCGGCGGGCGAGGCGGCGGCCCTCGCGCCGTGCCCGCCAGCTCCAAACGCCCACCAGCGTCAGCGGGTAGGCCGTCACGGCCATCACGGCCCCGGTCAGCACCACGCCCAGGGCCAGCGGCCCCAGGGCACTGAGCCCCAGGCTGCCCAGCCCCCGGCCAAGCTCCCCGAGCGATTGCCACGGCGACGTCCACGCCCATTCATCGACGATGGCCCGCATGGCCGCCATCGCCGCGTCGGCTGCGACCGCCTTCGCCGGCCACAGCCACATCCCGATCTCATACTGCAGCACGGCCAGGGGCAGCATCGTGCCGGCGTTGGAAATGAACTGGGGAAAGATGGAGACGAACTTGTTGCCCCGCGCGATCCAGGCGAACAGCACGCTCAGCGGAATCTGCAGCCCCGGCAGCGGGAAGGCCGCCGCGAAGAACCCCGCCGCCATGCCCCGCGCGATCCGGACGGCCGAATCCCGCCGCCCGAACACCCGCAGCAGTAAACGACGGAGGCGATATTTCAGCCGGCTGAATCGCATGTGCAATACACGATACCGGGAACGTGCGCTCTTGAGAAGCCTTGGGTTCGGCCAGCCTGGGGGAGCAGCACGATGGGGGGCGGCCCGCCCGTGAGGCGCCGGCGGCCCAGGCATGCCGGCGCCTCGCAGACAGCGCGACGCCTGCCTTCGGCAGGCAAGCTTCGGCATGGCACCCAATCGACCCTTCACATCAGTCGGGATGGGTGGCGGCCTGGGGAGGCCGCCACCCCCGTGTCAGCGGTTGCCATCGTCAGCGCCGATGGCTTCAGCGATTGCCTGCGGCTACACCAGGTCGGCCACGGAGTTCTCCGTGCCGAACGCGTTGGCGGTGCGGCGGGAGTGATCGGGATCGGCCACCCACTGCCCGTCGAGCAGGAACTTGTACTCGTACTTGCCCGGGGCCAGGTCCACAGAGACCGTGAACGAACCGCTCTTCTGACGGACCATATTGAGGGGTTGCCAGCTGTTGAAGCTGCCGACGAGTTGTGCCTTCTTGGCCGGTGCCTTGACCGCGAACTGAATCGAACCCTTCTTGCTCTTTGCAAACATCGTTTGCTCCTTCCATGAAACATTGTGCGAAACGGCATCCACTGCCATTCAGGATGCTGTTGTACACATATTGCACTTTCCATGCCAGATGCTGATACTGGAAAACATGAAGTTTCCGCTAAATTAGGGGCTTTCCCCGATGGTTACCTAAGGGTGATGGACAATCTTGAAGCATGTCAGCGGCGATGTGACACGATTGTCGCAGGCGATTCTACAGCGCCCCGCCGTGGCGCCAGTAGTCGAGCGCGTTCTCGAATCCGGCGTGCGAGAACTCGAAGCCGGAATCGACCAGGCGTTTGGGGGCAGCCGAGACGCTCGTCAGCAGCACCTCGCGGGCCATCTCGCCCAGCACCGCTGCCAGCAGCCATCCCGGAACCGGCAGAAAGGCGGGCCGGTGGAGCGCGCGGGCGAGCGAACGGGTGAACTCCGCATTGGTCAGGACCCGCGGCGAGCAGATGTTGAACGGCCCCGAGAGCCCCGGGCTGTAGATCAGGTGCTTCACGGCCGCCACCGCGTCCTCCAGCGCCACCCAGCTCATGCGCTGCCTGCCGCTGCCCAGGCGCCCGCCCAGGCCGCTGCGGAACAGCGGCAGCGCCATCGACAGCGGCCCGCCGCTTGGATGCAGCACGGCCGGGAATCGCAGGTTGACGGTCCGCACGCCCCCGCCGGCGGCGATGGCGGCGGCGTTCTCCCATTCGGCGCACACGTCGGCCAGGAAGCCCGCCCCCTGCACGCTGCCCTCGGTGACGACCTCCTCGCCGCGTTCGCCGTAGTAGCCCACCGCCGAGGCGCAGAGGAAGATGTCCGGATGCTGCCTCAGGCCCAGCATCGCCTGCGACAGCAGCCGTGTGGAGTTCACGCGGCTGTCGCGGATGGCGGCCTTCTTGGCCGGCGACCATCGCCCGGCGACGTTCTCGCCGGCGAGATGGATGACGACCTGCACGCCCTCCAGCACCTTGGGATCCAGCGGCCCATCCGCGGGGTCCCAGTGAACCGTCCCCTCCCCCGCCGGCCCGCGCGAGAGGCGAACCAGCCGGTGCCCGTCGGCCTCCAGCGCCGCCGAGAGGTGCCGCCCGATGAAACCCGTCGCGCCCGTGATCACGATGTCCATATCACACTATATCGGCCACGCCGATGGTATAATCCGCCCCATGGGACACATTCGAAGGATCTTTCGATGACGACCGCCGCCGTGACGATGCGATCGCTGCCGTACAACGTCTTTGAGCTCACGCTCATGGTGACGGGCGAGTGCAACCTCCGGTGCTCGTACTGCTACATGGGCGGGCGGCGGCCTACCGTGATGGAGGCAGCCCTCGCACGCCGCGGCATCGACCGCGCCCTGGCCAGCCTGCAGCCGCAAGGCCGCCTGGAACTGGGCTTCTTCGGCGGCGAGCCCCTGCTGCAGGCGGAGATGATCGAGGGCCTGATCGAGTATGCCCGCAGCGCGGCCGCCCCGCGCGGCCAGGGCGTCTCGGTCTCGATCACCACCAACGGGACGGTGACCACGCCGGCAGCGTGGCGGGTGATGTCCAGCGGCATCCACCTCGCCGTCAGCTGCGACGGGGCCCAGGCGGTCCACGACCGCCACCGCCCGCTGGCCAGCGGCCTGGGAAGCTGGCGGATCGTGTGCGACACCCTCCGCCGCCTGGTGGAACTGAACCGCGACCCGGTGATCTCGCTGGTCGTGCGGCCGGACACGCTGGGCGAACTGAATGAGGGGCTGGCGGCGATGCGCGACCTGGGCGTGCGGTTCGTCTCGCCCTCGCTGGACCTGTGGACGACGTGGCGCGAGGAGGACATCGCCGCCCTCGGCTCGGCCATCTCGCGGGCCGCGAGCCTGTGGCGGCCGGGCGACGGCGGCTTCGGCATCGGGTGGTTCGATGACATGGCCTCGCGCCTGGCCGGGCTGAAATCGACGCCCTGCGCCCGCTGCCTGTTCGGGGCCGGGCAGATCGCCGTTTCGCCGGCGGGCAACCTTTATCCCTGCGAACGGCTGATCGGCCTCGATGCCGAGGACAATCCCGCCCGCCTTCGCGGAACGGCGATGTTGGGCGAGGACTTCCTCGATTACCGCCCCACGGCCAGGCCCGCGGAGCCCGCCTGCGCCGACTGCACCATCCGCCACGCGTGCAGCACCTTCTGCCGCTGCAGCAACCTCGTCCGCACCGGCGACCCGGCCCGCCCCGACCGCCTGCTGTGCGAACTCAACAAGATGGTCTTCGCCGCCGTCAGCGAAGTGCTGGGGCTGGACGGCGACGAGGAAGATTGATTTGCCTCGGCGGCCGCCAGACGTGTCCGGGTGGCGGCCTTCCTAGGCCGCCACCAAGAACGCCGTGACGGCCGCGGGCTTCCCATTCAGCTGTCAAATATGGGTGCGCGCCCTGGGGCTTCTACAGCGCCGAACGGCAAGCCGCTGCCAGACGCACTCACCTATTCGATTGTGATGAACTCCTAGACTCCTCGATGATCTCCAGCCCCGCCAGGGGCGACACAACGAACACACTTGTGCCGCCCCTGACGGGGCTTTCTCAAAAGGACGCACCCTGTTCCCCATGGCTTCCGCCATGGGCTGACATGTCAAGCAGTCGTTCATTGGGCGGCGGCCTGGGCATCTACAGCGCCGACCTGCCTGCCGGCAGGCCGAACGGGCAAGCCGCTGCCAAAGCCTTACCCCAAGCTTCAACCATGAAGGACCACTATCAGGTGCCCGCTGCGTTCTTCCCTTCCTTTGTGTTCTTTGTGGTTCAAGATTGGTCGGAATCTTTTGACACCCTCGAACGTCTCATATGTAGAATGATCGGTTGAGGGTGGGCTCGATGGATCGGACCCGCCTTTCATACCTGTTGGGAAAGGAAGCCCATGTACCTCCAGCCTTGTCGTAAGATCGTGAGACGCGGCCGCGCGAAGAAGGCCCTTCGTGCATTCCTGGGCACGTGCGGGGCGGCGGCGGTGATGACCGTGGCCTTGAACTGCCAGAAGTCGGACGACGCGAATCGCTCCAGCGAGCGGCAGGCGAGCCCGCCGGCCACGCGGGCGCCGCAGACGCCGTCGCCGTCTCCGGTGGCGGTGGTTGTGCCGACGCCCCCGGTGGCTCTTATGGGGATCCCGGTGGTCAACCGGATCGAGGCATCGCCGACGCCGACGGCCAAGCCCAGGGCAACGGCCCTGGCGGCGGCCAAAGCCACGGCCAAGCCCGCGGCGCTCAGGACGCCGGCCAAGCCGCGGTTTGACTGACATCCACCTTCTACAGCGCTGAAGAGCGAGCGATGGCGTTGCCGCCGGCGCGCGGCCGCCTGATGAAAGGACGAACATGAACGAGAACAATGAGAAATCCCCTCTCCGGCCGTGCCGCAAGGCAGTTGCGGGCGGGCGGGTGAAGAAGGCGTTGACGGCCTTCGTCGGAACGTGCGGCGCTGCGACGGTGATGACGCTGGCGATCGACAGTTCCATCGTCCGGGCGCAGCCCGGGGCGCCCGCCCCCGCGAGCGAACCCGCCCGGCTGATGGGCGACGTCGCCGTTGTCCGCATCGCCGCCACCGAGCCCACGACCCGCGCCACCACCCAGCCCGCGCCCACGACGCGAATAATCGCCCCGCCCGGCGGCATATCAGCGATGAAGGTCGAGACGCAACCGGCGAAGTAGCTGATTGCATCCATAGGCCGTAGGGCATGCAGGTTCCGGCCCGCAGGGCCGGGTTCTGCATGCCGTGGATCTGGCCAGACCGTAGGACGCGCGGCGAGTCGTGGATGGCATGCAGAACCTGCGGCTGCGCCGCAGAACCTGCATGCCCTACCTTGCCGCAGAACTTGCATGCCCTGCGATGCGCCATCTATTTGCCCAGCATCTTGGCGGCTTCGGCGGCGAGGGGGGATTCGCGGAAATCCTTGGTGATCTGCTTGAGGAGTTCCTCGGCCTTTTCGGGCTGCTTGAGGTTTTTGTAGCAGTTCGCGGCCAGCATCAGCAGTTCGGCCCCGTAGTTGGAGGCGGGGTTCACCTTCACCAGCACCTGCGCCTCGATGGCGGCATCCTGGTGCAGCCCCCGCGCGACGAGGAGCTTGGCCTTCAGCAGCGACCAATACCCCGCGAGCTTGTCCACGGGGTACGTCATCGCCCACTCGTCGAGGTACCGCGCGGCCGAGTCGAAATCCTTCGTCCGCAGGTACTCGTCCACGTGGCGGGCGTAGTCGCCCTTGAAGAACGGATCCTCGGTGGCCTTGCCCTCGCGGCCCTTGGCGGCCTGGTAGGCGGTCTTGGCCTTGTCGTAGTCGCCCTCGGCCCGGTAGATGTCGCCCAGGCCGATGCGGGCCTCGCGGATCGCGTTGGACGTGACCATGACCTCGTACCGCTTGATCACGGTGTTGAAGATCTCCGCCCCCTGCTTGAGGTCGGCCTTCTTCTCCACGCACAGCTGCGCCGCCCGCACCAGCATGGCCGCGCACACCGCGGGGTCGGCCGTCATGTCCGGCGTCTTAAGCAGCGAGGCGATGGCCTTGTCGTTCTGGGCCGTCGCCAGCAGCTGCTCGACGTAGATCGGCATGATCTCGGCGACCTTGTTGCCGGGGATCTTGGTGAAGGTGATGAACGCATCGCCCGCGCGGATGACGCCCTCGGTCGAGCCCGCCCGCTTGAGCAGCATCGCCGCCTCGGCGCACGCTTCGGCCTTCATCGCGCGGAAGTCGTAGTTCACCACGATCTTGGCGTGCTCGCCGACGAGGTCGAGCTTGTCCTGCGTCACGCGGTCCCACGGTCGGGCGACGAACACCTTGTTCGTCCGCGTCATCGTCAGGTCCTTCGTCTTGCCCGTCAGCACCACCGTGTATTCCCCCGGCAGCAGGAACACGTGCTGCACCTCGGCATCGGTCGAGGTCTGGCCGTCGCCGAAATCCCACTTCCACTGGATCGGCCTGGCCTCCTGCAGTGCGGCGGCGGCTGAGAACGAGTACCGCTGATAGTAGCGGTTCTCCATGTACGCTTCGCCCACGTGGTCAAAGAGGAAGTCGACGGAGCCCTTGTTCAGCTGCTCCATCACCCCCGCCGAGGCCTTCACGAAGGGCGTGTACGCGCCGGGCGGCACGGGGATGAACTTCCGCTTGTCCTTCTCGGTCGGCGGGCACCAGGCGAGAACGGCGTACGGGTCGCCGCCGGGGCTGATGTGATAATAAACGATCTTGTGCAGCCCGGCCGTGAAGGCCACCGGGGCGGCGACACGCGTGACGTCGGCCTGCACGCCGTGCGCGCCGCCGTTGGAGACGACCAGCTTGTCGTCGACGAACACGAACGAGCCGTTCTGGCTGGACGAGGCCAGCAGGTAGTTCCCCGCCTCGGGCAGGTTGATCCAGGCCGTGTAGACGGCCGCGATCTTGTCGCTGGGGCCAAACGGGTTGTGGGCCGAGAAGATGCGGTCGCGGATGTCGCGGCCGAGGAGGACCTTGGCTTCCTTGAGGATCTCCTGGGCCTGCTCGATGGTGCGGAACGACCCGCCGGGATACTCCCACATCTCCAGCAGGGCGCCGCGGCGGATGTCGAGTTCCTTGACGAGCTCTGTCTTGGGCCCGCCGATGTAGGCGTAGTACTTGCCCCCGCCGCGCAGGGCGAAGGCGATCTTCACCGTGTCGCCCGGGCCGGTCATCAGGACGCGGCTGGACACCTGCGTGCCGTCGAAGGTGGTGACGCGGATGTCGCTGCCGTCGGGGGCGCTGAGGCCGCCAGTGGGCAAGGTGGCCACGGCCACGTCGTCCCCGGCCAGGCGGCTGGGTTTGTAGTCGGCCGGGATGTTGATGGCGCGCCGGTAAGGCCATTCGGGGCGCAGCCACGCGTGGGCCGGCGCGCACACCAGGGCGAGCAGGCAGGCGGCGATGAGGATGTCAGCCCGGAGGCCAAACCTTTTCATAAGAAGCGATTCTAATTGGCATCGCGCGGCTTGTCGCGGTTAAATTACCGGCCGCGCCAGCGTGCGTGACTCGTGCTCCGATGGATCGCGTGGCGGCCTACGCAGGCCGCCAAACATCATGCGTCGCGGACCGCTGGCCACTATACGTTCAACGCACAAAGGATTGTGGAGTTCTGAAAATGGCGTATCTTCCGCTGGCCAACCTGATGCACCACAAGCTGCGCAGCGCCCTCAGCGCGGTGGGCATCGGCATCGGCATCTGCATGCTGCTGACGCTCAGCGGCCTGTCTCGCGGCACGCTGAACGAGATCGGCGACCGCTGGGACGCCGTCGATGCCGAGCTCATCGTCTACCCCATGGGCATGGGCGAGAACGTCTCGCTCAGCGGCGTGGGCATCAGCGACAAGTACGTCGGGCGACTCGGCGAATTCGGCGACCTCGTCGAACGGGCCGTCCCCGTCTTCCTCTGGCCCATCAAGGTCGGCGGGCAGGACCATCTGGCCGCGGGCGTCGACGCCGCCCAGATCGCCACGCTCACCGGCGGACACCCCCTGACCCAAGGCCGCCTGTGCGATCCCAACGGCACGTTCAGCCGCTACCTCGAAGGGCGGCTGCTGGGCGCCGGCGACGACGCCGCCGATGCCAACGAGGAACTCATGCGGCCCGACGGGCTGGAGATGGTGATCGACTCGCGCCTGGCCGCCAAGGCCCGCCTGCACGTCAACGACGTGATCCGCACGGCCAATTACGATTGGCGCATCGTGGGCATCGTGCCCGAAGGCGGCCTCTCGCGGGTGTACATCCCCCGCCGCACGGCCCAGTTCCTCTTCGGCAGCGGCTCGATCACCAAGAGCACCGCCATGTTTGTCAAACTGCGGCCCAACGTCGATCCCGACGTCGCCGCCCGTCGCCTCCGCGCCCTGAGGCAGGAGGTGATCCAGGTGAAGCAGTACCGCGACATGCTCCAGCAGAAATGGGGCATGCTGTACAAGTACGTGGACATGGTGAACGCCATCGCGCTGGTCATCAGCTTCCTGTTCATCATGGTGACGCTGTACACCATGGTGCTGCAGCGGACGCGGGAGATCGCCATCCTCAAGTCGTTCGGCGCGGGCAACGTCTACATCCTGCGGCTGGTGCTGGCCGAGTCGCTCGCCCTGACGGCTGCCGGCACGGCGGTGGGCATGGCGATGAGTTTCGGCGCGGCCTGGGCGATCCAGACCTTCACGCTGTACACGGTGACGATCACGGCGAAGTGGATCGCCATCGCCATCGTCTCGGCCACCCTGGGCGCAATCGTCAGCGGCCTGTACCCTGCCTGGCGAGCGACCCGCGTGGACATGGTCCAGGCGCTGACGTTGGAGTAGGACAACAAGACCGGTAATCGGTACCCAGTAGCCAGTAAACAGGAAGGTGCGTGGCGAGCAGCCTGCATTCGGGTGCCATGCCGAAGTGTACCCCCGGCAAGGCCGCCAGCCCCAAAGTGAGAGAATATGCCTGAGGAAAACCTGATCATCGCCCGCAACCTGCACAAGGCGTACGGCAAGGGCCCCGCCCGCGTGCAGGTGCTGCGCGGGCTGGACCTGTCGGTGCGGCGGGGCGAATTCGTCGCCGTCATGGGCCCCAGCGGCTGCGGAAAGACCACGCTGCTGCACCTGCTGGGCCTGATGAACGAGCCCGACGAGGGCGAGATCCACTTCGACGGCCAGGCCGCCACCGGCAACGATTCGCTCCGCATGCACGTGCGGCGGCGACAGATCGGCTTCGTCTTCCAGCGGTTCAATCTGCTGGAGGTGCTGTCGGGGCGCCAGAACGTCGACATATCATTGTCGGTGCGGGGCGCTGACGCCGGCCAGCGCGTGGATGAACTGTTCGCACGGATGAACGTCGCCCACGTCGCCGGCCGCAAGCCCGGACAGATGTCCATCGGCGAGCAGCAGCGGGTGGCCGTCATCCGCGCCGTCGCGCACCGCCCCGCCCTGCTGCTGGCCGACGAGCCGACGGGGAACCTCGACTCGGCCAATGCCACCGAACTGCTGGACCTGTTCGTGCGGATGAACCGCGACGAAGGCCAGACCATCGTGATGATCACGCACTCGGCCGAGGCCGCCCAGCGGGCGCACCGGATCGTGCGGATGAAAGACGGGAAGATCAGTGAATAGTCCAGCCCAGCCCATGCCGCCGCTCCACGTGCCGCCGCGAGTCTCCATCGGGCGATGGTTCACGTTCTACGGCATGTACCTGCTGGTCTTCGGGGCGCCCCTGGCGTACATGGTCTCGCAGGACCCCGCCCCCTTCGGCGACCTGCTCAACGCGATCGGCCACCTGTTCGCCAGCTTCGCAAAGATCTACAAGCCCGTGGTGTTCTGGCGGTCGCTGCAGTCGGCCGGCGGCGAGTTCTGGGTGGCGTTCGCGATCATCCCGGCCGCCGCCAAGATCCTGTTCTCGCTGCTGTACCTCTCGATGTGCACGACGTTCACCTTCCTGCCCACGGGCGTGATCATCTCGCTGCTGGCCACGCACGACGCCCACATCGGCTGGGGGCCCGTCAGCACGCTGCTGATCGTGGCCACGCTGGGGGCGTCGGCCTCGACGGTGGCCAACCTCAACGACTACCACTTCTTTTTGCTGCTGCTGCGGCACCGCCACGTGGCCAAGATCCGCAACACCCGCCTGTACCACTGGGCCTCGAAGTGGTTCAGCCGCGGGCCGGCCACCATCATGCTGTTCTTCAGCGTCGCCCCCATCCCGGTGGACCTCTCCCGCATCCTGGCGGCGATGTACGACTACCCCCGCGGCAAATTCGCCGCCGTGAACTTCGCCGGGCGATTCATCCGCTACACCGCGTTCATCCTGTTCACGTACCTCTTCGGGGCCAACGATAAGTACGCCCCGGCGGTCTTCCTGGGCCTGGGCATTGCCATCGCCCTGGTCAAGTTCCTCATCGACGGCATCAAACGCCTCCTCGGCCGCCGGCCCGCGACAGAGACCGTCGAGGTGGACGAGAAGTAGGCCGTCTCGGCCCGGTGACGCAGACGGCAAGAAGAGAGCGGGATTCGCGGGATTAGAGGATTACACGGAGGGTCGCGATAGATGGCGTGGCTTGCGAGGGACGCCGAAGGGGGCCCGAATCCTCCCCCGTCGCGACAGGCCTGAAAGGCCGTATTGGGCGCAGCCCCCCGGAACCCGGCTTTCCACGCTTCGCCCATCCGGCTATACTGCAGACGATGGGCGAGCAGGCAGTATTGCCTAACCGTTCCATTTGTTGATGGTCTACCCGTGAGCGGTGATAGTTCTGGTGGGCAAGCTCGCCATGGCGAGTCTCGCCTGCGGCGGACCTGCCCACCCTACAGAGGATCACGATGAACAAACGATATGTCTTTCTCGCCATCCCCCTGCTGGCCTTGATCTCGCTGGCGGCGGCGCAGACGACGGCGACGGCGCCGGCGGCCGCGTCGGCCCCGGCCAGCCTGCCCAGCGAGGCGGTCATGAAACTGCTGCGCGACCAGGAGAAGGCCGGCATCGCCAACAGCACGGTGGAGGCGAACATCGTCCGCAAGATCAACATGATGATGACGGGCGACGAGGAGGAACGCGTCGGCACGGTGGCCTTCAAGCGGCAGACCGACGACTCGCCGGCGAAGTTCTACATCCGCTTCGACACGCTCCGCCAGGGCGAGGGCAAGCCCATCGCCGAGAAGGAAGAGTACGTCTTCGACGGCAGCTTCCTCACCATCGTCAAGCACCGCATCAAGTCGATGATCCGCTACCAGGTGGTGGCCGAGGGCGAGAAGCTCGACCCGCTGGAACTGGGCAAGGGCCCCTTCCCGCTGCCGTTCGGCCAGAAGGTGGACAACGTGCTGCGGTACTTCGATGTCCGCACCCGCGAGGCCAAGCCCTCCGACCCGCCCGACACCGACTACCTCAAGCTCACCACCAAGCCCGAGTTCAAGGACCAGAAAGACTTCGTCTGGGTCGAGATGTGGGTCGACCGCAAGACGCACCTGCCGGTCAAGGTCGTCAGCGAGAACAAGAACGAGGAACGCAGCACCGTCGCGTTCTCCAGCGTCAAGACCAACGTCGCGGTGGACCCCAAGATCTTCAAGATCGACCAGCCCACCGAGGCCGGATGGTCCTACAAGGTCGAGCGGATGGAGCGCAAGTAGGCCCGCCCGCACTGCCCGCCCTGCACCTGCACGCTATCAAGCCTGCCGAACGCTTCAGGCCACAGCAATTGCTCGTTGGATGTGGCCGCACATCCTGACCCCACCCCGCCTGCCGCTCAGGGAAAACCCGCCTCCGGCCGCCGCTGGCTCGACGCCCGCTCGGTGACTTGTCCTCTTCCCCAAAACCGCGAACCCCAGGCCGCTATGCGCCGCGCGACGTGACATCCGCATTACGCTTCTCCCTTCTGCGGGCCTCTGCCCGCACTCAGGAGGAAGCGAATTACTCCACTGATCTATCCGTTCTTTTGTCGTATCATTTCGGCGAGGAGGACACAATAGATACGGCATGTCTTCTGGTCGCGTCCCGTCACTGACTTGTGTGCCGGAGTCGCATGCTTCGCCTTGTGCCCGGGGATCGCGCAAGGCTCTCCCTGCGTAATGCCGATTTGCATTGCGCCTCGGCTACGCCTCTGCGAGGCGCTCAAGGAAGGCGACGAAAGACGGGCTGACCTCTTTGACATACTTCAGTTCCACGATTGCCGGGATGGCCACCACGCTGGGTAGATCGTGCCGCATGTCAAAAGCATAGAAGTCTCCGCTTTCGTTGGACGCGAACAGTACAAGGCCCGGAATCCATTCTCGATAGTGGTTGGCTTCGTTCGTGGGAAACACTTCGTCGGCGGGCCAAATACAGACGAATCCGTTGGACCCGACCTCGCCTGTGTACCCGTTGGTCTGACGCATAAAGTCCAGATATTCCTCCGGCAAAGCGAATCCGAGTTCTGCCATCAGCGACTGCAGACTCTCTTCCGATGCGCCAGCATCAGCATACGGGGCCTTCAATATCGTGCGTAGTTTGTCGCGAACACCAGGGTCCATCACTAGCCTCCTTCCATGATTGTCTGCAGGATCTTCCACCACGGCGACACCTGTTGCTGGTGGAACGACCTCGGTAACGGGATCTTGTTGGCCAGATCTGTGGGGCTACCACCGAACTTGACTGGCTGAATCTCATGCCAGTCCAAGCCAGCGCGCGACCACAGCGGCAATTCGCGACGGACCGATGCGTTGATGGCGACCGATCAATGAGGCGAGCAAGCCACTCATCCTGAAGCCACGAGCCGGGCCGCTTCAGCCGCTCAAGGCATTGAGCCCCGCGCAATCTAGGTGGAAGACTCCTCAACTCCAACAGATTTCTGCCACGGGAATGTTTTGAATTTCTCGAGCTCCTTACGAACGGTTACCACAGGGGGATAATCCCAGTGCAGGAACTTCCCATGATCGTCTCCATCCTGGAACGTCCACAGAAATAGATCATTCGCCAGCGGCTCGATTCGCCCACGTATCCCATTGGCATTGATCCACTCCTCCAGCCGAAAGCCGCCAATATCAAGGTCTAGATGATTCCTGTTGATGATGTTGGTTCCGAAAACGTTCCGGATCGTCCGATCGCATTGTCTGGAAGCAGACTGTCTCCAGACATTTGCGTCCCAAACCATTTCTCGCGGCATCTCTCCCGAAGCTACGCCTAGCATGTAGCCGATAGGCATGAAGCCTTTCGGCATGACAGCCGCAAAGCCGTAAGTGGCATGCAGAAAGCGGCTACCACGGTGCAGACAGTCGCTTACAAATCTATCCGGAGGCATGTTCGCCAACCCGCGCAATGACTCTGAGTTGATCCCGAAGGAAAGCAAGGAGAACTGGGTGTCAAATCGGCCATAATCCGATTGGAACTCCCAATCTAGCGCTTTGAAACGACGACTAGCGGACTGCCTGGTTAGTCCGAGCTCCTCAATGTTCCTGGCATCGAGTTCCTCTGCAATACGACTGCGATACCTCCTTAGGTCATAACCATTGCTGTTCATTAGCCCCGCCGGTTTGATTCTGAAACGAGCAGTCACTTCGTTGGGGGGAATACCCAGCCTTTCGGCCCACCCCTCGGTCTCCAACCACCACTCTCTTAGAAGAGCATCATTTACATCAATCGGAGCGCAGTACTGAGCAACGATCAGTTGGTAGTCCATGCTAGTCTCTTTTTAAACGCGGAATGACCACATTACTGCCGGGACCCGCCAATTCTCCTAGCAGTGTGCTCCTCAGGTAATGTTGCGACAAACTCGGGACAAAAATGGTGGAGGAATTCCGCCGCCTCGGGACCCAAAACAGGCCGGGCGAACCAAACGCCCGGCGGACGCCTGCCTCGATCGACGCGACCTTCGCGCAGCCGGCCAGCTGGTAGGGTGCGTGGCTTGCCACGCACCAAGGACGCATCCGGGCTGGCCGTTGCGGAAGTCGCCTTGGGAAGGACGGGGTGGGCAACGTGTCGGACCGGGCAGCTCAAGGATGGGGACAACCACCGGGCGGCCGGAGATGGCCAGGCAGGCCTGCCGATGGCCGAAGCCCCTGCATGCGGAATGCCTGCCGCTAGACCTTCCCATCGCATAGCCCGCTACCCTTGCCACGCCTCGACCCACCGAACCCATCCGGCCGTGACGCATATCCTACGCCCATCGGGCTCCGGCCATCAATCACAATCGCGGCCGAACAGCCGCCCGCCCCCCGCCGCCATCGACAAAACTCTACGGCCGCCCGTTTCACCTTCCGCTTTGGGTGGGTTCTGTGCGTACCGTCGTCTTAAGGGCTGCCGCAGGTGGCAGGTCCGCCGCAGGCGAGACTCGCCGTGGCGAGCTTGCCCACCGGCCGGCCGACAAGATCGTAGGGTGGGCTTGCCCACCATTCGCGCGACCGGCGCCAAGGGCACAGTCAATGTCGGGTTCGATTTGCAGCATGGGTTCGGTTTGCCGGCGGACGAAGATGGACTCGGTGCCGCCTTCGCACCCCCAAACGAGTTTGGGGGTGGCACCGATCTGGCCCAACCAAGGGTTGTTCATTACGCCTTGGGCCTTGGGCCTTGGGCCTTGGTCATTGGTCATTGGTCACTAGTGTCCGGTTATAACTCGAATAACTCTAATTGGTTATGATTTTGA
>CAZTVF010000112.1:0-17623 GCA_964616985.1 uncultured Planctomycetaceae bacterium
GATTACGCGCCGATTATCCCCCCGAGGTGGGCCCGTTTTGCTCGCCGATTACCAGGCGAGGTCGATTGGACGAACGGCTACGTCATCCGGGAGCGGTCCAAGACCGGCGTAAAGACCAAACACAAGCTCTGGACCGTCACGTTCGAATTGCTCAAGAAGTATCGCCCAATGGATGCCTTGCCCGAAGAACCGGTCTTTCTTACGGAAAAGGGGCTGCCCTTGGTGCGGCGGCTGATCGTCAACGGCAAGTTTTACTATTCGGACGCCGTAAGGAACGCCTTCATCCGGCTGATGCTGAAGGCGAAGCTCAACGGAAGTAGAGGCTTCTATTGTCTGCGAAAAACGGGAGCATCGTTGATCGAAAGCATCGACCCTGCGGCAACGGAGATGTACCTGTCGCATGTCGAGAACGGCATGAAGAAGCATTACGCCGAACGTGACTGGGGGCGGCTCGAAAGGGCGCTGCTCGTCATGGCGGGCAAGCTCAAGGGCGTATTGAAGACAGAGGACGGTGAAGCGGCAGACTCGACTGGGGCTGCTGCGATGGCGTTCTGTGGGGACGGAATCTGAACGGGCTTTGGGAGGCGGTTGGTCACATACCAGCATCGAGGATGAGTGGGTTGCTGTCGATGCTTGGCGGCGAAGTATTCCTCTTATACTCGACAAAGAATTGGCTGGGAGTCCTGTCGCTCAGCACTGCAAATACACTCTGCCTTCTAAGGCGCAGCAACATCGGAACCAACGGGAACGCTTCGGCAGGACTGTCCGATCCATATAGCACATACGGATAATGCGAACAAGAGCAACACGGGTGATGTCACAAAAATCGCCACTTCAAGGCGAGCGACGTAGAGATAAGCTTCGAAATACAACATTACCCACACGATAAAGCCTACGGTCAGCCCAATGGTAATGATGCTCCAGACGCGAAAGAACCTCCGATGCGTCCTCCCCCGTACCAAAGCCAAGACCCCAGCAGCAAGTAAGAGAGCTGCAAGAGCCAGCCAAGTAAGCTTGATCAAGAGAAGATACGTTACGAAGGCATCATCGTGCGCCTGAAACATGCGGACCAAAGACATTGACTTGACTACAACGTCCCAGCCGCCAAAGAGCACAGCCACGACCCCTACAGCCAAGTATCCCTTTCGTCCGCTTGTCTTCATATAGTCTTGACTCTGGCAGTTGGGGACTTGGTGGTTCATAGTTCATATCTCTCTGACGAAATCAGTTTGAGTTTGTCGTTCTTGTGACTTTCTGCCATGTCTCGATATAGAAAAGGGCAATTGTGCAGGCAGAATGAATCGCCAACCTGGCAATCCTTGCATCCACCCGGGGGCGCGCCTCCCCGCGACCATGTGCATCACCAACATGTGTGCGTAAGGCGCCGATGCCACCGGTGACGCTGACCAAGCCACTCAACACCTGACGGATGTCCTGTTCGCCTTCTTTCGGAAAGTCCGTCCGGGCAGGAGACAAATTCAGGTGTTTGCTGACTTCCTTCACCAATCCGCTGATGTCCTGCTTCAAAGGATACGGCTTTCCCATCCTATCCAGAAGACACTTGCAGACACTCTCCAAGGTCGAGCATGCAGCGGTAATCGCACCGGGCGGGTCGGCTTCTGCTTTGTTGAGCGCCCGCTCGAAATCCTCTTGGACCGATTCCAGATTGAGGATCGTAACTGTCGCCCGTAAGGTCTCGGTCACCTGGGCATTACTCGCCACTGCGAAAACCTTGTACCGTTGTCCTGCTCGCCGAAGCTCGTATCCGTCAAGTCGAAGGCGGGCGTTCAGGTATTCGACAACGGCATCCAACTTCTCCGGTGCATCAAGGTAATCCCTGGGGTCGGTAACTAATTCAATGACGCGAATAATCGCCGCATGTCCATCCGCTTGCTTACCGGTCGTCGTCAACAATTCTCTGACCGTCGGGACTCGCGAACCTCTTCCGATGTCGAGTTCAAGATTCGCCTGTCCGAAGAAACGCTGAAGTTCTGGACCGGAGCGATAGAGTCCAACTGGGGGAGTGCCTCCGCCTGCCGATCCCCCGGTGACCGCCTCGGTCAAGGCTGT
This sequence comes from uncultured Planctomycetaceae bacterium, assembly GCA_964616985.1. GTDB lineage: Bacteria > Planctomycetota > Phycisphaerae > SM23-33 > SM23-33 > CAZTVF01. The sequence continues at coordinate 2,071 of CAZTVF010000112.1, forward strand.
AATAGTTTGGATTGAAAACTCGCCCATTATTGAACCTTCCGACTGGCGATTATCCCAGAATGCGGTAGGCATTCAAGCAATTCGCCTCCAGGGCGTTCCCTTTCGTGCTTCATGCCCATCTCCCAAACTATCACTGCCGACGAAAGAATTGACCTGGGGCATCCTGGCAATTCTGGCGGCGATCCTGGCGGCGATCCTGGCGGCATCCTCGGCGGAAGAACGCTGCCTCTCGAAACAATTCCTCTCAAGAATACCTTGCTTGGCAGGGCGGAAGTGTTGGCGACCTCATCGTTTTGCCTTCGCAGTTTCCCGCGATTCCAGCAATTCGCCTGTTCATCTTGCCCAAAAGATGGGTCACAATGTGGGTCACAAGGGTCACAGTGAAATTTGGCGCAAAAAGAAAGACCTGTAAGTTGTTATTCTGACAGGTCTTATATGTCGGGGCGAGAGGATTTGAACCTCCGGCCTCTTGGTCCCGAACCAAGCGCTCTAGCCAAGCTGAGCTACGCCCCGAGGCGTTCACTACCGAACCGTTCTTCTTCACAAGCCGGAGGGTACCGGCCTGTCGCCACGGCGACCGCTCTAGCCAAGTCGCAGGATTCGCTGCGGCGAGCTGAGCTACGCCCCGAGGCGTGTGCAGGGCGTGATAGTCTACCGGGATCGGTGGACAAATCAAGCTCAAAGGCTGGCGCCCTGCGATGAAAAATGCCCGGCCGTCTTGCGCTGTAAGCCGAGTTCTGTCCCGCCGGCGGACCGGGCGGCGGCGTGTCCTTGCGGACCGTCGCCAATCCGTCGGCGGTGAAGGCCATTTATCTTGACCCGTCCTCGCGGACGAGCTCTGCCCCGAAGGGCATGCGGCCTACCCACGGCAAGCCTGAACCACGCTATGCGCCGCTGCTTGGCCTTGCACCCGGTGGGGTTTACCCTGCCAGCCGCCTCACGACGGCCGCGGTGCGCTCTTACCGCACCTTTTCACCCTTACCGGCCCAGCCTTGTTGACGGGGGCTCTTGGGCCGGCGGTTTGTTTTCTGTGGCACTTTCCCTATCCCGCTTCGCCCGAGGGCGGGCGGGACGGTGGGCGTTACCCACCACCGCGGTTCAGTGGTGCTCGGACTTTCCTCCCCCGCGGGTCGCTGCGATTGCTCGCCACTTCCCGCGAGAGCGGCCTTCCACGCAAGATAGCCTCTTCGATTATACCCGCCGCGGCCGCCCGCAGTTGGGAAAACGCTGTCCCAGCGGTCGTTTTCTCGTTGTTGACTGGGCCCAGGTAAGCGAGAATCAATGCCATGGCGGAACAAGATTCGGAACTCGATGGGCTTTCCCCCGCTGCCCTGCGGTGGCTGCGGGCGTTGGGGGCTTTGTTGGCCATGGGCCTGCTCATCGTCGCGATCTGGTTCGGTGAAGGGTACACGCGGCTGTCGGCGGAATGCGACGAAGCCGAGGCGGCGCAGATTGGGACCATTCCGGTGGATTTCTCCAAGCCCGGCCAATATGAGATCGAGGTCACCAATAGATCTCGCTTGGCGCACGGCGTGGCCCATATCCTGAAGGTAGATCGTGCCGTGGATGAAGGCAACTCGGTCCGCAAGCTGCTGAGCGGCTTGGCAGCCAGTATTGAATTGGGGGATATGGACGGCACACCCGGGAGGGGGAGGCCGATCGATCTCGAAAGAGTCGATGCACATGGCGATGAGATTCGTCTGGACGGCTTCGGCGGTGGGCCTCACGAGTACCGCCTGCGCGTCGAGATCACGCAAGGGGCGCCCGCCTTGGCCGGAATGAAGCAACTCCTGTTCGCGAGGAACATGATGTGTTGTACGCCCGGGACGGTGAAGGTCATCGGCATACTTGCCTGTCTTGCCGGGCTCGGCGCTGCAGGCATTCTAGCATTGGTGTGGCGGTCGCTGCGCCGATCGCGGAGGCAGGCGAAGCTGTCGTCGCAATGTGGCGAGTAAAGAAGAGTCAGGTTGCGGCATCCAATCGTTTCTAAGATGGCAGGACACGGCGCGGCGTGTGGCCGCGATAGAGGATCTTTCATGAGCAGTGCAGTTCAGGCGGCGGTGTTGCGGGATGTGGATGTGCTGGTGGTGGGGGCGTCGACGGGGGCGGCGGTGGCGGCGATCGAGGCGAGGCGGGCCGGCAAGAGCGTCATGCTCGTCAGCGAACTGAGCTACCTCGGCGAGGAGGCGGCGGGCACGCTCAATCTCCTGCCGGCCGACCTTGACCAATCGGACCCCGTCGTCGCGGCGATGTACCGCGGAGCGGCCGATCGGCCAGCGATGCCGGGCCCAGTCAAGCGCGCGCTCGACCAGGCGGTGCTGGATGCCGGCGCACATCTCATGTACCTCTCGCGGCCCGTTGCGCTGCTGCGCGACGCTGCCGGCAACATCGCCGGCGCGGTGCTGGCGGCGAGGACCTCGCTCCTGGCCGTCACCTGCCGGACCATCATCGACGCGACGCGGTACGGCGTCGTGGCGCGCCTCGCCCGCGTGGCGATGGCGACGAGGCCGCAGCCGACCCAGCGGACATGGAACATCCTCTCCGACGGCGCGCCGCAAGGCTGGGCCGGCGAGGCCGAGCCGCTGACGCCGTTTCGCCAGATGCTCAAGGATGGCGAGCACACGTACGGCGCGTATCGCCTCAAGATGAGCCGCCAGTCTCTGGGCGCCGACGAGCGCGCGCAGGAGCACGTCTTCCGCGCCGGCCTGGCCGGGGCGAACCTCCTTATGACGGCGGACATCCTGCCCGACCTGTGCGGGAGTTTTTGCGCCAGCGCCGGTGGTGCGGCGGCCGCCCGCGTGGCGGAGCTATCGGACGCACAGCTGGCCGCGGCCCCGGGCGTGCTGCTGGCAGGCGGCGTGCTGCCGCTGACGGCCCAGGCGGCTGCGACGCTGGAGCGCAGCGACGTGCAGGCCGCGTTGGGGCGGCGCGTGGGCAAGCTGGCGGCTGCGTGCTGCGGCAGCGGGGCGAAGGCTCGCGGCCCGCTGGTGGCCGACGCCGGCGGCGAGCAGGGCGGCGACTACCGCTTTGCGCCGGCGTTTGTCCGCAAGGACGAGGGGCTCATCGACATCGGCCCGCTTTCGCTGCCGACGCTGGGGCGTTTCGACGTGGCCGTCGCCGGCGGCGGCACGGGCGGGGCGCCGGCGGGCATCGCGGCGGCCCGCGCGGGGGCCCGGACGCTCGTGCTGGAGGTGCAGCACGCCATGGGCGGCGTGGGCACGGTGGGGCTCATCACGGCGTACTGGTTCGGCAACCAGGTCGGCTTCACGGCAGAGCTCGATGAAGCGATCATGTCCATCGATCCCAAGAGCCGCGAGAACAAGTGCCACAACTGGAGCGGGGAGATCAAGTCGGGGGTATACCACCGCATGCTGCACGAGGCCGGCGGGGCGGCGTGGATGGGCAGCTACGCCTTCGGCGTGCGGATGAAGGGCGACGAGGTCGACGGCCTGCTCGTCTCGACGCCCTTCGGCAGCGGCCTGGTGGAGGCCGCCTGCGTGGTCGATGCCACGGGTAACGCCGACATCGCCGCGGCGGCCGGCGCCACCTGCCGCGTCATTGACGCCCGCCATGTGGCCACGCAGGGAACCGGCCTGTCGCCGCGCGTGTTCCCCGCGGTGCGATACCAGAACTCGGACTACACCTTCGTGGACGAGACCGACCCCGAGGGCATCTCGCACGCATTCCTAAACGCGCGGGCGAAGTTCCCACACGACTTCGACACCTCGCCGCTGGTCAACACGCGTGAACGCCGCCAGATCATCGGCGAGTACGCGGTTTCGCCGCTGGACATCCTCGTGGGGCGGACGTTCCCCGACACGGTGGCGACGGCCCGCAGCAATTTCGACACGCATGGTTTCATCGTGCACCCGCTGTTCATGATCGCCCCGCCGGACCACGCGCCGCTGACGGCGAACGTGCCGTTCCGGTGCATGCTGCCGCGGGGCCTGGAGGGCGTGCTGGTGACGGGCCTGGGCATGAGCGCGCACCGCGACGCCTTGCCCGTTCTCCGCATGCAGGCCGACGTGCAGAACCAGGGCTACGCCGCCGGCCTGGCCGCGGCCTGGGCGGCGGGGGGCACGCGATTGCGCGACCTGGACATCCGCGCCCTGCAGCGCCGGCTGGCGGAGCTGGGCGTCGTGCCGCCGCAGACGCCGGAGACGGAAGATTCATTCCCCATGCCCGCTGCCGCCATCGAGGCGGCCGCCGCGGGCGACCTGGGCTCGCTGATCAATGCGGCGGTCTTGCTGGCGCACCCGGCGGAGGCGAGGCCGCGACTGCTGCAGATCATGCATTCGCCCGACGCCGCGCGCCGCGTGGAGGCGGCATTGATCCTGGGGCTTATCGGCTGCCCAGAGGCGGCGGACGTGCTGGCGGCGGCGGTGACCGAGCGTGCCTGGGACGAGGGGTGGAATTACCGCGGCATGGGTCAGTTCGGCCGCAGCATGAGTTCCGTGGACGCGATGATCCTGGCCTTGGCGCGAACCGGCGAGCCGGCCGCGGCAGCGCCGATTGCCGAGAAGATCCGCCAGCTTGATTCGTCGGCGGCCTTCTCGCACTGCCGCGTGGCGGCGATCGCGGCGGCGGGGCTCAAGCAGGCGCAGGTGACGGAGGCGCTGGCCCAATTGCTGGCCCGGCCGGGAATGCAGGGCCACTCGCAGCTGGACACGCGAACGGTGATTGCCGCCGCCAACGGCGATCCGATTGAGACCGAGGCCCGCAACCTGTCGCTCCGCGAGCTGCACCTCGCCCGCGGGCTGTTCCTGGCCGGCGATCTCGGCGGCCTGGGCCGGTCGATCCTTACGCGTTACGCCAACGACCTTCGCGGCCACTATGCCCGCCACGCCAGCGCCGTACTCTCCGGTGACGACGTCGCGCCGGTGGAGATGGCATAGCGCCGCGCGCCCCGTGCAGACCGTTCCTGCTGAACAGGGCGGCGGTCAACCCGTTGGCACTATTTCGACTTGGCCGCGTCGATGATCTTCTGTGCGGCGTCGGTCCAGGTCTTGGCGCCGCCCTTCATGTAGCCCATCTGGCCCAGGCTGGTGCCATCGGCCTTGATGAAGACGACGGTGGGGTAGCCCTTGATCTCGTACTTTGTCGCCAAGTCCTGATTCTGCTTCTTGGTGGCCGCGTCGAGCTGCTTATTCCTCGGGAAATCCAGTTCCAGGAGAATGACGTGGTTGGCCGCCCAGGTCTGGAATTCCGGCGTGTCCAGCACTTCGGCGCGAAGCTTCATGCACCAGCCGCACCAGTCGCTGCCGGTGAAGAAGGCGAGGATGGGCTTGCCCGTTTTCTTGGATTGGGCCACGGCGTCGGTCAGCGAGTTTCCCCAGGCGGCCGCGGCGGCCGTGGCGGGCTTGCTGGTGGCGGCGGGTTTTGCGGTTTGTGCGGCGGCCATCACGGCCAGGCCGATCGCAACGGCCAGAACGGTTGCACCCACGAATGCTTTTCTCCTGTGCGTCTCCTAGGCCAGTCGCAGGCGTCGTTCCGCCCCATTGGCGAACGTCCGTCCCCGGCGGCTGGGCACGAGCCATTCTATTCGGTTTGGGTGTGTTTGTCTGCCTTGTCATCCAAGGCTTCACGCAACTTGCGGGCGAGGGCGTCGGGGGCGAAGGGTTTCACCAGAAGGTTCTTCTGGTCTGGCAGGCCGATCTGCCTGGCCCCGAGCACGTCCGCGTAGCCCGATATGTAGAGCACCTTCACCTGGGGGCGCAGCGTGCGGACCTGTTCGGCCAGTTTCACGCCGTTGATCTCCGGCATGACGATGTCGGTGAGCAGCAGGTCGATCGCCCCGGCGTGCTTGCGGGCCATTTCCAGGGCCTGGGGCCCCGAGGCGGGGCTCAGCACGGTGTAGCCCCATCGGTTGAGCAACTGGATGATGAGCTTCTGCACCGCGATTTCGTCCTCCACGACCATGATGGTCTCGGTGCCGCCGGGGAAGGTTGCCGCTTCGCCGGCGACCGAAGGCGACCGCTGGCCGGGGCCGGTGCACAGCGGGAAGTACAGGCGGAAGGTCGAGCCCTCGCCGGGGCGGCTCTCGACCTCGATCTGGCCGCCGCTTTGTTGAATGAAGCCGTACACCGTCGCCAACCCCAGCCCCGTGCCCTTGCCCACGTCCTTGGTGGTGAAGAACGGGTCGAAAATCCGGTTGAGGGTCTCGGCGTCCATCCCCATGCCCGTGTCGCTCACCGACAGCATGATGCATGGGCGCCGCTTGGCGGCGGGGTCGCCGGGATCGCTTCGCTCGACCCGGGCGGCCTCGATGCGCAGCTGCCCGCCGGTGGGCATCGCGTCGCGCGCGTTGGCAACCAGGTTCATCAGCGCCTGCTGCAGGGCGCTCTTGTCGGCCAGCACCGTCATGCCGCCCTCGTGGGCGTCGATTACCAGGCGGATGTCCTCGCCGATCATGGTGGCCAGCAGGCCTTGCGATTCCCGCAGCAGCGCGTCCAGGTCAAGCGGCTTCGCGTGCAGCGGCTGTTTGCGGCTGAAGATGAGCAGCTGGTTGGTGATCGCGGCAGAGCGTTCGGCCGCTTTACGGATCTGGTCCATGGGTTCATACAAGGCGTTGTCACGGGGCAGGGAGGGCATGAGCAGATCGCAGTAGCCCTTGATGACGGTGAGCTGGTTGCGGAAGTCATGGGCCACGCCGCCGGCGAGGCGGCCGATGGCCTCAAGCTTCTGGCTCTGGCGGAGCTGATCCTCGAGGTGCTTGCGTTCGCTGATGTCGAAGATCACGCCCTCGAGACAGCTCAAGCCATCTTCGCCCCAGATGCCCTGGCCCTTCTCATACACCCAGCGGATGCGGCCATCCTTGTGCACGATGCGGTATTCCAGCACGTAGGGCTCCCGCCGCTGCAGGGATTGATGGATCGCGTCGTAGACCATGTCGCGGTCTTCGGGATGAATCAGGCTGGCGTACGTGTGCACGCCGGGGGAGATGAAGTCGGCGGCGTCGTAGCCGGCGAGTTCGCGGATCGCGTCGCTGATCAGCAGCATCGACCACTGCGGGTCGTTCTTGCAGCGGTAGACCACGCCCGGCAGATTGGCGAACATGGTCGCCAGCGTCCGCTCGCTGTCGGCCAGGGCGTCCTGGGCGCGGCGCTGGGCCATCGCCATCGCCAGGTTCGCCGCCAGCCGCTCCAACTGTCCGATCCTGGCCGCGGTGAAGACGTTCTTCCGCTTGTCATTGAACTGCAGCAGCCCCAGCGTGGCGTGTCCCACGCGAAGCGGGATCAGCGCCACCGACTCAAAACCTTCGCCGTGGCAGCGGTTGCGCGTTCGTCCCTGGCGACCCTCCGGCGTCGTTCTGGCCAGCAACTCGGTGGTGCTGTTCGTCCAGAAGCTGCCCGTGGCGGTGAAGAAAGGCTGCGACGGGTCGGTGCGTCCGGCCAGAACTGTGCCGCACATGCAGTCGAGAGAGGGATTCTGGCCGGTGTCATCGGTGCAGAGCTTTGTCTCGGCGGCGACGAATTCTGCGCTGAATCCGCTGGTCTCGTAATACGGAAAGTCGTTGCCATCCCGCAGGCGGATGCCGACGGCTTCGCACGTCGACCACTCGCGGAGCAGCGCCAGGGTCTGGCGGAGCAACTCTGGCGTCTGCGCGGGCGAGTTGAGCAGCCGCAGCAGCTTGATCATCGTCTCGCGCTCGGCCTCGACGTGACGGACCTCCGTGACGTCGACGAACAGGGTCGCGAACTGGCCCCTATTGGGGCTGAAGGCGATGACGTCGTAGTGGCGATTGAGCGCCTGCGAGAAGTTCTGAAAACGAGCCGGTTCGCCCGTCAGCGCCACGCGGCCGTAGGTGTCGATCCACGACTGCTCCACCGAGGGCAGGATCTGGCGGACGGTCTTGCCGAGGATGTCGGCGGCTTGCAGCGAGGTCAGGCGTTCGAAGGCCGGGTTGACCTCCAGGAATCGGTAATCGCAGGGCCTGCCGGCGGCGTCGCAGATGATCTCGTGCAGGGCGAAGCCTTCCTGGAGTGCGTCGAACAGCGAATGGTATCGCCGCTCGCTCTCGGCCAGGGCTTGGTCCTGAAGGTACTGCTCGGTCACGTCGCGGAAGACCAGGACCACGCCGTGGACGGGCCCGCCGCCGCTGCGGATGGGTGCGGCGCTGTCGGCGATCTGGTACTCCTTGCCGTCCCGCGAGATCAGCACCGTGTGGTTGGCCAGGCCCACGATGTTCCCCTCGGCCAGCACGCGGTCTACCGGGTTAGGCGCGGGCCGGCGCGTGTGGGCGTTGACGATCTGAAATACCTCCGCCAGCGGCCGGCCGATCGCGTCGCGCCCCCACCCTGTCAGCGCCGAGGCGACGGGATTCATGAACGAGATCTCGGCGTGGCGGTTGACGGCGACGACGCCGTCGCCGATGCTGCTGAGCGTGGTGGACAGCCAGTCGCTGCTCTCCTCCAACTGCTTGGCCGCAAGGACAGCCTGCTGCTGCATCTCGATATCGTGCAGGGCGAAGCCCAGGTCGCTGGCGATCTCCTCCATCAACTCGCGCTCCTGCGGGTCCGCCACCATGCCCGATGGCGCCGTCACCACGAGCACGCCGAAGACCTTCTTGCCGTAGGACAACTGCATGGCCATGCCAAGCTGCTGCTCGGAGGGACGGATGGGGCAGTCTCCGCAATCGTCGTGGAGGTTGTAGGAGACGGCGTGCGTGGACAGCAGCGCCTGCTGGCAGCAGTAGGGCAGTTGGCCCGCCTGGAGGTATTCCTGAAGCTTGGGTTTCTTCTCCTGCAGATTCGAGGCGGCCATGTGAATGAAGCGGCGGTTGTCGTCGAGCAGGGCGATCCAGGCGGTCCAATACCCGCGCGTTTCAGTGAGGCAGTCGCAGGCCTTCTGCAGCAGCGAATCGCGGGCGCCCTCCCGCGCGATGAGCTGGTTGACGTTGCGGATCGCACGGAGAACGCGATTGAGGTGCAGAATATGCTCCTGCGAACGCCGCTGGCGACGCAAGTGCCATCCCAGCATCATGCACACGGCGAACACGGCTGCGACGGCGAGAGATCGCGTAAAGGCCTCGTGCGCCGGCACGGTCTGGATCAGCATCCCCCAGAAGCTGCCCTCGTGGAACACCCAGGCGTCGAGTGCCGAATCGCCGATCCAAGTCAGCACGCTGATCAGCAGTGACACCAGCAAGACATTCCTGATCGACTGCATCGGTGACCTCTTTGCTTTGACGTGGGAGGCCGCGATGCAGCGTGCGGCCGTCCTCGCCTCGTTGGCATGGATCGCGATAAGGGACGATTATATCGGGGCTTCGGTCGCCTACATTCCTCAAATGCCGGGGGCCGGTGAGGTTTTTTCCTTGACCCTCGTGGACATAAAAGGACATACTTTGCGCCTTGTCCTACGCTGTCCAGGCCGCACAGGGCCAGAAAGGATGTTGACGTGCAACTTGGTGTACGGGATGCCGCGAGCATCCTTGTTGTGTCTGAAAAGACGATCTACCGGTGGATCAGGAGCGGCAAGCTCCCGGCCTACCGCGTGAACGAGCAGTACCGCTTCAATCGTGCCGAACTGCTGGAATGGGCGACCAGCCAGCGGATCAACGTGTCCGCGAGCATCTTCCAGGAACCCGCCGCCGGCGGCCCCGAGGAACTCACCACGCTGTGTGAGGCGATGGAGGCGGGCGGCATTCACTACCGCATCGGCGGCCAGGATAAGGCCTCGGTTCTGCGCAACGTCGTCGACGTGATGCGCCTGGGCGACGAGGTGGACCGCCAGTTCCTGCTGCAGGTGCTGCTGGCCCGGGAGTCGCTGGGCTCCACCGGCATCGGCGAAGGCATCGCCATTCCCCACGTCCGCAACCCCATTGTGATGTACATCCAACGGCCGATGATCACGCTGTGCTTCCTCGAGCGTCCCATCGATTTTGCCGCGTTGGACGGCCGGCCGGTGCACACGCTTTTCACCATCGTCAGCCCCACGGTTCGCGGGCACTTGAACCTGTTATCGACGTTGGCGTTCTCGCTGCGCGAGGAAGGCTTTAAGCAGGCGGTGCTGCAGCAGGCGACGCGCGAAGTGATCCTGGAAGAAGCCCGGCGGGCGCAGGCCAAGCTGCTGCAGGAAACCGCGGCACAGGGAAGCGGCCAATGAACATCCTGCTGGCGCCGATTATCCTGGTTGCCTGCGGGCTGATGGCCCTGATCGCGTGGCGATGGCAGCGCGTCTCCACCGCCCTGGGCGTCTTGGGCCCCATAGCGGCCGCCGTCGTCGGCGGCGTGCAGGTGGCGCGCGTCCTGGCCGGGGGCGATGCGATGACCCTGTCGCTGCCCTGGACGCTGCCGGTGGGTTCGTTCGCGGTGGCGCTGGACCCGCTGTCGGCCATCTTCGCCGCCGCGGTGCTGGTGCTGACGGCGGCCGCCGCTTTGTATGGCGGCGGATACATGCGATCTCACGCGGGCAAGCGAAGCCTGGGCCCGCACTGGTTCTTCTATGGCCTCCTGTGCGCGGGCATGCTGATGGTGTTGCTGGCCCGCGACAGCGTGCTGTTCCTGATCGCCTGGGAGGTCATGTCCCTGGCGGCATTCTTCCTGGTCATGTTCGACAGCAGCGAGGAGTCCGTCCGCCACGCGGGCTGGACCTACCTGGTGGCCACGCACATCGGCACGGCCTTCCTGCTGGTGATGTTCATGTTGATGGGGCAGGGCACGAGCACCGTCTTTGGCGCCGCCAACCAACTGGCGCAGATGCCGGCGGAAACGCGGAACGTGCTTTTCATCCTGGCGCTGGTGGGCTTCGGCACCAAGGCGGGCTTCATGCCGCTGCACGTGTGGCTGCCTGAGGCGCACGCCGCCGCCCCCAGCCACGTCTCGGCCGTCATGTCCGGGGTGATGATCAAGACGGGCATCTATGGCCTATTGCGGATGCTGACCCTGCTGGGGACTCCGCCGGCGTGGTGGGGCTGGACGCTGCTGATCGTGGGCGCCGTCTCGGGCGTCATGGGCATTTTGATGAGCCTCACGCAGCACGACCTCAAGCGCGTGCTGGCCTACAGCAGCGTCGAGAACATCGGCATCATCGGCATGGGCCTGGGCCTGTGGCTGATCGGCGAGAGCTACCACAACGTCGCTCTCTCGCAGCTGGGTCTGGCCGGGGCGATGCTGCACGTGATCAACCACGCGATGTTCAAGGGCATGTTGTTCCTGGCGGCCGGGGCGGTGCTTCACGGCACCGGCACGCGGATCCTGGATCTGCTGGGCGGGCTGGGCAAGCGAATGCCGTGGACCGCGGGGGTGTTCGCCCTGGGGGCCGTGGCCATCTGCGGCCTGCCGCCGCTGAACGGCTTCATGGGCGAGTTCCTGCTGTACTTCGGCTGCTACGGCGGCACACTTTCGGGCGGGGCGACGGCGGCGGCCTCGCTGGTGGTGATCGCGTCGCTGGCGCTGATCGGCGGGCTGGCCTTGGCGAGCTTCACGCGGGCCTTCGGCATCATCTTCCTGGGCGCCCCCCGGACGGAACACGCGACGCATGCGCACGAGGCAGGCCTTTCGATGAAGGCGGCGATGGTGTTCCTCGCGACCGCCTGCGTGACGCTGGCGTTGGCGGCGCCCGGAATCGCGATGTGGATGGGCGGAGAGACGCTCACCGCCGCGGCCCTGCTGCTGACGAAGGTGCTGGCTGTCTCGGCATTGTTCCTGCTGCTGTTCGTGCTGCTGGCGGCGCTGCGGGGCTTCTTGCTCCGCGGGCGAAGTGTCGAGCAGGCGGGCACGTGGGACTGCGGCTACGCCGAGCCCAACGCCCGCATCCAGTACACGGCCTCGTCGTTCGCCCAGCCGATCACGGCGCTGATGCAAATCTTCCATCGCGGGCGAACCGTCGTGCACGCGCCGCAGGGGCTGTTCCCCGCCGCTGCCTCGATGGAGACGCGAACGCCGGACCTGTTCACCGAGGGCGTCTTCCGCCCGGTCTTTGCGGCCGTCGCGTGGGTCGTGGCCCGCCTTCGCTGGCTGCAGCACGGGCGAATTCAGCTTTACGTTCTCTACATCGCTCTGGCGGTGCTGGCGCTGATGGTCTGGAAGTTGGGATGACATGCGGTACGAGAACTTCATTCACATACTGATGGCGTTGGTGCTGTGCCCGCTCCTGCTGGGCGTGATCAACCGGACCAAGGCGTTCTTCGCCGGCCGGCATGGCCAGCCGCTGCTGCAGGCATACTACGACATCTTCAAGCTGCTGCGCAAAGGCGCCGTCTACAGCCGCACCACTTCGTGGGTCTTCCGGGCGGGCCCGGTCGTGGGCCTGGCCGCGGCGCTGGCGGCGCTGACCGTCACGCCCCTGGGCCACCTGCCGGCGGCGTTCGCCTTCCCGGGCGACCTGCTGGTGCTGGCGTACTTCCTGGGCATGATGCGGTTCTTCACGGTCGCCGCCGCACTGGACACCGGGTCGGCTTTCTGCGGCATGGGCGCCAGCCGCGAGGTGCTCTTCTCCGCCCTGGCTGAGCCCGCGCTGCTGCTGGGCCTGGCGGCGCTGGCCCGACACACCGGCAGCCTCACGCTGAGCACGATCTACGCGGCCGTCACGCCCGCGGCCATCATGGCCCCCGGCGGCCCGGCCTTGCTGCTGCTGGCGGCGGCGCTGGCCATCGTGTTCCTGGCCGAGAACGCCAGAATCCCCATCGACGACCCCAACACGCACCTGGAGCTCACGATGATCCACGAGGTGATGGTGCTGGACCACGGCGGCGTGGACCTGGCGTTCATCACGTACGGCGCCGCGATCAAGCTGTGGGTGCTGGGGGCGCTGCTGGTGGGCATCCTGGTCCCCGTGCAGACGACCAACGTCGCCGTCAGCGCCGCCGTCGGTTTTGGCGGCATGATCGCGCTGGCTGTTCTGACCGGCGTCGTCGAATCGACCATGGCCCGCCTGAGACTCGTCCGCGTGCCGCAGCTGCTGGTGGCGGCGACGGTGCTGTCGGTGCTGGGCCTGCTGCTGGTGCTGAGGTGAAATGATGTCCGCATGGAATGACATGATCATCGTCCTGGTGGTGCTGACCAACCTGTGGCTGCTGGGCTCCAGCCGCCTGATGGCCTGCATCCGCATCGTCGCCATCCAGGGCATCCTGCTGGGCCTGCTGCCCGTGCTGCTGCACAGCGGCGACGAGCTCGGCCGCGTCATCTTCCAGTCTGCCGCCAGCACGTTCCTCAAGGGCGTCGTGTTTCCGTGGCTGCTGATCCGGGCGGTTCGCGAGGCCGACGTCCGCCGCGAGGTCGAGCCCATCGTGGGCTACACCAGTTCGCTGGTGGCGGGGATCGCGCTGCTGGTCGTGTCGCTCTGGCTGGGCGGGCGAATGCCCGTGCCGCAGGTGGCCTCCGGCGTGGTGGCCGAGGCGCAGGCGTCGCTGCTGACGGCGTCGGCGGCCCCGTCGAACCTGCTGGTGGGGGCGGCCCTGTTCAACATCATGGTGGGCCTGTTCATCATCGTCAGCCGCCGCAAGGCCGTCACGCAGGTCCTGGGCTACCTGGCGATGGAGAACGGCATCTACGTCTTCGGCATGGCCTTCGCCCAGATGGAGCCCCTGCTGGTGGAACTGGGCATCCTGCTGGACGTGTTCATGGCGGTGTTCGTAATGGGCATCGCGATCTACCACATTAACCGTGAATTCGACCACATCGACGCCGACCGGCTGTCGAGCTTGAAGGATCTGTAGGTACAAAAGTGAGTCCACGAATTACACCAATTACACGAAACGAAAGCAGGAGCGGCCTGGCCTTAGTAATGGGTCGCGCGGCGACGCTTCTGCTTCGTGCAATTCGTGAAATTCGTGGACGAATTGCGAGGTAGTCCGTGATCATCTGGTTGCTAGTTCTGGTCCCCGCGGTGGCAGGAGCCTTGTGCTTCCTGCTCCGCAATGATGCGCTGCGGCGAACGCTGCTTGTGGCAGGGGCGCTGGCGCACACCGGCCTGACCGCCTACGCATGGACGCTGGGCCCGCAGGTGGGCGTGCTGGCCGACCGCTCGGCCCCCTCCAGCGCCTGGCTGGCCACCGGAAACACCGAACTGCTCTTCATGAGCATCACCAGCGTCCTGTTCCTCGCCGCCGCCTTCTACGCCGTGGGCTACCTCGCACGCGAGGGCAAGCAGGGCCGCGAGGACATCGAGGAAGGCTTCATCTTCACCAACGCCCGCGAGCCCGTCTTCACCGGCTGCCTGCTGATGTTCCTGGCGACGATGACGCTCGTCGCCGTCAGCCAGCACATTGGCCTCTTGTGGGTCGCCGTCGAGGCCACCACGCTGGTCTCGGCCCCGTTGATCTACTTCCACCGCCATCACCGATCGCTGGAGGCGACGTGGAAGTACCTGCTCATCTGCTCGGTGGGCATCGCGCTGGCCCTGCTGGGGAACTTCTTCCTGGCCGTTGCCGCCGGCGGAAAGCACATGCCCATGACCGTGGCCAATCTCGTCGCGTCGGCAGGGGGCCTGAACAAGGCCTGGCTGCAGGCGGCGTTCCTCATGTTCCTGGTTGGCTACGGCACGAAGATGGGCCTGGCGCCGCTGCACACATGGCTGCCCGATGCCCACAGCGAGGCGCCCTCGGTTGTCTCGGCCCTGCTGTCGGGCGCGCTGCTGAATTGCGCGTTTCTGGCCATCCTCCGCATGCATTCCATCTGCGTGGCCGCGGGACAAGGCGCCGCCAGCGGCGAACTGCTGATGCTGTTCGGGCTGCTTTCGATGGCCTTCGCCGCGGTGTTCATCATCTCGCAGGCGGATTACAAGCGAATGCTGGCGTATTCCAGCGTAGAGCACATGGGCATTCTGGCCTTCGGCGTGGGCGTGGGCGGCTCGGCCATTTCGGGCGCCATGCTCCATGCGGTGAACCACAGCCTCACCAAGGGCATGCTGTTCCTGGTGGCGGGCAACATTTTGGCCGCCTACAAGACCAAGAGCACGACGGCGGCCCGCGGCGTGCTGGGCGCGCTGCCCGTTTCGGGCGTGCTGTGGGTGGCGGGGTTCCTGGCCATCACGGGCTCGCCGCCATTCGGGCCCTTCGTCAGCGAGATCCAGATCCTGTTCGGCGCGATGCAGCAGGGCCATCCGTACCTGGCGGGCCTGTACGTGCTGCTGCTGGCCCTGGTGTTTGTGGGAATGGTCAGCGTGGTCATGCGGATGTCGTACGGCCAGGCGTCGCCCCTTCCGCAGACGCCCGCCCGCGAGCCGCTGCTGGCGGTGCTGCCGCCGATCGTGCTGGGCCTGGGCGTGCTGACCCTGGGTGTTTACGTGCCCAAGGAATTGCAGGAAATCCTCACAAGCGTCGCCGCGACGCTGGGGGCGAAGTAATGGACACCATCCGCATGCGAAATGGCGACGCGATCGACCGCTCGCAGCTGCCGCTGCTGGGCGTCGAGGAGTTTCGCGAGGCCGTCATCGCCGGCGTCGAGAACGGCGCGCGCGTGGCGGCGCTGCTGGGCCTGCCGCGCGGGCCCAACGTGCAACTCATCGCCATCCTCGCGCACGACCGCCAGCGCGGACTGTCGGCGCCCTCGACGGCAGTGGGCGACCAGTACCCCTCGATTCCACCCGCCTGCCCGCCCGCGCACCGGTT
>CAZTVF010000113.1:0-17447 GCA_964616985.1 uncultured Planctomycetaceae bacterium
AACTGCTTCCGACACTGCGGCTACACGCTACGGGTGACTTAGGAGTGCTCTAGATTACGTTGTCCGGCTTGTACGCAGAAGATTTCACTTGAGGATACCGAGAGCGGCAAATCCATTCGTTGCCCCTCGTGCCGTAAGATCATTCGCGTGCCGGCCCTTGATGACGAGGGCGGTGGGGCGGACTTCGGCCTCAAAGAGGCCAGCGAACGGCCGGTCGATCGCGGTCCGGCCCTGCCCAGCCTCACCGGCGGGGCGAGCTACGAAGGCCTCAATCCTCCCCGGCCCGAAGAGGCCAAGAGGGCGATCCCGGTCGGGCTGATCGTCGCCGGCACGGCGCTGGTGATTGCGGGCTTGATCGTGGGGGCGGTGCTGCTGAACCGATCGGCCGGCAAATCCAACGTGATTGTGACCAGGACGGACGGGGAGACGAGCGTCGAAACACCGTCGGGAGGGACTCCGAGCACGCCGAGCACGCCGAGCAACCCGGATACCCCAGGCACTCCCGCGGCCAGCCGCGCGCCGGCTACGCCGCCCCCGCCGCCGCCGAACCTGGAGGAAGTTCTCGCCGCCGAGGAGCCCGACTACGTCCCGTTCAAGGAGCAGATGACCAAGCTGGGCGCTGAACTCAACGAGTACCTCAAGCAGAACGACGGGCTGTACCCCGAAGGCGTTCAGCAGCTGGCGGCCGCCCGCAAGCTGGAGATGCCGATTGTCATGGGCGGGGCGCGCTGTCCCTGCCGCGTGGCCGGCACGATGGCCGACGTGGGCAAGGGCCCGTTCATCATCAATGATCGCATCTTCCGGGACCGCGCCGGCAATCGGCGCCAGCTGGTGATCGACACGGCCGGAAGGATGGAGTCGCTGGATCCCGGCGAGGTGGATCGTCGCACCCGCCTGGGCCTGGGCGGCTGCGAAGGCTATCCGATCGTGGGCATGCGCCGCGCGAAGTACGGGCAGCTGCCCGGTCCGTATTTCCATTGGACGGTCAACACGCAGGCCGAGCCGATCGACCAGGCCCGCGTCCGCATGCGCAATCTGCAAGGGGCCGTGCTGGCCTACGCCGACGCGCACAAGGGCGCCCTGCCTGTGGGCGCCGACGTGCTGGCCACCTCGGACCTGGGCTTCGACAAAGACGATCTCCACTCCAGCCACGCCCCGGACATGCCGGTGACGATGGTGACGCCCGCGACCGGTGCGTGCCGGCAGATCCTCGCGTTCGACCCGGTGCCGTACAACGTCGGCGGGCGGAACAAGTTCATCGCGATCAGCCGCGACTCGCTGTACATCATCGACGAGCCCAACTTCGCCGAGGCCTTGTACCGCGACACGTTGCCGATGCCGCAGTTCGTCCGCCGCCCCATCGACCCCAGCGATTCGCCTCGTCTAAAGGCGGAGAAGAACCTCTGGAACCTCCGCTGCGCATTGCAGGCCTACGCCGGGAATCACAACGGGGAATACCCGGTGACGCTGGCGGAACTGAAGGGGTCGGGCCTGCTGAACGACCCGGCCGAGCTGTCCCCGCCCGGTCGCCCCAAGGAGATATACCGCTACGTGCCGGGGTACACCTTCCGCTCGCCGCACGCGTGCGTGGTGCTGTTCGACCCGACGACGTATGACGTGGGCCCCACCAAGGTGACGATCGGGGCGACGATGGCGTCGGATCTGCTGTACAGCAGCAGCGCCGCGGTGATGCGTCAGACCGTTCGCAACCAGGTGAACGCCGACAAGTCGCGGACCAAGGAGAACATGGCCGTGGTGCAATGGGCGTTGCTGCCCCGCGCCGCGCTGCCGGCCAGCCACCCGCTGAACGACCTATGCGACGAGATCCGCGTTTTGGAGAATCGCGGGCGCGTCTCGTACATCGGGGTGACATTCGGCCCGCCGGCGGCCACGACGGCTGACGCGGGCTACCTGAACTGGAAGACGCTGCAGGACAAGCGGTTCAACAATGCCATCGTCGCGCCGGGGATGGCCTCGACGAACTGGTATTCCGCCAACGGATGGTGCCTTTCGCTGCAGACCACGGTGAGCTTCGGGCGTTCGGGGGCGTACTGGCTGTACTCGTCGGAATGGGAAGAAGACGGCACGACGCGGGAGACGTACTTCAACCTGCTGGGCGGGGCCGTCGCGGCGCCCGACTTCAAGGAACGCCCACACAAGTACCTTGAGAACCCCACGCCCAACGCCCTGGCCCGCATGGCCTGGGAACTGCTGCCCGACGGCATGATCCCCGACTCGCACCCCCTCAAACGCATATGCCCGGCCAACACGAAGCCCCTGATGCGCGGGAAAGAAGAAATGGGCTGGATCGGCGTGGCCTTCGGCAACCGTGCCAAGAGCATGGAGGATCCCGTATTCCGATCCATGGCGATGAACCACGAGCGACAGTTCAAGGAACTCCTGACGAAGTTGGGCGCCACGCCGGGACAGATGATCTTGGTTGAACGCAACGGGTCCATCTTCCGCGGGCTCCGCTCGGCCGACGTCGCGAACAAATCCGTGGTCAGCTTCGTCGCCGGCGTTCAAGATGGTTACGCCGTCATCTACTGGTACGTCGGGAAGTACGCAGACATGGCCGAGCAAAGCATTATCGGCGGCGCACCTTTCCCAGGGTCCAAGTAGCGAATCAGTCCCGGCCCGCCATCACGCAACGGCGGGGTGGCGCTGGCGACGATGACTGTGCATGCCGTCACGGCGGAGCAGGTCACGATGGCGGCGGATCTCCTGCACCATGTGGTCCGTTACCTCATCGACGGCTTCATGGTAGTTGCGCGATTCACCCTGGGCGACCAGCGTTCCCGTCGGCAGTTGCAGCACGCAGCGGGCCTCGTAGGCGTTGGGGCGGTGATGTATCGTCAGGCGCAGGCTCCGCAGTTCCGGGCGATAGTTCTGCAGCAGGCGTTCGATCCGCAGGGCCTTCTTGTCCCAGTAGCTGGCGACCTCATCCTTGATCCGGGTCCAGCAGTCCCTGAACACTACTTGCCGTGCCATTTTGGGCCTCCTGTCTACTCCATCTTACGCATCGGCCAGATGACCACTGCGGATTAATGGCCCGCGGGGGAGAAAGAGATGGATTCGCCTGTGAGTTGCGCGCACGAAGCATCGATGATCGAGGGGGCCGGCGATCGCTTGCGTTTCGGCGCTGTTGATGTCACGCAAGAGCCAACAGCGATGCGCGTAAACATGCTTTTGGCCCTTCGGGCCTAAAAGCATGGCACCCAAGAGAAGCATGGCACCCGTGGGGCGGGCTACATCTTCCACCAGTTCAGGTCGATCTCGGGGAAGATGATGTCGTGCAGATCGGCGTCGGCGACCTCGTGGCGCTCGACCTCGTTGAGCTTGCCCAGGTAGGTCGAGTCGCGGGTGAGCTTCTCGCACAGGTCGATCAGCGTCTCGAAGCGGCCGACGTGCAGCATGAACCGCTTGATGCCGTAGTCCACCGCCTGCCCACGCGTCACGACGAATTCCCAGTCGCTCGCCTGCAGCAGCAGCAGTTCGCGGGCGGCCTTCTTCAGGAGGTCGGCCACCTGCTTGTCCTTCTGCCAGGGCAGCTGGAAGGTCATCTTGCCGAACAGGGCCTCGCAGCGGTACTCGATGTCCCACATCCACTTCACGCGGTCGTTGGCCCACACGCGGTGGTCGCCGCCCTCGCCCCAGGAGCCCTCGGGCAAGGCGACGGTCTTGTCGGGCGGGAACTTTTCCAGGTGCTCGGCCGTGGTCAGCAGTTCGACGTCGGGATCGCTGTTGAGCGTCATGATCACGTCGCGCAGGAACTGCGGGCCTTCGAACCACCAGTGCCCGAACAGCTCGGCGTCGAACGACGCCATCGCCACGCCGCGGCGGCCGGTCTGGTTGTGGTAGTCCCATAGCCGCTGCTTGACGAAGCGGCAGAAGTGCTGCGCGTGCTCAAAGACGCGGCCCTTGATGTCGTCGGGGTAGTACATGTGCTTGTCGCCCAGGTCCACCTTGGGCCCGGTGACCTTCCAGTACCGCAGGCCGCGCCGCTCGCCGTGCTTCTTGTGAAACTCGAGGTAGATGCCGTCGGCCGGGTAGCCGATCGATCCCGACCACACCTGTTCGCACACCCTGGGGTCGCGGCCGAACACGGCCACGCGGCCCGGCGAGGTGCCGTCGCTGTTGACCATGGCGGGTTCATAGACGTTGCGCCAGCCGCGGGCGGCGTACTTCTCCGCCTCTTCCCAGCCCACCTTGTGCCAGCCGTCGTTGCGGACCCACTCGGAGCGGCTGTTCTCGATGAGGTGGTTCTCGACGAAGAAGTGGTTGATCGTCTCGTCGGCGATCATGGACTCCAGCGACAGGCGGTCTCCCTTGCCGGCCCAGCCGATGGGGTTGCTCCACGCGCCGCCGGGGCGGTAGGCGCACTCGGGCAGCCACATGCCAGTGGGCTTGAAGCCCAGGATGCGGTGCGAACTGGCCAGCCCGGCCCGCAGCTGCGCACGGATGGAGGAGTCTTCATAGAGCAGCGGCATGTACGAGTGCGTTGCCGCCGACGTGAGCACCTCGATGATGCCTTCGTTGGCCCAGTTGCCGTACGCGCGGGGGATGTCGCGGCCGATCTTCTCGAACTGCTCGCCCAGGTCGGTGTAGTACTGCGCCCAGCGGTCGGCGAGGTAGACGAGGTGGCCGTTGCCCCAGGCCTCGAAGTCGCGGCGATCTTCCTTCGCCCGCTCGACGCGGTCGGCGAGGTAATGCTCGAAGCCTTCCTTGAAGTGGTCGTGCGAGAGCTGCTCGATCAGCACCGGCGTCAGCCCGATCGTGATGCGGGCGGGCACCTTGTACAGGGCGCACTCGCCGATCATCGACAGCAGCGGCAGGTACGTCTCTGCCGCCGCCTCGTACAGCCAGTCCTCGCCGTGCGGCCAGATTCCATGACGCAGCACATAGGGGAGGTGGCCATGCAGAACGAGACAAAAGCTTCCAATCGCCATCGGATCTCCTAAAAAGTCCACGGCTTACGATGCAGTGAAGACGAATGCGAACGGCCGCGCGTGGACGTCAATCGCCCGGGCGGCGTACAGGCCCCGGTAACGAAGAACAGTCTATGCGAACCGGCGATGAACTTCCATTGAGGATGCGTGATTTATCAAAGGCGTCTTTCGTTGCCTTCGCGGTGCCCCCCCCAAACTTGTGGTCCATCACGGATTATCGGGGACGGGAAGACGCTGCCACGTAGGGTGGGCAGGCATGCCCACCATTCCACGTGCCCCATTCATCATGACGGTCCAGCGCTCGGGGCGAAGAAGCAGCGAACAGCAGAACCGCAGAACAAGGAATTTCGAATATTGAAGTGAAAGACGAATGGATCGCGGGTCTTTCCCTTCGGAGTTCTGCTGTTCGGTGTTCGGAATTCTGCTGTTCGCTGTTTCTCGTCGCCCCCAACGCGGGGCTTGCTCCGCCCCGGAGGCGGGCCTTATAATCTCCGCCGTGAGAACCCACATAACCCGCGTTCGATTCTGGGCCCCGCTGATGCTGGGCACGCTGCTGGCGGCGGCTGCCTGGTCTGTCGGCGGCTGCGATCAGCTCAAGCCCGTGCCCACCACCCAGCCGGTGCCCAGCCCGATCAACATGCTGCTGCCCAAGAGCATCCACATCCACCCGCTGACGGGCGGGTCGCGGGTATTCGAGGGCGGCCTGCGTGGGCTGGAGGTTCAGCTGGCGGCCAAGGATTCGTTCGGAAACACCACCAAGGCCTTCGGCGACTTCGTCTTCGAGCTCTACGATTACCGCCCCAACAGCCCCGACCCCAAGGGCCCGCGCATCGCGGTGTGGGAGGAATCGACCCTGGACCCCAAGCTCAACAGCCGCTTCTGGGACGAGACCCGCCGCATGTACGAATTCCGCCTGCAGTGGGACTACACGCCCACGCCCGGGCGCAAGTTCGTCGTCACTGTGCGGTTCTCCAGCCCGTTCAGCGAGAGGCTGTTCGCGCAGTACACCTTCATTACGGGGGAGTGACATGAGGCGTCGCGGTCTGGCCATCTCGATTCTGCTGTGTGCGGCCGCCGTCATCAGCGGCTGCGGCGGGCCGGAATTCACGCGCGAGAAATACCAGACGCTCTTCGTGGGCCAGCCCCAGAAGGAAGTCCAGGGCACGCTGGGCCGCCCCAACGCCGCGACCGCGGACACCTGGTTCTACTTCGACACCATGCCCACCTACCATGCGGCCCGCATCTACTTCCGCGACGGCCTGGTCGTCGCCAAGGAATGGTTCACGAATCCCGCCGCCGCCAACGCGGCGAAGGCGACCTCCAAGCCCGCCACGTCCCGCCCCGGCGCCTAGCATCGCCATTCGCCGGGCAGGCGATTCCGCCTCCGTTCAAGCGTTTTACGACAGCACGATGACGCTGTACGCTCCCAGCCCCACGTTGCCCTGGCAGGGCAGGCCATCGTGGCCGGGTGAGGCGGCGGTCGTGTCGTAGCCGGTGCTGGTGAAGCGGTCGTCGTAGCCGCGCCAGTCGCTGTTGAACCGCAGCCGCCATGCCCCGCCGCGCGGCAGGCCGATCGTGTAGCTCTCGAACCGCCGCCCGCCGAAGTTGGCCACCACCACCACGTCGTCGCCCTCGCCGCCGCGATCCCACCGGTGAAACGCGATCACCTTGTCCCGCTCGTTCACGTGGAACACGTTCACGTGCTGCCCCTGCAGGCCGGCGGTGTTCCTGCCGGCGTTGCGGCGCAGGCGGATCAGGTCGCGGTACAGGCGGAAGACCCGGGCATACGCGCCGTCGGGCCGGCAGCGGTTGTGCTTGTGGCAGTCGCAGTCGGCACAGTCGGCGGCCTTGCGGCAATACCGCGTCCAATCCACCCGGCGCGGCCAGGGGCTCTCGGGCGGCCGCTCCAGCAGTTCCTGGCCCTGCGCGATCCGGGGCATCCCCGGGGAGGTCAGCATCATTGCTGCCGCCAGGTGACTCCGCTTCAACGACTCGCACGCGCCGTCGGCCGCGTCGGTCACCGGGCCGTCGGTGGAGAGCAGCCGCGCGAAGGCGTCGCCCGCGTAGCGGCGTTCGATGGCGCATTGCACCGAGGCCATGCTGCGGGCGCTGTCGTCGGCGGGGACCAGCGCGTCCCGCAGCGCCGCCGCGAACGCGTCGCCCTGCGCCGCGAAGCCGGCCCCGCCGTCGCCGGTGCGGCCGACGATCAACTCATCATGCTGCAGGTCGGTGGCCAGGATGATCCGCCCGGGCAGGTGCTCCTGGATCTCGTCGTTGATCCACTGCATCAGCCGCCAGCCCTCGCTCGACTCGCCGCTGGCGACGCCGTCGCCCCGCATGAAGGCCGTGCCGCCGAAGCACAGGCCGTCGGCCTGGTATTCGTCCAGCCACGCGATCGCGTTGTCGCGGAGGATCTGGCGGACCTGGGGATGCGAGTAGTCCGTCCGCACGCCGGCGACGGCTGAGATCGCGGCGGTCTCCACGCGGCTGTAGTCGACGCCGACCAGCACGGCCAGGCCCAGCGCGTGGGCACGGTCCACCAGCCGCTTCATCGCCGGTGGGCCGCCGAACGAGTCGTCGATGGCGAACAGGTTCGCCGCGTCGAAGCCCGGGGCATCGCCCTGCGACGGCAGCAGTTCGATCGCGCTGACGCCCAGGGCACGCAGGTACCACAGCTCTTCGCCCACCGCCTCCAGCATTCCCGCCCCCGACGTCGCGTTGTCGGGAAAGCTGGGCAGGTGCATCTGGTAGATGACCAGGTCGCTGCGGGCAGGGGGGCGATAGCTCGTCGCCGTCCACGGGTAGGTGCGGCTGGCGACAAGGCTCCGCCCGGCAGCGCGCGAGACCCACCGCGCCCGGGGGTCGTTGCGGTCCGATTCCCCCGCGATGCGGAAGAGATACTGGCGACCCACCTGGGCGCCGAAGACGTCGGCCGACCAGACGCCCTCGCCCTCGGCCGCCATGGGGTACGCGCACGGGTTGCGGCCGGCGGCGTCGAAGAGGATCACGCGGACATCCTCGACGCCCGGCGCCCACACGCGAAACGCCACGCCACCCGGATAAGGAACCGAGCCCATTCCACGATGCAACGAAGGAGCCGACATAGGGATCTCCCCAAACCTGCCCATGATCAAACCATATCGGTGGAATTCTAGGCGCCTGGACAAAGAAGCACCCGGGGGCGACGCGGCCGGATCGTTTCGTGAGGCAATCCGTCGCCGCATACGCGCGGGCGTGTTACAATCCCCACGATCGCAAAACACCTCAACAACGGAGATCGACCGTGGATCGAAAGGCTCTCGTCTACAAAGGCATGGCTCCCAACTGCACGTGCTGCGACCAGGCGCTGCGCATCCTGCCCAGCGGCGAGTGGATCGTCGTGTTCATGACCGGCGGCAACATCGAGCCCGAGAAAGCCAACTTCGTCGCCTTGTGCCGCTCCAGCGACCAGGGCTATTCGTGGGGGCCGCTGGAGACGGTGCTGCGGCACGACGATAGAGCGGCCACCTTGACCGAGGTGCAGGTGCTGGGCGACGAGATCGTGGTGTACGTGAACATCCACGCGGGCTTCTTCGAGCAGTGGCAGAACTTCACCATCTCCAGCCGCGACGCCGGCAGGACCTGGACGCAGCCCCGGCCCTTCACGCCGCTGCCGCGGCGCGGCTTCGTCCGCAACATCTACACCGCCACCTGGGGCGACTGGATCGCCCCGTACCAGTACTATGAGCCCACGGGCGACATCGACGCCTCCCCGCTGAGGGACGGCTCGTTCGAGCGGATGTGGGTGGGAACGCTCGTCAGCCACGACGCCGGCGCGACGTGGCGCGATTCCAATCGCGTGGCCGGCCGCTGCTGGGCAGAGAACAACGTGGTGGAACTTCGCGACGGCCGGCTGGTCATGCTCGTCCGCGGCGACGGCACCGGCTGCCTGTGGCGAAGCGAGTCCATCGACCGCGGCCTCACGTGGGCCCCGCTGACCGCGACGGACATTCCCAACCCGGGCTCGAAGTTCCGGCTGTTCCGCCTGCGAGACGGGCGGATCGTGATGGTGCACAACCCCAACGGCCAGACCAGCCACCCCAACTCGAAGTTCTACGCCAGCTGCAACCGCAACCCGCTGGCCCTGTGGGTCTCCGACGACGACACCCGCACCTGGGGCCACCAGCGGCTGATCACCGACTTCCCCGGCCACCTCGCCTATCCCGACGGCGTGATCGACGCCGACGAGCAGTACGTCCATTTCGCCTTCGACTACAACCGCCACGACGTCATCTACTACGGCGCCAAGCTGCCGTGACGCTTCACCGGTCGCCCCAGTCGGGGACATCGAGGAGCTTGCCCCCGGCGAGGGCCGACTTGTGCGCCATCGCGCCGGCGGCGGTGTAGCGGGCGGCGTCGAAGATGGTGATCGCGGGCGTGCGGCCGCGGGCGATGGCGTCGACGAATTCGTGCACCAGGTACGCGTGCGAGCCGCCGTGGCCGCCGTAGAAATCGCTGTTGGGGTTCACCGCCTGCCACGCCTTCACCACGTCCTCCGGCAGCGGGTCGCGCATCTCCGCCAGCGCCGGCCGCAGCTCGCGCTGGTCGTAGCTGCGCCAGCAGCCGTTCTCGAAGCTGCCCCGCGTGCCATAGACGCGGAAGGTCTCGCGGCCCAGGCTGCACTCGCGGTGCTCGCAGATCCGCATCGTCGAGCCGTTGGACATCTCGAACAGGGCCGTCTCGTTGCTGAACGCGTCGCCGTGCTCGCGGAAGAACGGGTCGGTCGTGACGGGCTTCTGGCCCCAGCAGACGACGCGGCGCGCGTGCGCGTTCATCACGCTCATCGGCCCGCCGGTGGAGTGCGTGGGGTAGTGCATCGGCCCGCTGAGGATGCCGCGGTCCATGTAACGCTGCATCATCTTCACGGCCTCGGCGCCGGCACGGCTGCCCAGGCGGCGGCGCCACACGTCGCGAAGGTCGCAGTGGGGCTCGTCGAACCCGTGGAAATACTCGCCCTCGGAATACGTGAACTGGCCGAAGTCGCCCGCGGCCGCCCGGCGGCGGCAGTACATCGCCTCGGCGTGGTAGAAGGTCGTCTCGCCGTACATGTAGGTCTGGCCCGTGCGGCGGACCGCCTCCACCAGCTTGTCGCACCACTGGAGAATCTCGTCGGCGTCGGGGATGCAGATGACCGGCACGGCCGAGTAGACGTGCTTGCCGCTCTGGAGCGCCTGCAGGGCCTGCGGCGCGTGCAGCCAGTGCTGCGTGATGATCACCAGGGCATCGAGGTCGCTGCGGCAGATGTCGTCGAGCGACTCGTAGCAGTCTCGCGGCGAGAGCTTGTCCTTCCACGACTCGCGCTGGGCGTACTGCTTGACGCGATCCGGCTCCAGGTCGCACAGCCCCACGCGGCTCACGGCCGGGTGAGACTTGAACAACTCTGCGAACGCCGACCCGAACGCTCCCAACCCGACAAGACCCAGGCTGATGCCCATGAGATGATCCTCAATTGTTCCAGACGGCTGACGCCGCCGCCGAAGACGCTCGTGATTCTACATCGCGGCCGGGCACGGGCAAGCCCATCTCCACGCGTGACCTTTGGCGTTGACGATCCCGCTGGCACGCGAATAATCTGCACGGCGTGGGCGTGTGGCATTGGGAAGGAACACGAGCATGAAAGACGCGAAGATCGACAACGAAGTCATCGACTGGCTGATGGCTGGGGACGTGGCGATACAGTGGCAGACGATGCGTGACGTGCTGGGCATGGCGGCGGCGAAGTGGGAGCCGGTGCGGCGGCGCGTGGCGGCAGAGGGGTGGTGCGGCAAGCTCATGGGCCTGCGCGACCCGCGCGGCACGTGGGGCGGGGGCATCTACGGGCCCAAGTGGACCTCGACGACCTACACGCTCCTGGCCCTGCGCGACATGGGCCTGCCGCGGCAGACGCCCGAGGCGACGCAGGGGGCGCGCCTGATCGTGGATTCGGAATTGGGCGCCGCCGATGACAAAAACTTCTGCGAGCGACTCGAGCATCTCGACCTGTGCATCACGGGCATGGACCTGGCCCTGCTGACGTATTTCGACGCCCGCGACGCCCGCGCCGAGGCGATCCTCGAATGCCTGCTCCGCCGGCAGATGCCCGACGGCGGATGGAACTGCGCCCAGAAGCGGCACGAGTGTGTGCACTCCTCGCTACACACCACGATCAACGTGCTCGACGGCCTGGCCGACTACCCTCGCTACGGCGGCAAGGCTGCGGACACGCGCGTCGCCGCGGCCATCGAGCGGGCCGAGGAGTTCATCCTTCAGCACCGGCTGTTCAAGTCCGACAAGACGGGCAACGTGATCCGCAAGGAATTCACGCAGTTCTCGTTCCCGCCGCGATGGCACTGGGACGTGCTTCGCGGGCTCGAGCACTTCTGCCAGCGGGCGGCGCCGCGCGACGGGCGCCTCGCCGATGCGATCGAGTTGCTGAGGTCCAAGCGAGGCCGCACCGGCCGCTGGAAACTCGAGCATCCCCATCGCGGGCGTGAGTTCTTCGCCATCGAGAAACCCGGCCAGCCCAGCCGCTGGAACACCCTTCGCGCCCTCCGCGTCCTTCGCTGGTGGGGTTGAGCAGGGCGTGCGGCAGATGTAGGGCATGGGGCGTAGGGCATGCAGGTTCTCCCCGAAGGGGAGGTCCTGCATGCCGCCCCGAGACTCCCTCCAGCGCAGTTGTGCCAATCGGCGTTTGCGGCATGCAGAACCTGTCCCTGCGGGCCAGGACCTGCATGCCCTACAGGGCCGCCGCCGTCGCGATGAGGAAGCACGCGGTGTCGTCGGATGTCCGGCAGGCAGGCTCACGGGCGAGACGCCCGTGCTACGGTTTTCGAAAAAGCTGCGGGCGGCCGATGTGTTGGCCGCCGCGCGAGCCGATCCCTGCGTTCGCCAGTCGGCTTATTCAGCCGGCTTCGCAGGCATCAAGGATGGTCCCCTTGGTTTGTCTTTCGCCCCGGCCGCTTGGTGGGGCGGGGGCTGCCTTTCTTGCCGAGGCGGTCTATGAGATTCTTGTCCATGGGCGGGTCTTTGCCACGGTTGTTGTCCACCACCAACTGCAGCGCCGACTGCACCAACTGCCCCTGCCAACTCAGCAACGTGAGCATCGCACGGAGCGTCTGCTCCAGGTTGCCCTGGCATGACTCCAATTGCCTTAGCACTTTCCCCTTGCCCCTTTCTATTGAAAGAGTAAGATACACGTCTGCGAATTGCCGAAGATTCTATTCATTTATACGTATATCGGCAAGATAATTCTTCGCACACGCGAATATTTATGGCAAGTTCATCCCCACAAGAGGTTTGCGCCAGGATCACGCAGCTCCGAATCGAGCTCGCCGGCCCACGCGGCAAGGCAAATTTCGCCAAGCAGCTGGGTCTGTCGCCCAGCACGTACGATTATTACGAGTCGTCCCGCGTCCCGCCGGCCGAGGTGCTGGTGAAGATATCCGACCTGGCGGGCGTCGATCTCCGCTGGCTGATCACTGGCGAGGCGGCCAAGCTCGCCGTGCCCGCCGGCCACCCTGTGCTGCGGCGGGCGGCGGAGATGCTCTCGCACCTGCCCAACGCCGCCGCTCCCCTGGCCGCCTTCATCGACGTCCTGGCCGAGAGCCTCAAGTTCCCCGCCAAGCCCGCATCGCCGCATGGCGAGGGGGCCTCCGACGCCCACGCCGCCTGGATCCCCGTCCTGGGCCGGTCGGCCGCGGGCATCCCGCAGTTCTGGTCCAGCGACAGCGAAGCCGCCGGCGTCACCGCGCTGGCCGACCTGCTCGAACGCCACCTGCGGCGGCCTGCGCGGCAGAGCGAGCCCGCCCAGATCGCCGCCGACGACGCCGGCCAGGGCCCCGGCCAACTGATCACCCTGACGGCCCCCGACGAGGGCGACGTGGCCGAGTACGTCGCCGCCGCCCGGATCAAGTCCGCCCACGGCGACGCGTTCGCCGTCCGCATCGACGGCGACTCGATGGAGCCCGAGATCCGCCACGGCGACCTGGTGATCCTGAGCCCCTCGGCCCCGGCCATCGACGGCCGCTCAGCCGTCGTGCAGCTCAAGCGCCAGATCGGGCTGACGTGCAAGATCTATCGCCACCAGGGCTCGCACGTTCACCTCGTGCCGCTGGCGGCGAAATACCCGCCGCAGGCCTTCGCGCAGGACCAGGTCGTCTGGGCCCTCCGCGTGCTCGCCCGCGTCCGCGGCGGATGACGAAGACGACGGGGAGAGGGCGCGACGGGGAATGCTGTGGCTCCGGGTGCCATGCTTTTAGCCCCGAAGGGGCAAAAGCATGTTTACCGAGAGGGCGGCTTGCGGCCCGTTCTTGATCTGATTGGGCCGTCGGGCCGGGCCGCACTGCTGCACGATCCTGCGATTTGAGTGGTTGCCCCGTCCCTGCACACGCCGCGGCCTGGGCAACGCAACGCTCTTCCCTACGACCTCCCGCCTACGACCTACGACCTCTCATTCAAACTTCACGCGTTTTCGCGTTCGGCGCCACTCGTTCATGAGGGCGAGGTGCTGCTCGGCGGTGACTTGCTTGTTCCACTTGCCGCCGTGGGGCACGTTGGACATGTCGGGCATTTCCCACCCGGCCATCACCTGGGCGTGCAGGTCGCGGCGGACGCCCTGGCTGGCGGGGTCGTCGATGAGGTTGTGCTGTTCCAGCGGGTCGGCCTGGAGGTTGTAGAGCTGGCAAGGCTGGCCGTGCGAATACATGTACTTCCAATCGCGCGTTCGCACCATCCGCTCGGGGAAGCCCCACTCGTAGTACTCGCTGAAGACGGGGCGGTCGGCGTCGCGGGCGTCGCCCTGCAGCTGCGTCGCGAGCGACCGGCCTTCGAGCCCGGCCGGCGCCTCGACGCCCGTCCACTGGCAGAAGGTGGGGAAGAGGTCGATGAGGTTGGCGCCGCCGGCGACCACGCCGCCGGCCTCGATGCGCGGGCGGTGGCGGAAGATCAGCGGCACGCGGACGGAGGGCTCGAAGAAGTTCTGCTTCTGCACCATGCCGTGTTCGAACAGCATCTCGCCGTGGTCGGTGGTGTAGACGACCAGCGTGTCCTCGGCCAGGCCCAGGCGGTCCAGTGCGCCCAGCAGGCGGCCGACGCTGTAATCGCAGTACGTGACGTTGGCGTAGTAGGCCGCGATGCAGTTGCGGATCTCGTCCTCGTCAAACGCGTAGCTCTGCCGCGTGGAGGTGTACCACGCCTCGGGGTAGTCGGTGCGGTTCTCGTCCACGGTGGCCGGCAGGGGCATCTTCCTGCCGTCGTACATCGCGTGGAAGCGGGCGGGCGCGGTCCAGTCGGGGTGGGGCTTCTCGATGCCCGCCCACAGGAAGAAGGGCCGCTGGCGGTTCTCGTTCATGAACTGGATGCAGCGGTCGACGACCAGCTCGTCGTAGATCTTGTCCTCGGGCAGGTCGAGCGGTTCATTCGTGGGGTTGTAGCTCGTCTGGTAGCGTTTGAGGCGCGTGCGGTAGGTGGCGTACTTGTTGACGGCCTCCTCGCCGACGGCGTTGATGTAGTCCTCGAACTTGTAGGTGTAGATGCGGAGTTCGCGGGTGTCGAAGCCCAGGTCGCGCTGGCGGGTCTCGCCGTTGACGTGCACCTTGCCGATGGCGCCGGTGGCGTAGCCCGCGTTGCGGAAGACGCTGCCGAGCGTGGGCACGTCGGGGATGGGGAAGGCCACGTTGCTCAACGCGCCGCAGGTGTGCGGGTACTGCCCCGTCATCACCGACCCGCGACACGTCACGCACAGCGGGCTGGGGCAGATCGCCTGCGTGAAGGTCACGCCCGCGGCAGACAGGGCGTCCAGATTCGGCGTCTTCACCGTCGGGTGGCCGGCGAAACCCGCGACGTCCCACTTGTGCTGGTCGGAGATGATGAACAGTACATTCGGCTGTCGGGGCATTGGGAATCCTTTCGTTGCCCACCCTCTACCATGCGGCAGCCGGCGGATCAAGTCACCGTCGGCAGGCAGCAGGGCGATCGCATCGTGGCACGGGCATCTCGCCGGTGATCTTGCTGCAAAACCAGCACGGGCAGGATGCCCATGGCCACGCAAGGCGGGAATGCGATAGCCATGGTTCCCTCGGTAAAAGGCTTGAAAGTTAATGAAGTAATGGTAATATATCAGATGCTCCGACTCCCGCCCGAGGAAGCGGCGGGATACACACGTCGTGAGACGCCGGACGTTTTCGCTCACTCGTCGGCGCCTCTAGCCCGCCACGGGCGAGTTTCCCTGTTGTGTGGTATCCCAAAGCATATGGAGGCTTCTCAATGAACCTCTCACGATCGTCGGGCGCCTTCTTCTGGATATTCCTGACCGTCGCGTGTCTGGCGACGTCCACGGCGACCCTCGCCGCCAATTACAGCTTCACCAACATCGCCGACGACACCGACGGCACGTTCAGCACCTTTAATCCTGTCGGCTCGGTCAACGCCTCGGGCACCGTGGCGTTTTCGGCCAGCGGATCGGCCGGCACGGTGGGCGTCTATACGGGCGCCGGATCGTCCCTGCGCACGGTTTTTGAGGGACCGCAAAGCTCGTACGTGTTACCTTTCAGCCCGGTCATCAATAACAGCGGCGCCTTGGCCTATCTCCGTTGCGGCTTTGGCGGCGGCAACCACGTCGTTTACGACAGTGGCTCGGGCCCGGCCGTCATCGTCACCAGCAGTTCGGCCAGCGAACCCAGGCTGAACAACAGCGGCACCGTTACGTTTGGCGCATCGGCGGGCGACAGTTTCAATCTGTATACTTGGTCGAACGGCGTCATCACGGAGCGATACCACTCGAGCCCAACCTCCACGTTCATCGGCCTCTCGACGGCGGCCTCCATCAACGACAGCGGTGTACTGGGCTTCAATGGAACGCTCGGACCGGGCGGAAGCCAAGTCAACGGCTTGTTCTACGGAACGGGCGGCGCTTACAGCACGGTGGCGCTCGCCAGCGGCTCCACCGGCTTTGGCCTGCTTTCGCCATTCCCGACGATCAACAACTCCGGCGTCGTCTTCTTCTACGGCATGACCTCAGGCGGCACCAGTGGCCTCTACTCCAGCAACGGCGGAGGCCTCACGACCTACGCGACCACGGCCGGGGCGTACTCGAACCTCCATCCGAGTTTCGGCCTTTCAGACAGCGGCGTCGTCGCGTTCAAGGCCAGTACGGACGACGTCTTGAACTACGGCCCTGACGGCATCTTTACCGGCCCCAACCCGATCGCCGACCACGTCGTCCGCATCGGCGACGAGCTTTTCCCCGGCCTTTATGTCACAGACCTCTTCTACAACGGCGCGATCAATGAACACGGACAGATCGCGTTCAACTACACGGTCCAGAGCCTCGACCACATGACGACCCGCCGCGGCGTCTGCCTGGCCACGCCCGATACCTCGGCGCCGGTCCTGTCCAACATACATGAAGTTTCGGTCGGCGGCGGAGCTTCTGTCATTGGTGGCCTGCATGCCACCTTTGGCACCGTCACGCAGGGCGGACGGTTTTCTGCCGACTTCTTCCGGCCGAATAACTTGCACGATCTGGCACTGCGTATCGGTGATGAGGCCGCCGCCGGCATAGATTTCGGTCTGGCTTCCCCATCCATCCAGGTATGGCAGCTTGAGTTCTCCGGCGGTTTCACCGGAGGCGCCGAACTCGTTTTTCACTACGATGAATCGAGTCTGCTGGCGGAGGAGTCTGTGCTTCGCATCCGTCACTTCGTCAACGGCGGTTGGGAGATTCCTGACCAGATCCTCGATACGGTCAATGACACCATCACGCTTTCGGCCAACAGCTTCTCGCCCTTCGTCCTTTCGGTCGTTCCCGAGCCGACGTCCCTGTCGCTGCTGGCGCTTGCCGGCCTGACCCTGCTGAGGCGGCGAAAGCAACGATAAGCCCACAGGCTTCAGGTTCCGCTTCACTTGGTCGCGGCTGGGCGCCATGCTTTTCAGCCGCAGGGCCAAAAGCATGTTTGACGGCGAGGGCGGCACATCCACAAACCCCAAAGAACGCAATTCCAGCGATACACCGAAGGAGCTCCAATGTCTTGTGGGAAGCTCGACGACCTGGTTGTCGTGCTTCCGGAGGCAGCCGTGCTTCACGTGCAGATGGGGCAGTCGGCGGGTCGTGCCAGCCCTACGGACGCGGCTGAGGCGATCGGCCCCCTCACCCGGCCCTTGCGGGCCACCCTCTCCCGCGAGGGGAGAAGGGTCATCTCCCCATCTCCCCGTCGCCCGATCACCGGCTCGTTCTTCCGGCGGCCAGCCGGGCAGAAGTTGAATCGGGGCTTTAGAATTGGCGCGAGAGCGATATGGAACTGGTGATCTTCATCGGCATGCAGGCGAGCGGGAAGTCGACGTTCTATCGAGAGCGGTTCTTCGATACGCACGTGCGGATCAACCTGGACATGCTGCGGACGAGGGTGCGGGAAAAGATCATCTTCGACTGGTAATCGGCGAGCAAAATGGGCCCACCTCGGCGCGCAATTCGGACCCACCGAG
>CAZTVF010000114.1:0-17294 GCA_964616985.1 uncultured Planctomycetaceae bacterium
GAGCTGGATGCGGCTGAAGACGCAGTCGATGCTGGCGGCCAGGGCCCGCGCGTGCACGGTCTTGCCGACGCCGGGCACGTCCTCCAGCAGCACGTGCCCGCGGGCGAGCAACGCCACCAGGACCTGCTCGACGGTGCGACTCTTGCCCAGCAGGACCGACTGCACGTTCTGCCGCAGCGCGGCGAGCTTTTCAGACAGGTTCATGGGGGGAGGCGCCCTTTCTATCCATGGGGGAACAATAGTGGTATTATATGAGACCGCGTCGCCGGATCATAGACCCAGCGCGGCGCGCATCGCGGCGCAAGGGCCGGATTTCGCGGCGGCGCCGGCGGCAGCGTGTCCCGCACGAGAGCGGCAGTCATTATGTTCACCGGAATCATCGCACATGTTGGAGTGGTCCGCTCGCTGCAGCCCTCGGGCGGCGGCAAGCGCCTCACCATCGACCTGGGCCCCCTGGCCGCGGGTCTGGAACAGGGCGACAGCGTCGCCGTCAACGGCGCATGCCTTACGGCCGCCGCCGCGCCGCGCGGCTCCGAGGCGGCCTTCGACGTGGTGCAAGAGACCCTGGCACGGACGAATCTCGGTGCGATCCGCGCCACATCCCGCGTGAACCTCGAGCGGGCCCTGCGCCTCGGGGGCGGCCTCGACGGCCACCTCGTGCAGGGCCACGTCGACGGCCTGGCCGTGGTCGCCGGCATCCAGCGCGGCGGGCAGTGGCTGATCGATTTTGAGGCGCCCCAGTTGACGCCGGTCATGGTGGCCAAGGGCTCGGTCGCCATCGACGGCATCTCGCTGACGCTGGTGGAGGTGACGGAATCCACCTTCCGCGTCGCCGTCATCCCCACCACGCTGGCGGCCACGACGTTGGGCGAGCGAAAACCCGGCGACGCCGTGAACATCGAGACCGACATCATCGGCAAGTACGTCCGCAAGTACCTCCTGGGCGATGCGGGCGGGACCGAAAAAACTTCATCCGGCATGACGCTGGAAAAGCTCCGCCAAGCGGGTTTTGCGTAGAATGGCCTGTGAGCATGGCTGCTGACGACTACCAGCCGAGGGCGGCTGGGTGACGGCGCCTCGCGGCTGGCGCCGACCGACCGCCCCCGGCTGCACAATTTAGGAGACTTCCACGGGCCGGCCGAGCAGGCAGGTTCGTGGCAAATTGAGGGCTTCATGACGGATTTGGACCGCCCCACGATCGGCATCACGATGGGCGACCCCTGCGGCATCGGGGCCGAGATCATCGTCAAGGCACTCGTCCAGAGCGACCTGAGCCGGCGGGCGCGCTTCGTCATCTTCGGCATGGCCGAGCAACTGTCCTACACGGCCGACATGCTCGAGGTGGATTTCAGCTTCACGCGGATGCACCACGAGGACGTCCGCCGCACCAGCATCCCGCTGGTGGTGGTCGACTATGACGAGATCACCCTGCCGGCCGTCATGGAGCGAGGGCCCAGCCGCCCCGGCGGCCAGGCGTCGATGCGATTCTGCGAGGACGCCATCGAGGCCGTTCGCCGCGGGTACATCGATGCGATCGTCACCGCCCCCATCTCCAAGGCGTCGTGGCACATGGCGGGGTTCCGCAAGTTCCCCGGGCACACCGAACTGCTGGCCGAACGCTTCAAGGCCAAAAACGTGGCGATGATGTTCGTTTCGCCGCAGCTGCGCGTGGTGCTGGCAACGATCCACGTGGGCCTGCTGGAGATCCGCAACCATTTCACGATCGGGTGCGTGTTCAACCCCATCGACCTGGCCGACCAGGCCCTGCGCGAGTGGTTCGGCCTGCCCTCGCCGCGGATCGCGGTGGCGGGGCTCAATCCGCACGCGGGCGAGGAGGGCGCGTTCGGCGACGAGGAAGGCCGCGTCATCACCCCCGCGATCCTGATGGCCAAGGAAAACGGCATCAACGTGTCGGGGCCTTTCCCGGGCGACACGATCTTCCTCAAGGCCCTCGAGGGCAAGTACGATTGCGTCATCGCGATGTACCACGACCAGGGGCTGATCCCCATCAAGCTGCTGGCGTGGAAGGAAGCGGTCAACCTCACGCTGGGGCTGCCCATCATCCGCACCAGCCCCGCGCACGGCTGCGCGTTCGACATCGCGGGCAAGAACCGCGCCGACGCCTCCAGCATGATCTCCGCCACCAGCCTCGCCATCGACCTGGCGATCCAGACCAAGGCCAAGGCCGCCGCCACACCCCAACCCGCGCCCACCGTCGCCGATGACGAGGACGAGATCAAACCCGTCGAAGATGAAGAAGTCTGGTAGGCGGCACCCCTCTCCCTCCAGGGAGAGGTCGGGCCGCAGGCCCGGGTGAGGGTGCCTTGGGTGCCGCCACAGGCACGGGGCGATGCCGAGACGCCGGAGGAATCGCCGGTGTGGAAGACCGACCCACGCAGTGGGCCGGCTTTGGGAAAAATAAGGCCAAGCTCGTTCCTCTCCCGTGATGGGATTGCTTCATCCTCCGACTCCTCCCCGGTCGATATTAAGGATAGAACGACAAGAGAGTCGTCGAAAGACCCTGTAGGCGGGGAGGAATACCTATGCCGAAGAAAGTGTTATTCATGGACGAAGAGATTTTCGTCACGGCCATGACGCAGGCGGTGGCGGAGGGCAACACGTCCTTTATCGAGAACCACACTGACCGTCTGGACGCACTGGTCGAAAGGCTCAGCGAGACGCTGCAGACCCTGACCGAGCTGCAGTATCGGGCCCGCCAAGCCGTCTCGCCGGCCGAAGCGGTCGGGTGTCATTAGAACCCGCCGCTCTCAGCGACAGATGATTCGCGTTGCTCGCCCGCGCGCGTTCGATCAGCGCCGAACGGCAAGCCGCCACCAAAGCCTACCCCCAGATTCAATCGTGAAGAACTACCGTGCCGCCTGTGGTCAACTCGGCTGCGCCGCCGAACACCAACGGTGGCGAATACGCATATGACGGGTTAATATCGCCGGCCGGAAAACCCGTCCATGGAACCACGACCACAATCAGGCGAACAGGCAACGCGGCGCCAGGCGCCGCTCATCTCCATCGTCGTCCCCACGTTCCAGGAAGCCGCCAACGTCGAACTGCTGGCGACGCGTGTGCACGAGGCGATGGCGGCGCGGGCGACGGAGTACGAACTGATCCTCGTCGACGACGACAGCCGCGATGGCATCGATGCCGCCGCGGCGCAGCTGGCGGCGCGCGGGCTGCCGGTGAGGCTGATCGTCCGCACGGGCGAGAGGGGGCTGGCGACGGCGGTGCTGCGGGGCTTCGCCGAGGCCCGCGGCGAGGTGCTCGTATGCATGGACGGCGACCTGAGCCACCCACCCCGGAAGATCCTCGAACTCACCGACGCCCTCGACCGCGGCGACGCCGACTTCGTCCTGGCCAGCCGGTACGTCGCCGACGGCGGCAGCGATGAGGATTGGGGCTTTCTCCGCCGCCTCAACAGCCGCCTGGCCACGTGGCTCGCCCGCCCCTTCACGGCGGTGAAGGATCCGATGTCGGGCTTCTTTGCCCTGCGCCGCTCGACGCTGCGCGCGGGCATGGACCTGAGGCCCATCGGGTACAAGATCGCCCTGGAACTGATCGTCCGCTGCCGCTGCCGCCGGATCGTCGAGGTGCCCTTCTGCTTCGCCAATCGCTCCCGTGGCCGCAGCAAGCTCTCCCTCCGCGAGCAGATCAACTACCTCCGCCATCTGGGCCGCCTGGCGTGGTTCAAGATGGGGATGTAAGACGCGGTGGGTTTCGACCCTTCGCGAAGCTGTCGCTCGTGCACTCTGAGCTGATGACCCCTCGACCCCACGACGTTACAATCCGCACATGAATTCACCCATCGAATCGCGCCGCCTCCTGTCGCCCACGATGTGGGTGGCGCTGCTGATCGTGGTGGGCACGGGGCTGCGGCTGTGGGCGGCGGCGGCCACGGGCCTGGGCTATGGCGAGGCCAACTACTTCGCGACGGCGATGCACCCCGACTGGAGCTACTTCGATCAGCCGCCGCTGTCGCTGTGGGCGGCCTACCTGTCGGCAAAGCTCCTGGGCACGCACCCGCTGGCACTGCGCCTGCCGTTCGTGCTGATGTTCGCCGGCACGACGTGGCTGGTCTACTCGCTGGGCAGGCGGCTCTACGGCGAGCGGGCCGGACTGTGGGCGGCGGTGCTGCTGAACGTGTCGTTCGTTTTCACAATGTCCACCGCGCTGTTCCTGCAGCCGGACGGGCCGCTGATGCTGCTATGGCTGGCCTGCACGGGGTGCCTGGTGCGAATCTTCCTCGACACGCCCCGCCACCCCACGCGGTGGTGGCTGGCAACGGGCGCTCTGGTGGGCCTGGCGATGCTCAGCAAGTACCACGCCATCTTCATCGCAGCCGCGGCGTTCGTCTTCATGCTGACCTCGCGCCCGCATCGCCGTTGGCTGGGCACCAGCGGCCCGTACCTGGCCCTGGCGGTTGCGGTGATCGTCTCCTCGCCGGTGCTGATCTGGAACGCCCAGCATGGCTGGATCTCGCTGCTGTGGCAGGGCGCCCGCGGGACGAAGTCCGCGGGGCTGCGCCTCGACTGGCTGGGGCGCAACATCGTCGGCCAAGCCCTGTACGTGATGCCCTGGCTGTGGGCGCCGCTGCTGTGGCAGCTGGTCGCGTGCCTGCGCAAAGGCCCCCGATGCCCGACGGCCTGGCTGATCGGCCTGCTGTCGGTGGGCCCCGTCATCGTCTTCACGGCCATCTCGGCGTACGCCCCCATCGGCCTGCACTTTCACTGGCAGACGCCCGGCTACCTTCTCCTGCTGCTGCCCCTCGGCGCCGCCATTGCCGCCGCAATGGACCGGGTGCCAAGCGGGGTGCCATGCCGAAGCGTCGCGCTGTCCGCGACGCGCCGGCATGCCTCGGCCGAGCATGCGGCCGCCGTAGGGCATGCAGGTTCTTCCGCGGAGCGGAAGGTTCTGCATGCCGCACGCGGGGAGGCGACACCGGCCGCACCGGAAGCACAAGTTCGGCATGCAGAACCCGCCCCTTCGGGGCAGGACCTGCATGCCCTACCATCATCGGGCGCCTCGGCCGAGCATGCCGGCGCGAGTACGCTTCGGCATGGCACCCCGCTTCGGCACGGCACCCATGTGACGCTCGTCCGCATCTGGCTGGTGGCCTCCATCGTTCTGGGCGTGGTGGCGGCGGGGCTGCTGACGTCGCATGCGGCCACGGGTTGGGCGAGAAAGGCGGGCATCGTCGAGGGCGGGGCGGCCATGGGCCAGAAGACCGACGTGACGCTGGAGATGCTCGACTGGGGCGAGCTGGCCGCCTGCCTCCGCGACAAGGGCCTGCTGAACCGTCCCAACACGTTCCTCTTCACCAACCGCTGGTTCCAGAGCGGCAAGGTCTCGCACGCCGTCGGCGCGGGCATGGACGTATTGTGCTTTCACGACGACCCGCGATCATTCGCCTTCTTCGCCCCGCCCTGGCGCTGGCGCGGGCAGGACGGCGTGCTCATCGGCACGGCCGAGTTCCTGAAGTGGCCGCTCGAGACCTTCGGCCCGCACTTCGCCAGCATCGAGCCCCTGGGCGAGCTCGACATCCACCGCGCGGGTCTGGCCGAGGAACGCCTCAAGCTCTACCTCTGCAAACGTTTCGACGGCAACTTCCCCATGCCCTACGGGCCGGGGCGTGATCGTTGAGTTCCCATCGCATGTGACCGCTTGCGGTTCGCAGGCGGGTGCGGCTTCGGGATCGAAACGCTTGCTTCGCTGCGAGGTTTGGATACGGTATGATGCCGACTCCGGTACATGTCGGTCCTCTTGGATAATCAAGGAGCTTCGAATGATTCGCAGGTGCTTGACGGTTGCGGCGATGGCGTTGGTGTTGATAGTGGTCTGCCAGGCGGCGATGGCCGAGCAGATCCCGTCGGATAAGGTCGCGGCGTTCGGCATTCCCAAGATGTCCAAGCCGCCCACCCTCGACGGCAAGGTCGACGCCGAGGAATGGAAGGAGGCCGTCGCCCTCAGCGGCCTGGCCCAGCAGAACCCCGGCGGCAACCTGCTGATCATGAGGCCCACCACGTACTTCCTCGCCTGGGATGACGAGCACCTCTACCTCGCCTGCCGCACCTGGGTCATGCCCGGCTACAAGCCCCGCGTCAACGGCCGCGAGAACCACAAGGCCGACACCTTCGAAGACGCGATGGAATTCAACTTCCGCCCGATGGGCAAGAACGTGCCCGCCGGCAGGACCGACAGCTCCTACAAGTTCACGATCAACACGCTGGGCTTCGGCGGCGACTACGGCAACTGCGCCGTCGGCCAGATCTTCCGCAACTGGCAGCCCGACTTCAAAACCGCCGCCCGCCAGACGGCGCAGGGCACCGGCCCCCTGGGCGGCAGCTGGTGGGAGTGCGAGGTCGTCATGTCGCTCAAGGACTTCAACCTCGAGGGCAAGAACCAGCCCGGCGACCCGTGGAAGATGCTGCTGGCGTTCAACCACATGCCGGGCTTCTTCCAGGCGGCGCTGCCGATCAACAGCGGCTACTTCGATTCCAGCGGCTACCCCACGGGCACGCTGGTCGAAAAGGCCACCACCGTGCAGATGACGATGGACGAGATGCCGGGCATCAAGGACGGCGTAGCCGCCGTTCAGTTCAAGGTCTACAACCCCTCGGACAAGGCCACCAGCGTCAAGATCATCGCGAAGTTCACCGAGCACGTCGCCCTGATGGACGAGAAGACCAAGCGTCCCAGCGGCAAGTTCGAAGACACACCGCTGCTGGAGAAGGAGTTTACCGAGACCATCGCGCCGGGCAAGACCGCCACGGTCAAGCTGAATGAGAAGTTCCCGCGCGACCTGGGCAAGAACACCGGCGTGGTCTACTTCCAGGTCGCGGAAGGCGACAAGGAAATCTACCGCTACTACTCGTTCTTCCAGCTGGGCTACCCGGAGAACTGGACGAAGTACCAGGCCCCCAAGGCCGCCTTCCCGCTGTCGGCCAGCTTCAACCCCGCACGCAACAACCTCGTCATCTCCGGCGACAGCTACTACCTCGCCGACCCCAACAGCGCCGTGAAGATGAAGTACAGCGTCTCGGCCGACAATGCGGCCAAGCCCGTCGCCGAGGGCGTCATCGACACTTGCCGCACCTTCTACTTCTCGAAGTTCCTGGAACTGCCCGACCTGAAGGAAGCCAACTACGTCGTCACCGGCTCGCTGGTGACGGCCGACGGCAAGGAAGTCGGCCCGGCCGCCGCTGGCTTTAAGAAGCTCGACGAGGCCAAGGCCTTCGCCGCGTGGTGGAACAACAAGATCGGCGACACCGAACGCGTGATCAAGCCCTTCACGCCCATGACGCGGAAGGACTCCGCCGTCAGCCTGTGGGGCCGCACGTACAAGCTCGATGAGCTCGGCATGCCGATGGAAGTCACGTCGCAGGGCAAGAGCATCCTGGCGGCCCCCGCCCGCATCGTGGTGACCATCGGCGGCAAGGAGCAGGTGGTCGAGCTCAAGGGCTCGCCGAAGTTCACCGGCGACAAGGACTGGCGCGTCAGCTTCGAGGGTTCCGCCGCCGGGGCGGGCCTGAAGTTCAAGGCCGTCGGCAACGTCGAGCAGGACGGCCTGACGTACATCGAACTCACCTACGCCTCCGAAGGCGCCGCCGTGAAGGTGGACGCCCTCCGCC
The DNA here is from genome assembly GCA_964616985.1 of uncultured Planctomycetaceae bacterium. Classification (GTDB taxonomy): domain Bacteria; phylum Planctomycetota; class Phycisphaerae; order SM23-33; family SM23-33; genus CAZTVF01. The sequence goes on from CAZTVF010000114.1 coordinate 7,641, forward strand.
TGGAATTCCCGCTGAGCGAGGAGACCTCGCAGACCCTCCTGTGCACCGGCTCGGGCGGCAACTACTGCTCGCGGACCAACATCCTCCTGCCGGCCGCCAAGCAGGGCCGCCTGTGGAGCACGTTCGACACCGGCAAGCCCGGCGCCAAGATGACCGTCGGCTCGTTCTACCCGCAGGTGTGGGTGGGCAACGAGCAGGCGGGCTTCCTGTGGTGGGCCGACTGCGACAAGGGCTGGGTGCCCGACGAAGACACGCCCGCCCACGAAGTCTGCCGCAGCGGCAAGGAGATCGTCCTCCGCAACAACATCATCTCCAAGCCGTTCGACCTGGCCGCCCCGCGGACGATTACCTTCAGCTACATGGCCTCGCCGTTCCGCCCGCTGGTCAAGGGCTGGCGCGCGGCGATCCACAGCGAAGACGGCACGTTCAACGGCCCCCACAAGGGCGACGTCAAGAACATCAAGCCCCCGCGCCTGCCCGGCACCGTCGCCTGGCGATGCCTGAGCCCCGCTTCCAGCGACCCCAACGAATGGTCCGAGATGTGGGCCGAGTTCAAGAAGATCGCCGATGAGAAGGTCGCCAAGGAGCAGCCGTTCAACCCCTCGCGCGCCCGCTGCGGATACTATGTGCACACCTCGCTGCCGCTGTGCGGGTACGGGCCCAACACCTCCGACGACAAGGTCGCGCACTACTTCGCCACCGACTGGGACCGCGGCGGCTTCACGGCCACCCAGCGCGACTACATGCTGTGGCTGGCACAGCGGGCGTTCAAGGAAGGCGGCATCCGCACCATCTACTGGGACATCTTCTACTGCAGCCTCTTCCGGACGGCCCAGAACGGCATGGCGTACGAGCTGCCCGACGGCCGCCTCCAGCCGGGATACTGGGGCTTCAACATCCGCCAGTTCATGATGCGCCTGTACGCGCTGATGAACGACTGCGACCTCAGCCCCGGTGCCAACGTCTGCCACATGACCAACTGCCTGCCGCTGGTGGGCTGCGGCTGGATGGACGCCATGATGGACGGCGAGTGGGCCGAGATGCGCGATGACACGCCCGGCGACTGGGTCGACCAGTACAGCGAGGACCGCATGCGGGCCTTCGCCGTGCCCCAGAACTTCGGCGTGCAGGTCAGCTGGATGAACCTCATCCACATCAAGGACAAGGCCCGCGTTGCCTCGATCGACCGCGGCTACAAGGATTTCATCCGCCTGCATGATTCATGGACGGGGCAGAACGGCTTCGTCATTCCGACGGAGATCCTCGACTTCGGCATCAACGACGAGCGGATGCAGTACGTGCCCTACTGGCGCAATCCGTACGTCACGGGCGACGCCGAGACCAAGGTCAGCGCCTGGCGCATGGACGGCCGCACGCTGCTCGAGGTATTCAACTACAGCCAGAAGGATCGCGACGTGGCCGTGACGGTGGACCTGGCCAAGCTGGGCCTGTCGCCCAAGGCCGGGCAGAAGCTCGTCGTGCGCGACCTGGCCCTGCCGGGCGGCGAGGCGGCATGCAAGGTCGAGGGCAACAAGATCACCGTGCCCGCCCTGCGGTATCACGCAGCCCACTTCATCGGCCTGTACATCCAGGACGAGGCGACAGTCAAGGCCGCCGCGACGGCGCTGAAAGATTGCGCCGCCGAGCTTAACGCCGCGACCGAAGACTGGTGCGCCACCGCCGCCAAGGCCACGCCCTGCGGCGAAACGGTGAAGCTGGAATCGGGCGCGGTGCAGTTCGTGGCCTGCCAGATGGGCGACCGCATCGTGATCGCCGTGAAGAACGCGGGCACCGACAAGAAGCCTATCTCGGCCGCCCTCACGCTGGACCTGGCCAAGCTGAACCTGCAGCCCAAGCTGCCGTGGCAGCAGTTCATCGGCGTCCGCACGCTGGCCGCCGAAGAAAAGGCCCCCGCCGCCGCGCTGGACTATGCCACCGGCAAGCTGACGATCCCCAACCTGCCCGCCGGCGCGGTGCGGATCATCGGCCTGAGGCTCTATTAGACAAATGGACAGACAATCGTATCGTGGGCGGCACCGGCGGCTGGTCCTGGACATGCACATCCCGGACGGGCCGCCGGGGCTGCTGGAAAAGTTCGACCCGCAGCTCATCGCCGCCCGCATCGCCGCGGCCAACATCAACTATGCCACCGTGTACGCGCAGGGCTGCACCGGCCACTGCTACTGGCCGACGAAGGTAGGCAAGGCCCACGCCGCCGCCCGCCAGCGAGACCTCTTCGGCGAGTTGGTGGCCGCGCTGCGCCAACATGGCATCTTCGCCTGCGCGTACTACAGCCTGGTCTTCAATAACCTCATCGCCCAGTACCCCGACTGGCGCATCCGCAGCCGCCCCGAGGCGACCCTGGAGGCCGACTACGGCAACCACCGCTACGGCCAAGCGTGCCCCAACAACGCCGACTACGTCGCCCGCGCCCGGGCCGAACTGGAGGAACTGGTCCAGACGCACGAATTCGATGGCATGTTCTTCGACATGGCCTTCTGGCGGCCGATCTGCCGTTGCCCCGCGTGCATCGAACGCTACCGCGCCGAGACGGGCAAGCCCACGGCGACCGTGGTGAACTGGCTGGACGCGGACTGGTGCCTCTACGAGCAGACCCGCCGGCGATGGAACACCGAGTTCCAGCAGCTCGTCACGCAGTGGATCAAGTCCTGGCGGCCGGGCATGCCCGTGACGCACAACTGCGGGGGCGTCCTGCACAACTGGCGGCTGTCGACGGACCTGGACGCGGTGGACTGGAGCGACTTCCTCTCGGGCGATTTCTACGGCGACCTCGACGAGCAGAACGTCATCGGCAAGCTGCTGACCGGTAGCACGACCGACACGCCGGCCGAGATGATGACCACGCGATGCGCCAAGGACGCCGCCGAGCACGTGCAGACCAAGAGTCACGCCAAGCTGTCGCAGGAGACGCTGGCGGCGATCTCGTGCGGGGCGGCCGCGTCGATCATCGACGCGATGAACCCCGACGGCACGGTCGAGCCCGCCATCTACGATTTGATCGGCAAGCTCTACGGCCCGATCGCGCCGCTGGAAGAACACCTCGGCGGCGAGCCGCTGGCCGACGTGGGCGTCTACTTCAGCGACGACTCCAAGATGCGTTTTGAGGACAACGGCAAGGTCACCTCCGACACGCCCGGCGGAAAGATCTACCCGCACCTGGTCGCCCTGACGAGGGCGTGCTCCAAGCTGCGGCGATCGCACGTGCCGTTCTCCATCGTCACCCGACGGCAACTGGGATCGCTGAACCGCTGCCGAGTGCTGATACTGCCCAACGTGCTGCGGATGACCGATGCCGACGTGCAGGCCGTGCGCCGCTACGTGCGCGACGGCGGCAAACTCTACGCCAGCCGCTGGACCAGCCTGACCGACACGCAGGGGGGGCGGCACGGCGACTTCGCGCTGGCCGATGTATTCGGCTGCCATTTCGTTACCGATCAGGCGGGCGCGATCAACTATGTCCGCCCGGGCGAGGGCCTGGCCGCCGCCATCGCCCCCCAGCGGCTCGTGACGGTTCGCACCGACGGCGAGGGCAACAGCGGCATGCTGTCGATCCGCGCCGACGGCGCAACGGCGATCGCGCATCGGACCACCTCGATGTATCCCCAGGCCGGCTCGGTGGCCGATGGCAAGTACATCAGCCTGCACAGCAGCCCGCCCTGGATCGATACCGACCAGCCTGCCGTCGTGCACCATCGCTTCGGCGCGGGCGAGTGCCTCTACAGCGCCGCCGACATCGAAGCCCTCGACGGCCCCGCCGTCGACGGCCTATGGCTGGCGCTGATCGATTCGCTGGCGCCCGCCGACGCCGCCGGCCGGCGGTGGTCGTTCCAAGTCGACGCGCACCCGTGCGTCTGGGCCAGCGCGTTCCACCAGGCGGACCGCCGCCGCGTGCTGATTACGCTGCTGAACTACCCGCCCATGGCGCCCTCGCTCCCCGTGCCGCGCGTCGCGATCAATCTGCAGCCGCTGGCGGGCCCCTATCGCCGATTGATCGAGCTGCCCTCAGGACGTCCGACGTCGGCACAGTTCGACTCGCGCGGGATGAGCTGTGAACTCCGCGACCTGCAGGGATTGATGGTGCTCGCAGCCGAATATTGACGCCGCCCGTTGGCGCAGACCGATCACGAGGAGTTCGGCCCACGAGGGCGTTCAGGCGACAAATGATGGGCAAGCCTTCCCCTTGCGTTACAGCTCGCCGCTCTTTTTATAGATCCGCGTTTGCAGATCTTTGTGGTAGGGGGTGAAGTTGGCGGCGGGGTCGGGGTCGTTGGAGATCTGCCGGCCCATCATGAACATCTTGGCGTCGAGGTTGTCGAGGTAGTGAATGATGAATGCCTCGGGGATGCACGGCAGCTTGGGCGAGCCGTACTCATACTCGCCGTGGTGAGACAGGATGATGTGCTGCAGCAGGTCCAGCGTCTTGGCCGGGAATGGCTCGGCCAGCTCGTCCGACAGGGCCTTGACCTTCTCGGCCACCCAGATCACCGCGATGGTGATGTGCCCGATCAGCTGCCCGCGGTCGGTGTAGCTGATCGTCGTGCCGCCCGACAGCTCGGCCGCCTTGCCGATGTCGTGCAGGAACACGCCCGTCAGCACCAGGTCGCTGTTGGCCTTGGGGTACAGCGGCAGGAGGGCCTTGGCCGCCTTGGCAATGTTCAGCGTGTGCTCCAGCAGCCCGCCGATGAACGAGTGATGCATCGTCATCGCGGCCGGGGCCTTCTTGAACGCCGACACCAAGTCGCGGTCCTCGGTGAACTTCTTGATCAGCAGCTTGAGCCACTTGTCCTTCACGCCGCGGAGGATCTCCAGCAGCTCGGACCACATCTGCTCGACGTCCTGTTCGCTCACGGCCAGGAAGTCGGCCAGTTCGACCTTCTCCGACGCGAAGGGCCGGCAGGCGTCGACGACCATCTGCAGCGAGCCGCGGTAGTCCTCGATGCGGCCCTTGACCTGCAGGAAGCCGCTGAGCGGGATGGAGTTGAACATCATCTCGGTGGCCTGCCACAGGCGCGACGGGATCGCGCCCGTGCGGTCGCCCAGCGAGAGCGTGATGTACAGGTCGCCGTTCTTCGCCGTCCGCAGGTCCTTCTCGCGCACGAGGAAAACCTGGTCGACCGTGTCCCCCGGGCGCAGCGTGTTCACGAATCGTCGTTGCGTGTTCATGCCTGCAGTGTACCCTCCGGGCGGGGGCGGGTGCAATGTCGGGGCGATGCCCGGGGCGTGGCGAGATCGAAGAAGAAGAAAGAGAGCGGGATGAAGAGGATTCATTGGATTAGGGGGATTGATGAGAAAGGATGACGACGGGCCGGCGGGGTGACGCGCGGCGGCAGGAAGAGCATGATTACACGGATTAAGGGATTACACGGAGAGGAGGAATTGTTGAGGTGATGGCCGACGAGGCCTTGGCTGGAGGATGTTTCGGCGGCGAGTCGTATGAGAAGGCTAGCTTGTCACATGATTGCGGGAATGTATTCGTTGGCTGGACCTGCTGGGCCGTCGCAATAGCCGCCGTGGCTCGACCAGTTCCACCTGCTTCGTTTTGAGATCAGACCAATAATATGACGCCTACGCTGGGGCGTGGCCATCGCCTGCTGGCTTCTTCCATCTCCCATCTTTCCGTGCAATCCTCTAATCCGTGTAATCCCGCTCTTCCTGCCGCCGCGCGTCACCCCGCCGGCCCGTCGTCATCCTTTCTCATCAATCCCCGTAATCCAACGAATCCTCCTCATCCCGCTCTCTTTCCGTTCGATCGCACCACGACCTGGACCGGCGTCACTCCGCCTTGAAAACACCGGCCGTCGCCGATATAAACGACCCACTCCAGAGCGTATCAACATTGGCGGCGCTGTTGCATTGCGCAAGGGCGCCCCGCATTACCGAGGTACCGATGAAATACAGCGAACTGCTGATTCCGACCGTGAAGGAAGTGCCGGCCGAGGCCGAGATCCCTTCCCACCAGCTCATGATCCGCGCGGGCTTCATCCGCAAGCTCACCAGCGGCACCTACACCTACCTGCCCCTGGGCTGGAAGGTCCTCCAGAAGATCATCGCCATCGTCCGCCGCGAGATGAACGCCACCGGCGCCCAGGAAATCCTCATGCCCATCCTGCAGCCGATGGAACTGTGGAAGCAGACCGGACGCGACGCCGACTACGGCCCCACCATGTGCAAGTTCGAGGACCGTCATGGCCGCGAGAACGCCCTGGCCCCCACGGCCGAGGAAGTGGTCACCAGCCTGGTCGCCGGCGAGGTCAACAGCTATAAGCAGCTGCCGATGAGCCTCTACCAGATCAACACCAAGTTCCGCGATGAATTCCGCCCGCGATTCGGCGTGCTCCGCAGCCGCGAGTTCATCATGAAGGACGCCTACAGCTTCCACGCGACCGTGGACGACCTGGGCACGACCTACGACAAGATGTACAAGGCCTACTGCAACGTCTTCCGCACCGCGGGCCTGAAGTACGTGATCGTCGAGGCCGAGAGCGGCCCCATCGGCGGCTCGGCCAGCCATGAGTTTATGGTGCCCTGCGCCGCGGGCGAGGACATCATCGTCCACACCGCCGACGGCACGTACGCCGCCAACATCGAAAAGGCCGAGGTCGACCCCGTCGCGCCCGATGCCGAACTCGCCGCCGCCCGCGCCGCCCTCGGCCAGCCGGTGGAGGTGAGCACCCCCAACGTCGGCAGCATCGAGGCCGTGTGCGAGTTCATGAGCACCAAGCCGCGAAAGATGATCAAGACGCTGATCTACGCGACGGCCGACAAGCAAGTGGTCATCGCGCTGGTCCGTGGCGACCATGAGGCGAACGAGAACAAGCTCAACCGCGCCGCCGGCCTGGGCCATCTCGCCCTGGCCAACGAGAACACCATCCGCGCCGTCAGCGGCGCCGCCGTCGGCTTCGCGGGGCCCCAGGGCCTGGCGGGCAAGGTGGCCAAGCTCATCATCGACCACTCCGTCGCCGTCATGCCCTCCGGCATCACCGGGGCCAACAAGACCGACACCCACGTGAAGAACATCGTTCCCGGTCGCGACTTCCCGCTCGAAGGCGCCAACATCGTGGTGGCTGACATCCGCAACGCGGCCGAGGGCGACACGCACGGGGGCAAGCCCCTGACTTTCTCCCGCGGCATCGAGGTCGGCCACGTCTTCAAGCTGGGCACCAAGTACAGCGACAAGCTGGGCGCGAAGTTCCTGGACGAAAAGGGCGAGCAGCACCCGTGCATCATGGGGTGCTACGGCATCGGCGTGAACCGCATCTTCGCCTCGGCCATCGAGATGGACAGCGGCCACGATGAGAACGGCTGCGTGCTGCCGGTGTCGATCGCGCCGTTCGAGGTCGAGATCGTGCCGCTGAACAAGGACCTGCCGGCCGTGGCGGGCGAGGCGCAGCGGATCTACGACGAGCTCAAGGCCGCGGGCGTGGACGTGCTGATCGACGACCGCGACGCCCGCCCGGGCGTGAAGTTCAAGGACGCCGACCTGCTGGGCATCCCGGTGCGGATCGTGGTGGGCGACAAGGGCCTCAAGGAAGGCAAGGTCGAACTCAAGCGCCGCACCGACGCCAAGCCCACGCTCATCGCCGTCGCCGATGCGGTGGCGCAGGCGAAGGCCGTCCTGGAAGAGATGCGGAAGGCGTTGGCGTAATCCGGCGGTGTTTCACCGCAGGGCTGAAGAAGGTCGTAGGTCATAGGCAGCAGGTCGTAGGAAGAAGAGAAGTGAAGAAGGTCGTAGGTCGTAGGAAGAAGAAGAAGAGAATACGCGCCGCGGCTAGTGAAGTGGAACGCGCTTATGTCGTCCTATGGGTCCCGTAGGGACCACTGAGAGTAGCCCAGCACTTTAGTGCTGGGTGCAAGACGCACCCCCTGGACCTTGAGTCCCGTAGGGACGACTGAAACGTTTCGATCGTCCTTGATGCGAGTGAAGCGGAGCGGCCGAAGAGGCCGGGACAGCAGAGGCGGCTGACATAGAGGCGAACAGAGTTGGAGAAGGAAGAGCAGGCGATGCATTCGAAAATCAAACGTCAGTCCCCTCTCTCTTCCGTTCCTTCTGCTCTCTCTTGTCTTCCTCTACGTTCTCTGCGTTCTCCGCGGTTCATCCTTTGCGTTGGGCTCGCGGTCACGCTGTTCGCCGGCGGTTGCCACACCGTGAACGTCCGCGACATGTATGGCAACCCGCTGGAGGACGTGGCCGTGCGGGCGCTGTATGTGGGTTCGACGGGCCCCACGAGCTACACCAACCGCGACGGCAAGGCCAATGTCCGCTTCGACCGCGACCGCCCGCCGAAGGACCTGGCCTTCTCCAAGGAAGGCTATCTCAGCGGCACGCGGCCGGTCGATGGCTGGCCCGTCTACGCGGTCATGAAAGAAGATCCGAATACGAGACCTTAACCGCAAGACGAGACGTTGACCGCAGAGGACGCGGAGAGAAGAAAAGACCGAAAACAAAACGCGGGAGATGGCTGCACCAGCGACTGCATCCTATCCCTCGTCTTTCTCTCCTCTCTTTCTCTCTGTTTTCTCTGCGTCCTCTGCGTTCTCTGCGGTTAGATTCTTAACCATGGGAAAACCCCGTAACAAATACGCCGACTACCTGCAATACATCGGGCTGCGGATCTTCGCGATGTTCCTGCACATGTTCCCGTGGCAGGCGAACTACCGCACGGCCAAGATCATCGGCAACCTGATGTACCGCTTCGACCGCCGGCACCGCCAGCGGGCGATCGAGCACCTGCGCCGCAGCTTTCCCGACTGGACCGAGCGCCGCTACGCCAGCGTCGCCCGCGCGTCGCTGCGGAACCTGGTGTACCTTGGCCTGGAGTTCCTGTTCACCACCCGCCTGATCGCCATCGGCAGCTGGCGCCGCCACGTCGAGCTCAAGGACCTCGGCGAAACGCTGCGCCTGCTGCTGGAAAAGAAGACCGGCCTGATCATGCTCACCGGGCACTTCGGCAATTGGGAGGTCGTGGGCTACACGATGGCCGCCCTGGGCTTCCCCTCGGTCTCCGTCGCGCGGCGCATCGACAACCCCTACATCGACCGCTACGTCATCGGCGTCCGCGAACGCGCGGGCCAGCGCATCCTGGACAAGAACGGCGCCTCCGCCGTCGTCCCCGACATCCTCGAACAGCACGGAACGGTCGGCTTCATCGCCGACCAGGACGCCGGTAGGAAGGGCGCATTCGTCGACTTCTTCGGCCGCAAGGCCAGCACGTACAAGATCATCGCCCTGATGGCGATGCAGTACAACACGCCGGTGATCGTGGGGTACGGCAAGCGACTGAAGGAAGGCTACCGCTTCGAACTGGGCATCCAGCGGATCATCTACCCCAGCGAGTGGGCCGGCCAGGAAGACCCGCTCATGTGGATCACGCAGGCCTACACCTCGGCCCTGGAGCAAGTCATCCGCGATGCCCCCGAGCAGTACCTCTGGGTTCACCGCCGCTGGAAGCACCGCCCCAAGGGGGAAGAGGCCAGCCCGGACGGGATTGCGTAGGGATTTCGGATTTTGATATTTCGGATTTCGGAATCAAGATACCGCCCGCGCGTCGGCAAAGTCACCGACCTGTCCTAAGCTCAATTCCGCAATCGCAGATTCAAATCCGAGATGCATAAACGCGATGCTTCCGCAGCACC
>CAZTVF010000115.1:0-17180 GCA_964616985.1 uncultured Planctomycetaceae bacterium
CCCGCGAGGGTGGCGGAATTGGCAGACGCGCCAGGTTTAGGTCCTGGTCCCGAAAGGGTTGTGGGTTCAAGTCCCTCCCCTCGCATTGCATCCCCCGCCCAGTGCCCGCGCTCATTCCTGACATGATGGGTGGCGGCCTTCCCAGGCCGCCGCCCCCGCCTCGTAGGACCATCCAACGCAGAACGCCAGGGCCTCGGCGGTGCGGGAATCCTGGCGTTCGTATTGCGTTGCGTGCGTTCGAGCGGCGGCCTACTTCATGCCCATGGCCTCGAGGTTGCGGAAGCTGATCGCGAGGCTCTCGAAGGGGTCGCGGCCGTAGCAGTTGTCCTGCTCGACCAGGGCGAACTCGGTGCCGCCGGCGGTGGCGGCGTCGATGATCGCGGGCCAGTTCAGGTTGCCCTCGCCGATCTCGGTCATGCGGGTTTCCCAGCCGAACGCGCCCATGTCCTTGAAGTGCAGGACGGGCTCGCGGCCGGCACACTTCTTGATCCACGCCACGGGGTCGCCGCCGCCGGCCTGGATCCAGTAGGTGTCAATCTCGGCCTTGAGCATGGCGGCCGGGGCGGTGTCGTACAAGGCGCCCAGCCACGTCTTGCCGTCGAACTTGCGCATCTCGACGTGGTGATTGTGATAGGAGAAATCCATCCCGGCCTTGGCGAGCTTCTCGGCGATGGGGGCGAGCTCGTCGACGAACTTCTTCACGCCGTCGAGGCTGGCGAAGTATTCCCCCGGCAGGCCGCCGATGGCGGGGTGCTTGCAGTTCCACATCTTGTGTTCTTCGATCACGCGGTCCAGTTCGCCCGTGAAGCGGTTCCAGCCCATGTGCGTGCAGGCAACGGTCAGGCCGCTGTCGGCGACCGCCTTGGCCACGTCCTTGGGGTCGATGGGGCCGATGCCCGAGACCTGGATAGCCGTGTAGCCGATCGCCTTGACCTTCTGGAGCGTCGTGACGAAATCGGGCAGCGTCTTGCAGAAATCACGCAGCGTGAACAGCTGCGCACCCACGATTGGTTTTGCCATCTTCATGACTCCTTCTTTTCTTCCAATGCTTCCATCAGCCGCAATTCGTGCAGCCGACAACTGATCCAATGACCCACCACCGCCCCGCCGCTGCCGGCCGTCAGCCAGTCAATCGGCAAGGCTTGAGAATACTTGGGAATGTTGACCCACGCCAGGGGCGAACCGCCCACATGCGAGGCGGCTGCGACGGCATAGAAGAACACCGCCGCCGCCAACGGCGCCAGCGGCAGCAGGCCGCCCCACCGCGTGGGCATGATCTGGTGCCCCGCCAGCGAGCCCACCATGAAACTGGCGAACAAGGCGAACAGCACCTGTCCCCGGTCGGCCGACTGCATCAGCAGGAACATCAGCACCATCGAGATCAGGAACGTCAGGCCGAAGCAGCCGGCGGCGTGCGTCCAGTGAGAGCGTGCGATGACCTGCTCGCCGTCCTTCTGGATGTCGCGGACGACGTTGTCCACCGCGACCTTCTTGATGACGTCATTGTATATCCAGGCGAAGGGAGACAGCCCCAGGCTGCGGCCTTGGTCGGCGAGGTTGCTGCCGATCCGCTCTCGCTGCTCGGGGGTCAGCCGCTCCAGCGGGCTGCGGTAGGCCAGGGCGGGAATCGCCCGCGCCGCCACCGCGCGAACGGCCGCGATGACCATGGCCGCCGCCAGCAGGATGCCCACCATCACCAGCGACTCCAGCAGCAGCTGACCATAGACCCATGTATAACTATCGGGGTGGGCCCAGAACAGGGCGCGGATCTGCGGGGAATGCAGGCTGATGCCGCCGGCCCCGATCAGCACCACCAACAGCGCCCCCTCGGCCCGTGTGGACATCGTCACGATGCCCACCACGACCGCCAGGGCCAGCACCATCACGGCGAAGGCCGCCAGCTGCGCGTACGCGCCCGCCGGCAGGAACGCCACGGCCGACTGCGGATCCCACGGCCAGAAGCGAGGCCACAGCCAGAAATACACCACCGCCAGCGACGCCACCGCCGCCAGCTGAACCTGCAGCTTCTCGAGGCCATGAATTCTGCGATGTTCCATCTTCTTCTCGACAGGTGCGGGCGGGCGTGCTACTATCTCGCCCATCCGCACAAGATGCGGCATGATATCTGTGTCCCCAGCCAAAGGCAATCGAATGAGTAACTCTGTCGTAGACAAAATCACCCGCCGCGCCCAGGCCGCCGGCAAAACCATCGTCCTCCCCGAAGCCGAAGACGCCCGCGTCATCCAGGCCGCCCGCCAGGCCACCGATCTGGGCTACGCCAAGATCCTGCTGGTCGGCGACACCAAGACCGTCACCGACCTGGCCAGGCAGCTCGGCGTCAGCCTCGCCGGCATCGAGCTGATCGACCCGGCCACCGACCGCGACCGCGCGAAGTACGCCAACTCGCTCTACGAGCGGCGCAAGCATAAGAAGATGACCCTGCCCGACGCCGAGAAGCTCATGCAGCGCAGCATGTATTACGGCGCGATGCTCGTCGACGACGGCCGCGCCGCCGGCATGGTCTCCGGCTGCGCGTCGCCCACGGCCGACACGGTCCGCGCGGCGCTGTTCGGCGTGGGCCTGGTCAAGGGCAATAACACCGTCAGTTCCTGCAGCGTGATGAATACGATCATCCCCGAGATCGGCGTCGAAGGCAGCGTGATCTTCGCCGACACCGGCGTGGTGCCCGAGCCCACCGTGGAGCAGTTGGCCGACATCGCCATCGCCGCGGCCGAGGCGTGCAAGGCGCTGCTGGAAGTCGAGCCGCAGGTGGCGATGCTGAGTTTCTCCACAAAGGGTTCGGCCTACAGCCCGGCCGTGCAGAAGGTGATCGACGCGACGAAGATCGCGCAGGCCCGCCGCCCCGACCTGAAGATCGACGGCGAATTGCAGCTGGACGCCGCGGTCATCCCGGGCATCGGCGAGCGCAAGGCCAAGGGCTCGACCGTGGCCGGCCACGCCAACACGCTGGTCTTCCCCGACCTCTCGTGCGGCAACATCGCCTACAAGTTGGTGGAGCGCTTCGGCCGCGCCACCGCCCTGGGCCCCCTGCTGCTGGGTCTGGCCAAGCCCATCAACGACCTCTCCCGCGGCTGCAGCGTCGAGGACATCGTCCTGATCACCGCCATCACCGTCGTCCAATCGCTGTAAGGAACGGCAGGTCGAGCAGGTCCGCCGCAGGCGAGACTCGCCGTGGCGAGCTTGCCCACCATCGGCGCGGCGGTAGCCGTCGCGGCGATGGCATCAGATCCGGTAGATACGTTCACACCGTTGAGACGGCCCCCTGGACCCGCCCATGCGGACCCGGCCACGATGCGCGGAAGGGGCGCAAGGCCCGGAGCGGGATTCAGCCCGGTCTGGGGCGCCTAGTGCTGGGAGCGGAAGCTGAGGTGCGAGAGAGAGACCCGGCGGTGGCAGTCGCGTTCCCACTCGGCCTGGTCGAGGTCGTATTCGAGGTTCACGAGTTGGCGGAGGATGCCTTCGACGGCGTGAGCGCCGAGGTCTTTGCGGGTCTTGAGGCGGGTGATCGCCGCCTGGAAGCGAAGGTCGCGGCTGCCGATCCGCCCGCAACCTTGCGATTGCAGCGTCGAACGCGCCTCTTCGATCTCCTGGCGAGTGAAGTCAACCAGCCCGTGCTGGGCCAAGGTGTTGCGGTAGGCCTTGCTGGCCTCCGCCACCGTTCCGACGGGGGACGCTTCTGGAAGGATGTGCTTCATCTGGAATCTCTCCATGCATCGCTCGTTAGGTTTTACAGATTGCCCCGCAGTTACATTAAAAAGGAATCGCAGGGCCCTGGCGTTGGCCAAGGCCCTGCGCTCCTGTAGCGACTAGTAGCGGCGTCCGCCGCCGAAGCTGCCGCCGCCGCGGCTGCCACCACGGCTGCCACCCTCGGGACGAGGCTTGGCCTCGTTGACCGTCAGGGCGCGGCCGGAGTGCTCGCGACCGTTCAGTGCGGCGATGGCCGCCTGAGCTTCCTCGTCCGTGGACATCTCGACAAAACCGAAGCCCTTGCTCCGGTTGGTGTCCTTGTCCATGATGATCGCCGTGCTGCCGACCGTCCCGTGCTGCGCGAACAGCTGCGTCAGGTCTGATTCAGTCACGTCGTAGCCGAGGTTACCAACATACAGTTTCTTGCCCATTGAGAGTCTCCTGTCATAAAGGCACTTGGATCCTATTTAGTCTTTCTTGGATCCTTCCGAAAGAGGCTGCGATTCCGGCCCAGGGAGTCAGGAGCGTCAGGCGAGAGTTGTTGGCGGGAGCTAATGTGTTGTGTTTCCAATTTCCCGTGCAGATCTTCGTGAGACGAACCGAACCCCCGGATTATAACCGCTTCCCCTCCCCAGCGCGCTATGTATTCCCGAGAATATCGCCGCCCCCCGTTTTGCCACCTTGAGCTACCCCCGCCGACGGAATATTATTCCCGGCATGAGCGATCGCATGGAGCGCCATCAATGCCAGGTGTGCGGGCATGTCTACGACCCCGCCGAGGGCGACGCGGCGGCGGGCATAGCCCCCGGCACATCCTTTGAGAATCTGCCCCAGGACTGGCCCTGCCCCGTGTGCGGCTCACCCAAGAGCATGTACGAGCCGTGCGGACGCTAGCCCCCTGTCTCGTGTCATTCAAGGGGTGGCGACCTTCCCAGGCCGCCACCCTCACTTGAAGGCAGACAGAACATTAGCGGTTCATCAAAATCGAACAGGTGAGCGCGTCTGGCAGCGGCTTGCCGTTCGGCGCTGTAGAAGCCCAGGGCGTCAACCACGTCTCGCAGCGCCGAACGGCAAGCCGCCGCCAAGGCCTTACTCCCAGAATCAAGCGTGAAGGACTACTAGCCCCTGCCCCGCCCAGTCGCCGCCTCACACGGCGTTGTCGCCGGCGACGGCGGTCTCCTCCCTCGCCAGTTTCCGCAGCCAGCGGTAATGCGCCCCGATGCCGGACGCGAACGACCGGTGCTCCTTGTACGGCAGGTTGAAATCGCGGCAGGTCTCCTGCACTACCTGTGACATGGCGGGGTAGTTCACGTGGCAGATCAGCGGGAAGAGGTGATGCTCCTTGTGGTAGTTCAGCCCCCCCAGCAGCCACGTCAGCAGGCGGTTATCTCGGGCGAAGTCCACGGTCACGCTCGCCTGGTGCACCGCCCAGGGACGATCCAGGCGCCCGGGCGCCGAAGGCAGCGGGAACTCCACATCGCCCACCAGGTGCGGCGTGACGAACACCAGCACCATCACCATCCCCAGAACCCACCCGGCCACGACGTAGTAGAACAGCACCACCCACACGTCGTGAAGGAGCATGGGCACGACGAAGGCGAGCGAAACAAAGGCCGCCTTGCCCAGGATGAAGTTGACGAGTTCCCACCGTTTGGGCCGCCCGATGCGATGCTCGCCGATGCGGCCGGCGATGATGTAGCGGAAGTCGTCGACGAGTTGGAGTTTCATCGCCTCCAGCCCATAGAACGCCCACAGGTACACGTGCTGCCACCGGTGGAACCACAGGCGCTTCTGGTGCGGCGTGAACCTCCCGAGATTGCCGATGTTGATGTCGTTGTCGTAGCCGCCGATGTTGACGTACATGTGATGAATGATCGAATGCTTCCACCGCCACGTGTAGCTGCTGCCGCCGATGAGCCCCAGCGTGCCGGCGGCGATGCGGTTGATCCATCGATGGCTGGAATACGCCCCATGGCCGCCGTCGTGCTGGATGTCGAAGCCGATCAGCGCCGTCGACAGCCCCAGCATCACCGCCAGCATCAACCCTTCCGGCAGCCCCCGGGCGACGAAGACGAGCATCCACCACGAGACGCCGAATATCCCCAGGATTACGGCCGACTTGAGGTACATCTGCCAGCAGTCGCGTTTCCGCATTCCGTTGGCGCGGAAGAATTCGTCCACGCGCCGTCGCAGTTCCGCCTGGAACGTGACGTCCTTCGCGAACTCCAACTTGCGAATGCCGCCTTGGACCACCTCCGCGGGGAGACCTGTCAGCACGTTTTCTTTCTGCGCCATATTCTATTGCCAGTGAGAAGCGTGCCTGACCACAGCACGGTTTGTTGCCCGGGCCCTCGCCGGGGCGGCCGCTCACAAGGAATTATTTCCCTCTCGAGTCGTGATTTCAAATCGGGAACACGACCGGGAGGGCAAATGGATGATTCACCTGCAATGCGACCGGGTCTCACTGCGGATGCTCTGGGCCTGGGAAACAAAAGGACCACCCATCGGGGGTGGCCTTTTGTGAATTCTCAGTTGATCCGGGCGGGCGTTGGGCCTCGCCGACAAGCCTTACGCGGCGGCGCGGCGGCGATGGCGAATCATGAGCAAACTGCCCAGCGACAAGATCAGCATCGTCATGGGCTCAGGCACGGCGAAGCCGCTGCCGGTGAGGAAGAACGAGCCCATGTCGTAGTAATACGTCGTGTTGAAAAATCCCCCGGCGGGATTCGGCAACGTCTGGGTGTGGCCGCCGTAGCTGGCGACCTCGGCGTAGTAGGTTCCCGCCGGCAGAAGGCCCGCGAACGTCTCGGCCATGGTGCTCGCCGCCTCGGTGGCCGTGCCCACCAGCGCGCCAAGGCTGTCGTAGATCTTGAGCGTGCTTCGCAAGGTCGCCCCGGGGGCCGCAACGCCGGGCGTAATCAGGTCGTCGCCATTGTTGGCCGTCAGCGTGATTGCCGTCGTGCCGTTGGACAGGAACGAGAACCAGTCGCGGGTGTACTTGTCCACGCCGATGGGATCGGGGTTGTTCGTGCTCACCGGCACGATGACGCCCTGGGCGAGGGAGTAATCCACCGTGCTGCCGATCAACGGCAGCGGCGTGGCCGTCTGTCTCGTGTGGCCGATGCCATCCTCGACGAACCCGCCCATGCCCGTGTTGCTCAACAGCGTCTTGACGTCGTTCTGGGTATGCAACGCGCCGCCGGCCGGCGAATCGCCCTTACGCCACGTGGTGCGCTGCGTGTAGTAGCCCGCGCCCATGATCGGGCTGTACGTGCCGTTGGCCGAGTTGTTGTCGCCCTTGCTGTACTCGTTGACGTTGGTGCTTCCGCTGTAGTCGCTCTGATGCAGAAGCGACAGGCCGTGGCCGTTCTCATGCACGGTCGCGTCGGCCGTGTAGTTGGCCTTGTTGGCCGTGCCGTCGGTGAAGATCCAATTGGTGTGATTTCCTGCCCCCGCCCCGCCGTTAAAGCTGGCCGGGTTATATGCGTTCTTGGTGGTTCCGACAAACGACACCCCGCCGGCCGCCCCGTACCACGCGTACGACGTCGTAATCACCGTGTGCATCATGCGGGCCTGCGTCTCGTAGTACGCCTGCCGGGCAAAGTCGGTGCCCGATTGCCCCGCCGCCACGGCCGGGTCGATCGTCGTGACGTTGATGTTGAACGGCGCGTAGGCCTGGACCGTCCGGGCCCACATTTCCTTGATGCGATCGGACTGGGCGACGGTGAACGTGCCGGAGTTGGCGGTGTTGTCCAGGGCCGGGGTGTTCCCGGGCGTCTTGCTCGACCACGTGCCGGTGTAATTGAAGCCGGCGAAATCGAGGTACAGCGTGTAAGACGCGTTGGATCGGCTGGTTAGCTGCGGAACTCCCGAGACGTGCATATCCGCAATTGCCGGACACGCCAAGAGAGAAACAGCCAGAAGCGAGCAAAGGACAATCCTGCTGATAGCCTTCATGTATCCTCCTGAACGAGCCGTTTGGCCGTCATCCACGGCCAGCAATAAAGACATGCGGCGGAGCAAGACGCCGCGTCTTCCTCAGACTCCCAGGCGCCGAGACAATGATCATCACCCGGGAAAGTAGATTTGATGATATCATGGATTCTGAGTTTGACAAGTACGAAACCGGCGGAAATTGCACCTGCGTGCGGCTACGCTTGGAGGGTGCGAAAGACATGTCAGCCAATGGCGGAAGCCAATTACACAACTACGATGGATGACGGCCTCCCCGCCTCCGGCAGGCACGCTCTGGCCGCCGCCAACGCGGTCACGGGCGGCGGCCTTGGAAGGCCGTCACCTCTCTGCCCCCGACGAATTACGTGGCCTGGCTGAACTCTCGCAGCCGTCGGGTCAACTCCGCCCCCAAACGCCGCGCCTCGGCGACCCGCTCGGGTTGCTTGGCCAGTTCGGGAGTCATCTCGGGCGTGATCTTTGTTCCGGGGCCGAAGAACATGTGAATGACTCCGACCTTGCACGTCTCTCCGTAGCCGCAGACGAAGCAGCAGGCCGGCCCCTGGGCTACTTTCTACTGCTCTCCTGCTCTAGTGCTCTAGTGCTCTAGTGCTCTAGTGCTCTAGTGCTCTAGTGCTCTAGTGAAAAAGGCCGTCCTCTCGGACGGCCTTTTTCACTCGGAGTGACAGGATTTGAACCTGCGACCCCCTGGTCCCAAACCAGGTGCTCTAGCCAAACTGAGCTACACTCCGGGTGTGGCCATTGTTGCCGCGTTGGCGGCGAGAGTCAAGGAATTGCGAAGTTCGCCAAGGGCGGGGCGAGGAAGTCAGCCGGCGAGGGAGGCGGTTTTGCGCACCGTCCCTGTCGCCCACCACGGCCGCCCACAGCGTCAGGCCGCCGCCCGGTTGATGACGATCCTATCCGCATCCATGCCGATGAATCGTAGGCATTTCAGGTGTCGTTCAGGCCTCGGCCGCTACAGTCTTGTCCCGGCCCGGCCTGTTCGATTAAGATGCCCCCGTGCGAGGCATCAGGGACTACTACCTACAGTGCCCGGCCGGAGAAAAGAGAAGGTTATCGCAAAGCTCATTACATCACGGTACGGCAGCGTTCTGGTCTTCATGGCGTTGTTCGTGTCGGCGTCGCTGGTCCTGCGGACGGCCATGCTGGTGCAGTCGTGGCGGTTCGTCACCGGCGGCGCGGGCGACCTGGCGCGGATCTACGGCGTGGGCCTGTTCTTCGACGTCGTCTCGGCCTTCGTCGCGATGCTGCCGGTGGCGCTGTACCTGATGCTGGCCCCCAACCGCCTGTTCCAATCGCGACTCAACCGGTACCTGGCGACGGGGTTGTACTTCGCGGCCACCTTCGCCCTGCTGTTCGACGTGGCGGCGGAGTGGCTGTTCTGGGACGAATTCAACACGCGGTTCAACTTCATCGCCATCGATTACCTCGTCTATACGCAGGAAGTCGTGGCCAACGCCTGGCAGTCGTACCCGATCACGTGGATCATCCTGAGCCTGCTGGCGGCAACGGCGATCCTGGTGTTCCTGACGCGAAAGGCTTTCACCGCCTCCTTTGCCCACGCCACAACCTTCACGCGTCGCCTGGCCGGCGGGGCCGCGTTCATCGTCGTGCCGGCGGTGACGCTGCTGTGGGTCGAGAACGCCATGTCCAACGTCTCGAAGAACCCCTACGTGAACGAGCTGGCTAAGAATGGCGGCTTCAGCCTCGTTTCGGCGTTCTGGGAAAACGAGATCGATTACTCGCAGTTCTACGTCATGAACAATGACGCCGCGATGTTCAGACGTCTGCGCGAGCTGCTGGCCAACCCCCGCACGCCCTTCGTCAGCGACGACCCCTTCGATATCCGCCGCGAGGTCAAGAGCGACCAGCCGCCCCTGCGGGCCAACGTCGTCATCCTCACCATCGAGAGCCTCAGCGCCGAATACCTCACCGAGTTCGGCGGCAAGGACGGCCTGACGCCCAACCTTGACCAATTATGCAGGGAAAGCCTTCTGTTCCGCCGGCTGTACGCCACCGGTACGCGGACCGTCCGCGGGCTGGAGGCGATCATGCTCTCGCTGCCGCCGACGCCGGGCAGTTCCGTCGTGCGGCGGCCACACAACGAGGGCATGTTCTCGCTGGCGGGCGTCCTGGCCGACAACGGCTACGACAACAAGTTCGTCTACGGCGGGCATGGCTACTTCGACAACATGAACTACTTCTTCTCGACCAACGGCTGCCGGCCGATCGACCGGACCGACATGGCCAAGGAGGAAGTGACCTTCGAGAACGCCTGGGGCGTGTGCGACGGCGACCTCTTCGCCCGCGTCATCAAGGAGGGCGACGCCTCCTTCGCCACCGGCAAGCCCTTCTTCTCGTTCGTGATGAGCACGTCCAACCACCGCCCCTTCACCTACCCCGACCGCATCGACATTCCCTCCGGCCGCCGCCACGGGGCGGTCAAGTACACCGACTACGCGATCGGCGAGTTCATCCGCCAGGCCCGCACGCGGCCCTGGTTCGACAACACGATCTTCGTCATCATCGCCGACCACTGCGCCGGCAGCGCGGGCAAGACCGAGATCCCGGTCGACAAGTACCACATCCCGCTGCTGATCTACGCCCCCAAGCTCGTGCCCGCCGGCGAGGTCAAGCAGGTCTGCAGCCAGATCGACCTGGCCCCCACGCTGCTGGGGCTGATGAACATCTCGTACACCAGCCGCTTCTTCGGCGTCGACGTGATGCGTGACAAGGCCGGCCGCGCCCTGATGGGAACCTACCAGAAGCTCGCCCTGCTGGAAGACAGCGAGTTGACGGTGCTGTCGCCCAAGCGGCAGCATTCACAGTACGCGGTGGACACCAACGACGACGAGAGCCTCCTGCCCCAGGAGGCCCCGCAGCGGCTGATCGACACGGTGTCGTACTACCAGACGGCCAGTTACCTCATCAAGAACCAGATGCTCAAGAAGTAGCCATGTCCCCCCGCCTCCAACTGATCCTCGCCGTCGTGCTGCTGGGCGCCGTATTGGCGTTCTTCGAATTCACCGACACCGATGTCTGGCTGCAGGACAAGTTCCACGTGGGCCCCGGCGATCGGTGGATCGTCGAACACGACGAAGGAGCCTTGTGCTACTGGCCTCTCAAGGCGGTGATGATCGCCACCGGCGTCCTGTGCGGCATCGGACTGGCCGCCTCACTGGCGTTCGCCCGCCTGGACCGCCTCTGCCGGCCGCTGGCGATGATGTCCCTCTCGTTCGCGCTGGTGCCCTCGGTGCTGGTGGGCCTGCGCGAGGTGACCAACGTCCATGGCCCCTACCAGCTCCAGCGCTACGGCATGGACAAGCCCTACGTGAAGGTCTTCGAGCGTGCCCAGGCCGATCTCCGCGCCAAGTCGCGCCGGCCGGGACGCTGCTTTCCCGCCGGGCACGCGTCGGCGGGCTTCCCGCTGATGATGCTGTTCTTCGTGTTTCGCCGCCCCTCGGCCCGCTGGCTGGGCCTG
Organism: uncultured Planctomycetaceae bacterium; assembly: GCA_964616985.1. Lineage (GTDB taxonomy): Bacteria > Planctomycetota > Phycisphaerae > SM23-33 > SM23-33 > CAZTVF01. The sequence continues at coordinate 11,162 of CAZTVF010000115.1, forward strand.
GGCGTCGGCCTGGCCGCCGGCTGGTCGATGGGCCTCTACCAGATGCTCACCGGCAAGCACTTCCTCAGCCACACCGTGGCCACCATGATCGGCGCCTGGATCCTCATCCTGCTGAGCGTTGTGATTTTCGAGCGTCTCTGGCCCCGCAATCCCGCCCCCGCCGACAGGTGAGGACTCATCTGATTTGCAGGGGCCTTCCCCGGCCGCGCGCGTCCGGGGTGGCGGCCTTCCCAGGCCGCCGCCAAGAACGCTTCCCTGGGGTGACGGCCACGGGCGCACTCCGTTCATAGTGACGGATATGGCAGGCTCCGCCCCGGCCGGGGTTGCCCCGGCCGAGCGCTGATTGACCACTACAGCTGGCGGCAGCGTCCTGGTGGCCACTCATCGCTCCGCCGCCGCAAGGGCGGCGGGGGCGGAAGAAGCGGAACTGCCTCGTAGTGGCCAATCGTCGCCCCGCCCGGACAAGCCGGGGCGGAGGCGGGAGGACAGCAACCATTAGACGAACACGCCCGCCGCCAAGAACCCAGTTGTCGATTCTGCCGCGGGGACATACACTGTCTCATTCATTACAGCCGCCCCGGCGGCGACAAGAAAGGTGACCTATGACCGAGTTGAATCCGCAAGTTCCCGCGACGCCCGCGGCCCCGGCCGCGCCCGCGGCCAAGCCGATGATCACGTATGACGATTTCGCCAAGCTCGACCTTCGCGTGGCCAAGGTGCTTGAGGTGGCCGACCATCCCAACGCTGACAAACTGCTGGTGCTCAAGGTCGATCTCGGCGGCGAGCAGCGGCAGATCGTGGCCGGGCTTCGCCAGTACATCCCGCACGAGGGGTTGCTGGGCAAGAACATCATCATCGTGGCCAACCTCGAGCCGCGGAAGATGCGCGGCATGGAGTCGCAGGGCATGCTGCTGGCCGCCTCGCACACCGAGGGCGAGACCCGTCACGTCGTGGTCCTCACCACCGATCTGCCCGTGCCGCCGGGCTCGTCCATTTCCTGAGCCCGCGCGGGCCTGCGATGGCAAAAGGAGCTGCTGCGATGAAGAACTCCGACATATGCCTTTCGATCCGCAGCATCCGCAAGGACGATGAGCCCAGCGGCCCGTTTGGCACGATAGATGAGGCCGCCGCCCTGGTCGACCTGGTCAGGCCCACCCGCCTGGAGTGGTCCTACATCACCGACCGCGCACAGATCCCCCGGCTCACCCGGCACGGGGCGGAATTCGTGGCCGCCCTCAACACGATCTTCCCCTCGGGCCGGGCCCTGTCGTTCGAGGGCGAACCAATCATCGCGCCCTGGATGAAAGGCTTCGGCACGCCCCGAGATCGCAAGTCGTACATGTGCCAGAACAATCCGCAGGACGTGCAGACCCGCATCGACCAGGCGTTGGAGTTGATCGCCGACGGCACGACGGACTCGTTCCAGTTCGACGACTGGGCCTGCAACGCCCAGATGTCCAGCGAGTGGTTCGGCAACCCGTGCTTCTGCGAGCACTGCTGCCGCGAGTTTGCCGAGTTCCTCGGCATCGAGATCGACTACCGCCGCTACCTGCGGGGCCGAGGCCTGACCTGCACGGCCGAGATCACGCAGGCGGCCAAGAGCGGCGGCGTGCCCCTGTGGGAAGACTACCTGCGATTCCAGCGGCAGAGCGTCACGCGTTTCTTCCGCCGCCTGACGATGGCGATGCAGCGTTTCCTCGGCGGCCGCCCGCCCACGCTGAGCGTCAACGGCTCGGTGAGCGGATACGGCGGCGACATCGAACTGGTCCGCCCCTTCGTGACGTACCTCAACGGCGAGACCCCCGACTTCAGCGACGCGGCGCTGGTGGCAATGGCCAGGCGAAGCCGCGAACTGGGCCTGCGGCAGGTGATCAGCTTCTTCCCCGACGTGCCGCCCGAGCAATTCGGATCCCCCGCCTTCGTCGCCCGCGTCAACCACGCCATCGCCCTGTGCTACTGCCTGGGCCTGCTGCCGCTGTTCCCCTACGACGTCTGGGCCGGGCCCGGCAAGCCTCGCTGGTTCGGCCGCTGGGACGACTACGCCGCCAACTACCTTATCGTCCGCGACAATCCGGGCTGGTTCGATGACTATGCCTTCGAGCAGGTCGAACTGCGTGATGGCCAGGCGGTCATCACGTCCAGCAAGCCCTCCTCGCCCATGCTCCGCCACGTCATCACCCCCGATGGCAAATGGGTGACCCACCTGGGAGCGCCGTAGGCCGCGCTGTGGGGACAGTGCGCACTATTACCCGGTAACAGTGGGCAAGATTCCCCATGCTCTCGCCCGGCAGAACCTCATGCTCTTTTGCTCCTCGCTCATAACAACGGCACCATCATCACTTGCGCGCAGGCGGCCCGGCATGGCCATCGCATCATTTCTCTGGCACGGCCTGTGCAACTAGGAGGGTAGATGCTCTCGAAAGTTTGACAAGTTACTGGATGAGGATCAGGGCAGCAGCGACCGCCCTTCGCCAGGAGTGAGCACGGGGCGTGCGGCAGAGGCTCAACTGCGACGCGCCCCTGATGAACTTGACATAGCTGGCGCTCGTGTGCCAGTTAGGAAGGCCGGTGGGTAAGCGAGGACCCGCCGGCCACCTTTTTATCCACGTCGTTCACAGCGGCCGCGTTGCACGCAAACTCCGATATCGCTCCCCTGCGGACACTCGCTACGCCGATTTGAAAAGGACAAACGCCGCCGGCCGAACTGCCCTGCGGTTCTACCGCGCCAGCGTCTGCGCCACCAGGTCGGCGGCGTTGGCGGAGGCGCTTTGCGAAGTGGCGAGGCAGAGCGAGTCGGCGATGGCGAGCATGCGATCGCGCATCTCGTGGAGGTAGCCAAGGTCGCTCATGCATTCGAGCACCGCGCGCGTCAGGGGCGGAACGCTGCCGCCCCAGGGCATCAGTTCGGGCACGATCCGCTTCCCGGCCAGGATGTTCACCAGCGACAGGCTGTGCGTGGGCACCATCGCGGCCGACCGCCCCAGCGTGCGGTACAGCAATCGCGTCAGCAGGCCCGTGCGGTAGAACACGACCATCGGCACGCCGTAGTACGCCACGTGCAGCGTGACCGTGCCGCTGCCGACGACCGCGAACGACGACTGCGCCAGCACATCCTGCGCCGCCGTGGGCCCCACCACGACCTCGGCCTCGCCGCGACCGTGGGCGGCCGTGATCCGCCGGATCGCCGCGGCCCCGGCCTCGTTCAGCGTCGCGAAGGTGCACTGCGCCTTGGGCCAGCGGCGTGCGATCGCCGCCGCCGTCGCCAGCAAGGCCGGCGTGTGGTGCTTGATCTCGGCCGGCCGGCTGCCCGGCAGCAGCGCCACCCGCCAGTTGCCCTCGTACCATGCCTCGGTCAGGTCCGGCAGGGGCTGGGGGCGCGGGCGGCGATGGTCGTACACGGGATGGCCGACGAACGTGGCGTTCACGCCGCGCTGGCGGAGGTATTCCTGTTCGAACGGCAGGATGCAGGCCACGCCGTCGGTCAGGCGGGCGAGCTTCTTCACCCGCCAGGGCGCCCACGCCCACACCTGCGGCGCGACGTAGTACACCACCGGGGCGCCCGCCTCCCGCGCGGCTCGGGCGATGTGCCAGTTCATGGCCGGGCTGTCGACGGGCACGACCACGTCGGGGCGAATCTGGCGGATCGCACGCTGCACGCGGCGGATCTTGCGGATGTAGTACGCCAGGTTCAGGAACGGGCCCCACAGCATGCTCGCCTTGTGCGTGAGGTCCTCGACCACCTCGCAACCCGCGGCGGCCATGCGAGGCCCGGCCACGCCGATGAAGCGTGCGGCGGGGAATCGCTCCTTCAGGGCCAGGATGAGGTTGGCGGCGTGCTCGTCGCCGCTGGCCTCGGCCGCGGAGACGAAGATGGTCAACCGTTTGTCGGCGGGGTCGGGCATGCTATTCGCTCGCCCCGATGGCCGAGGCGATGGCGTGCGTCTCGATGTGGCTGATGGAGATGAGGATCTTCTGGAGGCCCTGCTCGCGAGCGATCTGCTCGCACAGGCCCGAGAGGTTCACCCTGGGCTGGCCCGAGGGCTCGTTGCGGACCTCGATGTCAGTCCACTTGATGCCGTCCCGCCAGCCCGTGCCCAGGACCTTCAGGACGGCCTCCTTGGCCGCGAACCGCCCGGCGAGGTGCTCGATTTCCCTCTTCCTGCCGACGCAGTACGCCAGCTCCGCCGGCGTGAAAACGCGTTCGAGGAATCGCTGGCCGTGGCGGCCAATGACCTCCTGCAGGCGCGAACACTCCACCATGTCGACTCCATGCGCGATGGGTTTCATGGCGACATGATAACAACGCGCAGCCGACGTTGGTAGGGCTTCGTTGTCCGGGTCGGTGACGCGCATGGAAGAGAAGAGAGCGGGATTATTGGATGATTTCTGGGATTAGGAGGATTGTGGAATGAAGGTGGGAATTCCTTGGGTCGTCGCGGCGGCAGCGGCGGTGACTGTCAGGAGAAAGAGAGCGGGATCAAGACGATTTCTGGGATTCAAGGGATGAGGGATTAACGGTGGAGATGCCGTGGTCGTCGCGGCAGCGGGAAAGGTGACTGGCGGCGGCAGCACCGATCGCGGCGCGCCGCTCCTTAAGACCATCGCAGTTCCGCGACCTGCCGCGCCGGCAGACGAACAAGAACTGACGAAATCTCTTCTCTTCAATCCCCTTAATCCCGGAAATCATCTCAATCCCGCTCTCTTCTCCTCGATGCGCCACCGACCCCGCCCGCGCCACCGATCAATCGAGGATTTCACGGATCTCGGGCGGCAGGAACATGTCCTGGATTTCCTTGCGCCCGCGCAGGGCGATGGCGAGGACATCAATCTGGTCGGTGGGATCGGCGTCGCCGTCGAGGAAGACGATCTGCCGGCCCTTGAGGCGAACGACGGCCCCGCCGGGGTGGTCGTCGCCGTCCGAGCCGTGCGGCACGCGGCGAATTTCGACCCCGAGGTTCTCGGCCAATTCCAGAAGCGTCGTCAGCAGGAGTACTGTGTCCATGGGCCGTCCAGGTTCAAGTTATTGCGGCCTTGTGCCGATGTACCAATGTGAAGGATTCTGTCTGAATATCCTCCGGCGTGGCGGAAAACAAGAGGTTCGTATCGTGAAAACGCTTCCAAAGAAGAAACGCCAGGACGACGACCAGCTGGCCAAGCTCCAGGGGCAGGTTGCCGCCCTTCGCGCGCAGCTGGCGCGGGCGCAGCGTCTGGCCACCATGGGCACCATGACGGCGATGGTCGCCCACGAGTTCAACAACATCCTCACCCCCATCATCAATTACGCGCAGCTGGCAAAGGTGAACCCCAGCCTGGCCACCAAGGCAATCGACCGCGCCGCCGACGGCGGCCGCCGCGCCACCTCTATCTGCAACGCCATTCTGGGCATGGCCCGCGACACCACCGCCGAGATGGCCCCGGTCAAACTTCGTGAACTGATCGACGACACGCTGTGCGCGATGGCGCGCGAACCGCAGAAGGACGGCATCGAACTGGTCCTGGACGTGCCGGCCGACTTCACCCTCGTCGCCCGCCGCGTCGAGTTGCAGCAGGTGCTGCTGAACCTCCTGATCAACGCACGCTCGGCCGTGATGGGCAAACCCGGCGGCATGCGGCGCATCGCCATCACCGCCCGCCGCGAAGGCGACCGGGCCGTCCTCGGGGTACAGGACAACGGCGTGGGCATTCCAAGCGAAAACCACCAGCAGATCTTCGAGCCCTTCTTCACCACCAAGGCCCAGGCCGACGATGACGGCGGCTCGGGCCTGGGCCTGGCCATCTGCAAGCAGATCATCACCGATATGGGCGGCGACATCTCCGTCCAGAGCGAGCCCGGCGACGGCGCCCACTTCACGCTGTCCATCCCGATCAACGAGAACTGAACGGCGGACGAAGCGCTATCTCGGCGGTTCCTCCGGCGGCTCCAGAAGGTCTTCCAGCCACATCCCGAAGTTGATGTGGTAGACGCGTGACCTGCCCCCAATAAACCGCCGGATATTCAGAGAGAGTCCAATGGGGCATA
>CAZTVF010000116.1:0-16671 GCA_964616985.1 uncultured Planctomycetaceae bacterium
TGCGCAATACCTAACAAGCGCCGAACGCGCTACGCCTGCATTGGAGACGCTCTAATCATATTTGAACCCCTTCGCGATTTGAAAGGACATCCGCCGATTCAGACGCGGAGATGTTAACATTCGCCGAACTGATTGGCAACCACGCGGCCGGAAAAATCAGGGCATTCGCATTCTCGTGGCACGGGCATCTTGCCCGTGCGTCCCACGGGCGTCCCGCCCGTGGATATTCGAGAAACACTGCAGCGGCGAGACGCCCCTGCGACTCATGGGCGAGACGCCCATGCCACAAAAAGCCGAGAACGCGATTGCCCTGCCGGAGAAATGATAATCGTGGCGCCCTTCCCTCATGCGCTGGGTGGCGGCCTTCGCAGGCCGCCGCCACAGCCGTGTGCAGGGGCTGCATGGGAAGGCGCCGCCACCCCTCGCCGAAGGTAGACAGAGCACTTGATTCAATTGTGAGGGACTGCCAGGCCCCCTGGCGACAGCGTCACTTCGCCGGTCGGCTCGCCGCCGGGCCCGATGCCGCACACGGCAGCACCGTCAGCCCCGCCGCCAGCCGGTCCATCATGGCACCGGCCGCGGCCGCGTCCACGACCACGCATCGAAGTACCAGCCCATACCCCTTGCGGCCGCCCTTCTCGCCCCCCTCCAGGCAGGCGGCGCGTATCACCGTGAAGACCTTCCCCGGCGGCTCGTCCTCCGCCCTGGCCCCCTCCGCCGGCGCAGCCTCGACGATCGTCTGCCGGCCGGCCGTGCCCAGCATGTCCGCCGCGGCGTCGCTGACGCCCTTGCCCGCCCCCGCCCGCTGCACGCAGGCCTGGACCATCCGCTGCGCACAAGCGCCCGCGTCCTCATCGCCGGGGGGAATGTCGGCGACCATCATCGTGGCCTCGGCCGACTCGCCGCCCGACGCCAGGTCCGACTGCCCGATCTGCAGCCCCGTCCGCACCGCCGGCAGCAGGCCCGCCAGCTCCGGCGGGCTCTCGCCCTTGGACACATGCACATACCAGCCGTGCGGCGGGCGGATCGTCAGGCCCAGGCGAACCTCGTCCAGCGAGGGGCCCAGTTCCTTCATCGTCGCCGGCGACGGCCGCTGAAGCGGGATGAACTTCACGCTCTTGACCGTCTCGGTGAGCATCGCCTGCAGGTCGCCCTGCCGGTCGCTGTCGCACTGGAAACTCAACACGTAGCACAGCCGCGCCTTGCCCGCCTCGCGAAGGAAGTACAGGCGGATCGCGACGATCTCGCCCCCGTGGTAGGCGTAGCTGATGCGCACGGCCGAGCCCGTCACCCCCGCCACCTTCATCGCGGTGCGGCCGCCGGCCTTGAAATTCCGGATCGCGGGGTTGTGGGCCAGCTCGGCCAGCATCGCCTCGGCGTACAGCTCAGCCGTGACCTTGGGCTCGACGGGAAACGCCAGCAGCGAGATGCTCGCGACGACCTTGCCCTTGTCGCGGAGTTCGGCCCGCAGCACATCGAAGGGCTCGGAAACGACCGCCGGCTCGAACGCCTTCGGCCAAGCCGCCGCGATGCCCGCGTGGGGATATTCCTGCGGCTCCTCGGCCGTCGGAATCCGAACCGGCGGGTGCGCCGGGGCTGGCGAAGACGTGGCCGGCGCAGATGCTGCGGCCGGAGATGCTGCCCCACCGCCCGCCATCGCGGGCAACGCCGACATGACGAAGGCCGCCATGATGACGGCCGCCGCCGATGTTTGCGCCATCGCCGCCGCAGCCGCCGCCATGCTCCTCGGCCTAGCCGCCTTGTGCATTTTGCCCGGCTCGATCATGCGCTAAGCCTACCCCCGCCGCCCCACCGCCGCAAGACTTGGGTGCATGACCGCACTTGCTGGGATGACCGCAGGCCTTTGCCCCGAAGGCAGTGGCATGTCTTTCGGGAAGCCGTCCCAGCGAACCCCTCTCCTTGCGGGAGAGGGTGGCTCGCCGAAGGCGAGACGGGTGAGGGGTCGATCACCGAGCAAGGCGTGATCCGCCCGCCGGACCGCCGCCGCTTCAAGCCCCGCAAGGGGCGACACAAACGCCGTCGTTGTGTCGCCCCTGACGGGGCTTCCAGAAATGCGACGATCCTTTGCCCATGGCTTCCGCCATGGGCTGACATGTCGGCCCAGCCTTCATCCGCCGAACTGTGCAACCCATAGGCGGCCGCACCCCGCCGCACAATCGCGCGTTCGTGCGCTTGCGGTAATGACCGGCCGGCGATAGCTTAGCGTAGGCGGAGTACGAAAGGAGCATCTCATGAAAGTGCGGGGCATTCGAACGTGGGCGATACTGCTGTGGATCGGCACGGCGGCTTTTGCGGCGGCTGGCTGCGACAGCGGCGGTCCGCAGACGGTTCTCATCCACATGAAGACGCCTGGTGGAGGCAACGTCTTGTGCCAGTCCTGGCTGCATGAGGACATTCAGAGCATGACCAGCGTCTCGGGGGAGGAAGCCGCCAAGGCGGGCGCCGAATGGTACGAAACGGAGCTCTACGGCCCGGGGGTCCTGTGGGTGAATCTGGAGGCCGAAGCGAACACGCCGCAGGACCGCACGAAGCTCCTGTGCCTTTGGGACGGCAGGTCCTCGCGCCTTTCCTTCCATGTTCGCGGGCCGGCCCTGTGGTGCAACGGCAACATCGTGTCTCTTCGACTGGCCCCCGACTGCCTGGAATGGCTGGAGGCCGTCCAGGCCGCCCAACTGCGGGCGGTCCGTTGGGTGACGCTCAGCGGTTTCGAGTGCCTTGATCGAAAGGCCCTTTCGCTGCTGCCGCCCGGCGAGGTGAAGGGCTGGTCGCTGGAGAACTACCGGGACGGTTTGCCGGCGGCCATCGCCGATGCCGTCGTCGCATCGCAGCCCGTGGCCTTGGTCCTGAGCGATTCGAAGGAGCATGACGCCCTCCTGAAGCGATGCCCTTCGGTGCGGTACTTGAAGGCCCCCTCGAATCAGGATCTCACTCCCGTCCTGCCGCGGCTGGAAGAACTCATCCTTCAAATCCCCGCCGGTGCGAACGGATCCCTGGATTGGCTGGCGGGGGCAAGTGGGCTGCGAGGGCTGGCGCTGCATGGCCACCATGAACCGCCGCAACTGCTACCCCGGGCCCTGTGGGGACTCAAGACTTTGAAGACACTCGTGATGTTATCGCCGGAACTCACGGACCTGGAGCCGCTGTCGGGGCTGTCGAACCTGCGGGAACTGTCGCTCTTTGAATGCAGGGACCTGCGGGACCTCTCGGCCGCGACGAAGCTCCAGAGCCTGCGGAGCCTGATGCTGTCAGGCCTGCCGGAGAATGTGACGGGCATCGACAGTCTGGCGAAGATCAAGAGCCTCAAGGTGCTCATCGTGGACAAGTCGCATCTGCAGAGCCACAAGGCGGACTATGATCGGCTGCGGGAGAAGCGGCCGGACGTCAAGGTGGTGGGCTTCTGTGTGGGTTCGTGGCTGATCGGGCCGGTGGTGCTGCTGGCCGGCATCGGAGGGACGCTGTGGCGGACGGCAAGGCATCGGTCGGCGACGCGGCAAACGACCGCGGCGTAGCGATTGCGGCGGTCGTCTTTGCGGCCGCCATGTGTGCCATGTCCCTGGCATCGCGTGCGGCCGGGCTTGCGGCAATGAAGCTTGCGGCCGCGGGCGTGGCGACGGCGGCTCTGGGCGCGATGATCGCCTTCTGCCGGCAGCCCCGTGCGCTACTGGCCCTGCGGCGGATGCCGCCCCAGCCCGCCCTGAACATGGCCATTTACCTGGCGTGGGGCGTCGCCATCGGCGCGGCCTACCGGTCGGTGCAGGGGCAGACGCTGTGGCCGGCGGAGCTGACCTACGTAGCGGCGGCGGCAGGCGGCATCGGAATGCTCGAAGAGGTTGCCTATCGCGGGTTCGTACAGGGGGCGTGGGCCCGCCTGGGCCCATGGACGGCCGTCGCGCTGGCGGCGGCAGCGCATGCGGCCTACAAGTCCTGCCTGCTCGTGGGGGCAAGCAGCTTCGCCGACATCGCCTTGCTGGCGGGCGGCACGCTGCTTTTCGGTCTGGGCCTGGGGCGAGCCCGCCTAAAGTATGACAGCCTGATCCTGCCCTGCCTTGCGCACGTTGCCTTCGATGTCCTCGCCTACGGCGACCGCGCCGCCCTGCCTTGGTGGACACGGTAGCGGCCTGCCTATAGGGGACCAAGCATGGGCCATCCCGAGTGAAAAGTCGGCGGCATTGGCGGGCGGCCGCGGGGGCGTTGATCACCAAGCCGGGGCAATCGTCAATCCTTCACGTCCTTCCGCCGGCCGTCGGTGAGCTGCTGCTCGAGCTGGCGGATCTGGTTGGGCACGTCGCCGAAGCGGGTGGGCCAGGTCTTGGCGCTCAGCCTGGCCAGCGTGTCGGCCGCGGCGTCCCACTGCTTGAGATGCAGCTGCACGCGGGCCACGTTCAGCAGGCCGTTGGGCTCCAGCGCGCGGATGCGGGCCACCTGCTGCCACTGCTCCAGCGCCTCGTCCCAGCGATCCTGCCTCTGGCGGATGTCAGCCAGCATGGCGTGGCTCTCGGACTCGGCGGCCAGCACCTCGACGATGGCGGTGTAGGCACGCTGCGCGTCCTTGGGCCGCTTGAGGGCCTCGTACCGCCGGCCCAGGTCGGCATAGAGCGCGATGTCGCGCCGCATCAGCTGGGCCGACTGCAGCAGCTGGGCGACGGCGCCGGCGGCGTCGTTCTGCTGGTCGTAGCAGGCGAGCAGCGCCTTGTGCGTCTCGACGTCGTTGGGCTGCAGCTCGACGGCAAGCTTGAGATGCTTGAGCGCCTTGGCATACTCCTTGCGTTCGAGGTAGATCTGCCCCGCCGCCTTGCGAACGAGCGGATTGTCCAACCCACCCGCCGCCGCCTGCTGATCGAGCTTGGCCATGAACTCGTCGAGCTTCGTCGCCGAGCGAATCACATCCGTCAGCGAGTGGATCGCGTTAGCGCGATTGTCCGCTCGAGGGCCCCAGCTGATGATGGCGCCGCAGGCCGCGTCGACGGCCTCGGCCGTCTGCCCCAGTCCCGCGTGGGCGCGGGCGAGGTTGGCATAGTAATGCGACAGCGTGCCCAGCCCGATGCCCCGGCCCGCCTGCGTCCGCTGGTGCAGCGGGATGAGTTCCTTGTAGTACGCGATCGACGCCTCGTACAACTGCGTGTCCAGGCACGCCTGCGCCAGCACGGCCAGGACGGCCTCATTCCAGCGACGGTTCTTGTGGAAGTGCTCGTCGGCCTGCTGGAGGATGGTCTTGAGCTCCGCCGGCCGCTGCGTGTGGAAGTACGCCCGCATCAGCGCGGTGCGATACCGCAGCGTGTCGGGCCGCCATTCGATCATCGCGTTGAGCAGATCGACCGACTCGCCCCAGCGATTCTGCTGATGGAGGAAGTCCACGAGCATCCACTGGGCGTTCTCGTCCAGCAGCTTGGCCTTGTGGGCGATGAAGAGCATCTCGATGGCCCGCGGCCTGCGGTCGACGCCCCAGTAGAGATAGTTGGCGATGTAGGCGACGGCGGCGCCGGAGTCCTTCCGCTCCTGGTAGACTTCCTCGGCGGCCGCGGCGAAGTCGGGAATCTTGGCGGCCCAGAAGTGGCTGTTCTGGCTGTGATACATCTGGCGGTTGCGCGAGTTGCGGGTGCTGAGGTCCCGCTTGAGCTCCGTAACCACGATCTTCAGCAGGCGGCCCTCGAGGTCGCCCAGGTCCGTCGCCTTCGCGCGAAGCTCCGCAAGCCTGTAGCCCTGGCGGCTCCAGCCGTCCTGGCTGTTCCAGCGGAACCAGGCGGGCTCCTGCTCGATGCGTTCGATGAGGAAGGCCATCGCCTCGCGCGGACTGATCACTTCCTGAAGGGCCCAGCTCACGACGCTGACGATGGATTCGTAGTTGCTCGTCTGCCGCTTGAGCACCTCCGGCACGATCTCAAACGCGAAGGTGTGCAGGTCCTTCTGCACGCCGGGGGCCTTGGCGCCCATGCCCGCGCGGTACAGCGAGCACAGCTGGCTGGTGACCTGGTAACGGTGGTTGTGGTCGGGCGTGGCGAGCGATTCCTGCATCACCGCCTCGGCGGCCTTGTACAGCTGCCGGCCGCTGCCCAGCGAGACCGAGCCACCCGAATTCACGGCGCTGACGTAGAGCGAGTAGAGCTGCTGCCGCAGCCACAGCTTCTGCTGCGGCAGGGCCCCGGTCTTGAGCTGGGCCAGGAGGAACTGCTCGCCGCGATCGAAATGAGCACGGGCCTGAAGGTAGCTTACCAGGGCGGAGACCACGCCGTTGGCCAAGGGCGGCAGGACGCCGCCGTGGCTCTGCTGGAAGTCGGCCAGGGCCAGTTCCAGCGTGCCGATGGCCTCCTCATGTCGCGAATAGTCCCAGTAGATGATGCCCAGCTGCCGGGCAATGTGCAGGCTGTCCTCGGTGCCCCGGGCAGCATTGCTGTGGAAGACCTCGAGCTGGCGGACCTGCTCGGCTGCCAGCGGTTTGTAGGCAATGGCCCGCATGCCGCCCAGCACGTCGGCCATCAGGCGCTGCTCCCCGGGCGACCAGGAACGCTTGAACGCGCGCTGCATCGCCGCCAGCGCCTTCTCGCCGTGCGGGCCGTTCTGGTTGAGCATCTCGCACGCGCGGCGCTCAGCCAGTGTTTCCAGCAGATCCAACGCCCGCTGGTCGACGTCCGTCTTGGCGCGGGCACGCAGGCGGCCGATCGTCTCGACGATGGAGTCCAGCGTGGCCTCGTCGCGCACCTCGCCAAGCACCGGGCCCATGCCGGCCAGCATCGGGTACGCCTTGCCGGCCGTCTGGCCGACCACTGCCTCCGGCAGCGCCGCCAGCAGGCGGAAGTCGCGCGTGTACGCGTAGTACTGCTGCATCTGGCCGAGATAGCTCTGCGGGATGGTGCTCTTCTCGAACAAGGCCGCCAGCACCAGCAGCACCTGCTCGTCCAGTTCTGCGGGCACCTTGCCGTCCGACCGCTGCCACGGCTGCAGGCCGCGGTACAGCATGCTGCTCAGTTGGTGCTCGGGCATCGTCTTGTACGTGTCGATCATCGCGCGGCAGTACGCGTCGCGGCGGTCCACGGCCATGTACCAATCGGCAAGGGCGCGATTGTCGGCCGGGCCAAGTTCATCGGCCGCCGCCACCGCTTCCATCAGCCCGATGGACTCGGCCAGCTTGCCCTGCTCGGCCAGCAGGTACGCCAAGCCCAGCTTCCAGCGGCTGTCCTTCTCCTCGCGCGTCCAGGCGCGGAGCGTGGCCTCGAGCTCCTTGGGCCGGTCGAGGCCGATGAGCAACTCGTACTTCATCAGCTTCCACCGGTTGTCGTCCTTGTCCAGGGCGATGCCCGCGTCGATGAACTTCAGCAGGCGGTCGATCAGCGCCGGCTCGGCCGAGCGGCGGCAGGCGAGGTTCGCCACCATCACCAGCGCGCGGTTGCGGACCATCGAGTCCAGCACCTGCTCGGCGTTGGCGTCGTCGCTGGCCTTGCGCGGGGCGGCGCCCAGCAGCTCCCAGCACTCGGCCGCCGCCTTGGGCAGATCGCGGCCGACGGTGATGTCCAGATACAGCCGCTCGACCGTCAACCACGGAATGATGGCGCCCTGCTGCCTGGCGGCCTCCCTGGCGAGGCGGTCGGCAAACTCGATGCGGGCGAGCTTGAGATTCTCCGCCTGCTTGCCTAGCAGTTCGGTCCGCGGCAAGTCCTCGGGATGCTCGACGGCCTTCATCCTGGCCGCGTAGCGGGCGCTCACCATGCGGTCGGTGAGCTGGTGCAGCGCGCCGGCGGCCGAGGCCAGTCGCGCACCCGGTTCGTTGGCGTCGGTCAGTTTGTCCAGCAGGCCGAAGGCCTCATCCTCCAGGTCCGTCGCCCATGGCTGGGTCGTCAGGGCATTGAACAACTGGCGGGCGTACTGGCTGCGATAGTCGGCGGGGCCGTCCTTGAACTGCTCGCGGAGGAAAGGCAGGTAGAGCTCGGGCAGGCGCGAGGCGTAGATGTTCGCCAGCGTGCCGCCCAACGCATGGCGCTGGTAGACCGGCTCGATGCCCTCGGGCACCCACTTGTATTCATGTGCGACGTTGGGGTCTTTCATCAGCGTCCACCGCTTGCGCAGGGGCTCGGAGATGCGCTTCCACGCGGCCTGCTCCACAGCGGGGTCGTTGGGCATGATCCAGCCCACCAGGCGCTGCAAGGCGGAGATGGCGAGCTTCTCCGCGTCGGCCTGGAGCATCTCTGCCGCCGCCTTGCGGACGCCACGGCAGGCGTCGGTCCGCGCGAAGCGGTAGTCGTTCATGATCTGGTCGGCCAGGTGCGCCCGCGACGGGTGGCTGGCCAGCGCGATGGCCACCTCGGCCAGCGGCTGCTGCCACTCGTCGGCGACCTCGCCAATGTATACGTTCCAGCCGCTGCCCAGCGCCTGGGAGATCGCGGCCCCCAGGCGGGCGACTGCCGCCTCGTCGGTGTCCGCGGCCGCAACGCCCTGCCGCATCCACTCTCGCATGAACTTGGCCGCGTCGGCCTCGCGGCCGCAGCGAATGAGCGCCGCGAGGTGGCGGCTGTAGCCGGTGCTGTTGGTCAGGCTGACCCACTTCTCGGTGTAGGCCAGCAGGTCCTCGTAGCGTCCCTGGTTGAAGAGCATGTCGGCGTACTGCGAGCGGAGGCTGTCGCGTTCGTACGGCAGCCAGTCGCCCAGGGCGAGAGCCTTGTCCAGCGCGGCGTAGGCCTCGTCGGGCAGCGATGCGTTGAACAGCGCCTGGATGTACCTCGTCTGCACGTTGGTGTCGTAGGGATACTGCTGGACCAACTGCTTCTGGAGTTCCATGGCCTCGTCGCTTCGACCCACGCCGCCGAGCAGGTCGATCCGCTGCTGCGTCCACGTCTTCATGGCCAGGAGGTGCGCGGGCTGGCGCTCATAGACCGGCTTGAGGGTGTCGAGCAAGGCGAGCATCTCGTTGTTCTCGAAGATGCCGCGGGCGAGGTTCATGATGTGATCGGCCAGCGGCTTGTCCTCACGCGTGGGCGGGGCGAGCTTGGCCAGGTTCGCGGCCTCGGCAACGAGTCGCGTCTTGAGGTCCTCGTTCCGGCGGGCCATCTGCAGGACGGCATTGCGGACCCACCGCATGCCGGGCTTGCCGGGGGTGAGCTGCTCGGCCGCCTCGAGGTGCTCCATCACGTGGACCCACTGCTGGCTGCGGGCGAAGTGGGCCAGGAGCGTCATCTGGTCCTCGAAGTCGGCCTTGCCCGCCGCGGCGGCCGCCTTGGCGTCGGAGACCTTGTGGCCGGGGTCGGTGAGGAACTGCACCGTGGGCTTCAGCGAGAGCTGGGCCTGCATCTGCTGGGCGAACTCGCCGGCGGCGGCGGGCGTGAACTTGAGCGTTTCGACGCTCGTGCGGCGGCCGTTGGCGTCGAAGTATTCGCTTCGGGTGGCCCACCATGCGCCGGCGACCTCGACGAAATCGGAGAGCTTCTGCGACCACGTTACCTTGCCGTCGGTGACTTGATCGAGGCTGAGGATGACGTGGCGCGACGTATCCACGAGGACCCGCGTCTGGCTCTTGGGGGAATTGGGGCGGGTCAGCGTCAGCAGCGTCTTGCCCGCCTCCTGCGGCTTGAGTTCGACCGTGCTCTGGGGGTAATCGTTTTCGAGTGGGCTGAACGTGTAGAGACCGAAGCCCAGCGGCGGGTTGGCCAGGTCGTCGGCGTCGGCCTGGCGCGTGCGGCCCAGAAGGAAGCCCTGGAAGAACATCGAGCGTTCCTTGCCGTCGCACCACTGCACCTGGGTCTGCTGCTGATCGTACTCCGCGCGGAGCAGCCAGGCGGCCGAAGAGATCAGCCAGTCGCGGCGGTTGCGGCTGTTCACGCCGCCCGTCCGCGCGTCGAAATACTCGGCCTGGATCTCGACGGCCAGGCCGCCCTTCATCGCGGCCAGGGCGGGTTTGCGGAGGAGGCTGTCGGAGATGGCCCTGGCCTCCTGCGGCCAGCGGGTCTTCGGCGGGGCCTGTTCCTTCGTCGCCGCCGGCACGGGCGGGAAGAGATCGTTGAGCCACCG
The DNA here is from genome assembly GCA_964616985.1 of uncultured Planctomycetaceae bacterium. GTDB lineage: Bacteria > Planctomycetota > Phycisphaerae > SM23-33 > SM23-33 > CAZTVF01. The sequence continues at coordinate 10,015 of CAZTVF010000116.1, forward strand.
GCTGCCCTGGGTCGTCAGATACCCGCTACCCATGGGCATGGGGCGGGCCGCGGCGAAGTATCTGTCAGCGTCCCAGTTCCCAAAGCTGATTATGGACATCTCTTCATAGGCTCTATCCGCGACCGTGATGGTCCGCGGACCATTCACGGGCATGAGGCTGTCGGAGAGGAATTCGTTGTTGTTGGGAGCGTAATCGCCCTTCAGGTCATATGCGAGCCGTTCCTCCCGAGGCGCCTCGGCGCGTCGCAGCTCGTCCCCATCGAACAAATCCTTGGACCTCTCGATATCAACCGAAGCGTCGCCCAGGAAGTCGCCGGAGAACTTGGCACCCAGATCGCCGTCGGCTTCTTTTCTCTTGGCGAAGAGTTCGCTGGCGGGCGCGGCGGCCGGGGCTGCAGGAAGGGCAAGGGAGCCGCCGTTGAGGTCATAGACTGGCGCCGACAGTCTCTTTTCGCTCAACCACCTGCCGTTGCCCTCGGTCCAGCTTCCGCCGCCGCCCCAGCCGCCTGAGATATCGTCTTCGTAATAGACATCTCTCCCAACCTGCGACTGCCGCTGCCCCACGCCCACGTTCACAAGGCCGCCGGCGAACGGCGCACTGCGCCCCAGCGCGCTGAGCTGGGCCAGCACCGCTCGGCGCAGGCCCAGCCGCCACGCCCCCGCCCGCTTCATCTGCTGCTGCACGAGCTGGTAGTTGGCGTTGTCGCGGCCTTCGGCGAAGAACTTCTCCCCGTCGCGCATGAGGAAGCGGCGTTTGACGGCAAACCGTTCGCGGTCGGCGTCGCTCTCCAGCACCAGCAGCGACGTGTACGGCGTCATGATGTGGTATTCCTCGCTGAGGGCAATGATCTCGTCCTGCACCGCCTGCGAGGCGCCCTGGGCGAGCAGCATGTCCAGGTGCATCCTCGCCCACAGCCGCGGGATGAACGAGTTGCCGCTTTCGGCGTCCTTGAGCGACACGCGCGAGCTGTAGCGAACGGCCTCGCCGCCGCGCAGGCCGGTGATCACGACCTCGCCTTCGGCATCGCTGCCGGAGGGCAGGTAGCGGCCCAGGAGGATCTGCTGCGTGCCCGCCGGCAGGTTGGGAAGCTCGGCCGGGTAGACGCGGGCGGTCCGCAGGCCGCGGAACTCGACCTTCAGGTCGCGCAAGGGCGGGCGGGCCATCTCGCCCAACAGTTCGCGGGCGACCAGGCCCGGGCCTCGCTGGCCGCTGATCTGCCGCACCGAGCCCCCGCCCAGCGAGGCGATCGCGTTCAATACGCCCGTCTCGAACGTGCTGCCGACGGAGACGGCGTAGAACGTGCCCGCCTTGCCCGCGTGCATCAGCTTGAGGCGCTTGGCGAAGGCGACGGGGTCGCCGTCGCCGGTGGTGATGATGCCATCGCCCACGTACACCACGCGCGTGCGCGGCCCGCACTTGGCCATGGCCGAGGCGAACGCCTTGTCCAGGTCGCTCCAGCCCAGCGAAGAACGCCCGGCCAGGAAGTCCCGCGCGGCCGCCACCTGCGGCGCCCCGGCCGGGGCCGATTGCGCCATCGCCCACTCGCACTCGGCATCGCAGGCGGCGAGGTTGAAGGTGTCGCTGGCGCCCAGCGATGTCAGCAAGGCCGCGATGAACTCGCCCTGCGTGCGGCGCTGCTCGCTGTCCATCGAGGCCGACGTGTCGGCCAGGATCAGCAGCTCCTGCCCCTCGGCGGCGGCCTCGGGCAGGATGTCGCGCTGCCAGTTGCCCTCGCCAGGCGCGGTGAGCATCATCATGAAGTAGCCGTCATCGCCGCGGCGATGCGGAATCAGCACCACGTCCGCGCCCTTGTCCTGCACCTCGACGGACACCTCGAAATCCCGCGTCGGCGTGTATTCCTGCGCGGCGAATTCCACGTGTGCCGCGTTCTTCGCCTGGTCGATGCGGGCCGTGTGCGTCGGGCACGCCACCGCCTTGAGCGGCACGGCCGAGTCGATCTTGACGTCCAGCTGCAGCTCTCGCAGCGGGTGCAGCTTGAGCAGGTCGCTCTGCAGGGCGTAGCTGTAGCGATAGCCGTTGCCCCGCCGCGGCAGAACCTGCGTGTAGGTGATCTTGATGCGTTTCTCGCTGTGGGCCTCGATGGGGAAGACCCGGGCCTTGAAGAGGTTCCCCCCGGACCACTCCAGGAGGCCCGGGTCGCGCTTCTGGCGGAGGATCTCCTCGTAGATCTCCCGCGCCCGCTGCTTCTCCACCACGTCGGCCTCGACGAGCTGATCGCCGATCCACATGCCGAAGCCGGAGATCGACGCGTCCTGCGGCAGCGGGAAATGGAACACGCCCTCCAGCCGCCCGTCGGTGTGGTTGACGAACGATTCCTCCACCACCGTGCGGGCGATCTGGTCGCGGATGTCCACTGTCACCTTGTGATAGCCCACGGTGAGGGGCGTGTCGCGGCCGTCGATCCGGGCCACCAGCGAGCCGATCGAATCATTCACCGCCCGGCCCTCGAAGCTCTTGAGCCACATCGGATCCTGCTCGACGGCGGCGAGCTTTTCCTTGTGAACGCGGTAGACGCCCCGGCCGGTGACCTGGACCTTCTGATCGCCAGGCCCCAGCAGCTGGACGGGAGATTTCTCGGTCGCCGCGATCTTGATCTCGCCGTCGGTCAGGCGGATGACCTTGGGCGACGTGAGCTCGGCCAGGCTGCCGGGGCCCAGGACGACCTCGGCCGCCCCGGCCAGGCGGACGGTGGCGGCGTTGGCGCCGCGGACGTCGGTCTGCAGCCAGTCGCCGGGCTTGATCAGCATGCCGTCGGAGGCGGGCGTCCAGCGGCCGGCCATCACGGGCTTGAGCGAGACGATGCCCTGGGCGTCGACGATCTTGCCGATGCGGCCGTCCTCGGTGAGCGTGTCGCCCACGACGAAGAGCTCCTCGGCGAACGGCTCGTTGACGCCCAGCACCGTCAGCGTGGCGATGGGCGTGACCTTGCCGTCGCGGTCGGTGGTGATCTCCAGCGAGCGGAGCAGCTGCGTGGCGGCGTCGACCGTGGCCTGCAGGCGGCAGGGCCCGCGGGCGAAGGTGACGTCCACGCGATAGATCAGCACCTCGGCGCCGTCGCGCTTGGCGCGTTCGGCCGGCGGCCGTGCCAGGGCGGCGGCGAGATCCTTCGCCTCGCCCAGTTGCAGCAGCGCCAGTGCATCCAGCGTGTGCTTCTGCCCGCGAAGGAATGGGGCAGGGACCGGCGCGGCCCGATTGGCCTTCTCGTCCACCTGCCACGCCTTGTCGCCGCGGGCGATGAGGTAGTTGCCGTCGGCGTCGGCCAGTCGCAGGGCCCCGCGGGCGTACCACGCCTCGCCGCTCTTGCCTTCCCCCCCGACGCGGAGGTGAACGCTGTTGGACTCAGCCAGCTTGTCCAGGGCGGTCGCCAGGGTCGGGCCGGCGGCGGCTTCGGGAGGCGAGGTGAGCAGGAAGATGCCGACGATGATGGCGGCTGCGGCGGCCAGGCCCCCGCGCCAGGCGAACTTGATCATGCGAGTTCTCCCCTTGGATTCGGTAGTGCGGGCGGCGAGGGCCGCTCTTTCGTCGCGGCCGGCGCCCTGGTCATCGGGCGACGCGTCGCCGGCGGCGGCAAAGGCGGCGAGCGACTGCTCGTGCAGCCTGCGGCGGAATTCCGGCGAGGGCGCCGGCGCGTCCTTGCCCAGTGCGGCGAACAGGTCGCCGAAGGCCTCGTCGTCGCGGTTGTCGTCAGTCTTGTTCATGGGATGCTCCTTCGCCGCGGCCGCACAGCCTTGCGTAGGCGTGGCGAAACACCTGGCGGGCCCGGGCCAGCTTCGACCGCACGGCCGAGACGGTGCAATCGGCCCGCCGGGCGATCTCCTCGATGGGCATGTCGTCGAAATACCGCCGCGCGAGAAGGGATTGATGATCGTCGCTGAGGCCCGCAAGCGTGCAGCGGACGAGCTGGGCCTCTTCGGCGGCCAGGGCGAGCCCGTCGGGCCCCGCGGGCCCCTGCCGCAGGCGGCGTTCCAGCAGGCCGGCCAGTTCGTCGTGCAGGTCGCCGCCCTGCTGCACGCGGGCATCGCGGCGGCGCTGGCGGAAGTGCATCGCGGCCTGGTTCCGCGTGATGCCCGCCAGCCACAGCCACAGCGACCCGCGTGCGGGATCGAAGGAGCGGGCCGAGCGGGCGGCGGCGAGGAAGGTCTCCTGCACCACGTCGGCCACCGCGGCGGCGTCGGGCCCGACCATGCGGGCGGCCAGCTGCCAGACGCGGTCGAACCACGCCTCGTAGAGCGCAGTCCAAGCCTCGGCCTTCCCGGCCTGCAAGCCTTCAGCGACGCGGCGATCCTGCTCGTCGATCATACAGCCGGCGTCCATAGCGTTGGAGTGTTGCGGAACGATTACGATTCTACTGAAAGGACGCTCGGGCGAGGCGGCCTGTTCCACAAACCGCACAGGGTGGCGGCCTTCTATGGGGTGGCGGCCGTCCCAGGCCGCCGCCGCTTGGCCGACACACCCGGGCGTCTCTTCACCGTTACTTTGCGCCCAACCCGCCCCGTGTGTCGCGAAAAACCCCTCTTCTCGTCTTTTTGTGCGTGCTAATCACGCCCCCTCGGCTGGCTTGGCGGCGGCTGGTCTTCGGCACGGGACACTGTCTTCGACGCGGCCGACCCGGACGGCGGCTGTCGAGCGATTGGGCCGACCGCTGGTCCCGTGATCTCGTTGGCGGCGTTGGTCGTGCGGGTCTGGCTGGCGCCGTTGTCGTCGAAGCCCGCCCAGTTGCCCACGCCGTCCAGCGTCCAGCCCTGCGTCAGCGAAGGCGTGCCCGTGATGGCGGTGCGGCCTTCGTTCAGCACGCCCCGCTGCGCGCCCGTCAGGCGGGAGAGCGCGTCGTAGGTGTAACGCTCATCAAGCCCGGTGGCCGTGAGGTTCTGCCGCCAGAGACGGTTGCCGCTGCCGTCGTAGCCATACCCGTAGCCGTCGATCAGCGTGCCATCGCCACGCGTCCAGCGCAGGTCCGTGATGCGCCCCAGCCCATCGAGGCCGTCATAGCCCCCAGCCGCCGGTGAGCCGTAGCTCTTCCGCAAGCCGCCCTGCACCTGGCTGTAATCCGCTCGCACCACCGTGTCGACACCTATATAGCTATAGCTCACGTAAACCTGGCCGCTCTGGTCCGCGATCTCCGCCAGCCGGCCAGCGGGCCCGAACGCGTCGCCGCCCTGGCGGCCGTAAAGATATTGCACCTTCCTGCCGTCGGGGTACATCATCTCGCTCAAGAGGCCCGAGGTCGAGCCCATCGTCGACCGGTAGCCGTAGCCCACGCCGGGCGTGGCCGCATCCACCGCCCCACCGTGAGCCTGCGTGCTCCGCGTGAGCGAGCCGGAGGTATTGTACTCCATCGCCACCTGGTTGAGCACCGCCTGGCCGCTGCCGTAGCTGGTGACGCTGGTCATGCTGCCCGCGGCGTCGTAGGCGAAGCCGATCGACTGCACCGTGCCGTCGATGCCCGAGCCGGCGGCCAGCGAGATCGCGTCGGACACCGTGCGGCCGGAGGCATCGTAACGGTAGGTGTGCGTCGTGCCGTTCTGGTCGGTCATGGTGCGCTTGGCGCCGTTGGCGTAGTAGGTGTAATGCACCTGCCCGCCGTCGGGGTAGATCACCGTCGCCAGCAGGCTGCCGGGGTTGATGCCCCGATCCCGCTGCCGCCGTACACGTACTGCGTGACCGTCGCTGCCCGAGCCATCGGCGTTGGGGTCCACCGCCGTCTGCGCGGTCATCCGGCCGGCAGCGTCATACGCGTACTCCGAGATGCGGTTGACCGACGCATCGCGGGCCGGCCCCTATCAATGAATGAGCAGGCACCCATTGGGCCACTCTTCAAGGCTCCCATCCCAACCACATGGAAGGCGGCCTGCTTCATAAACGCGTACAAGCTTCTCAAAAAAGGCTGGGGCCTTAGGGAATCTTTGACGATATGTGAGTTCCATGACGGCACAGGTCGTCGTGCCTAGGACCCAAGTGTAGAGACATTGACTCCAAGCCTTTGCTGCCAGCAGATCGGCCATGTGGCTTCCAATGGACGCACGCACAGTTGGAGTGATCGGGGGCAAAAAGGCCCTTTCTAATGCTTGTGGCCATCCTCCATTATCTATGGCGGCCAAAAGAGGTTGACCGATGCACTTCTCGAGCGAGACACGCGATTCGACTACCAGCCTGTTCCAGATGCCTCCATAAGCACTGTAGTCTGTCTTCGAAAGATAGCTAGTCAGGCTGGACTGAGCCATCGTGACTGTGTCGGCCCAATGGGAGGAGAATAGACCTTGAAGGGCGATCGCCTTATCTGTGACGACACGAGCACAGATGCCGATGTCAGGCACTGACGACTCACCGCAATGGGCAAACCATTTAATTACCGATATGCGTTGATAGATGTTGCTCTCTATCGTCATAGCTACCTCGCCAGATTCTGAATTGGATTTGGTACGTTGGGCACTTCCATACCACCGAGAAGACCATAGGTTAAACGCTCACGAATAGCAGCCTGTAGAGCCTGACGCACCTGTGCCTCGGAAAGCCCTGCGGCACGAAGAGACTGCTGCAAGGCATACGTATATTGCAGGTTCGTTGGTCTCACGCTCCCTGGACTGACCTGCCCCCAATAAACCGCCGGATATTCAGAGAGAGTCCAATGGGGCATA
>CAZTVF010000117.1:0-16598 GCA_964616985.1 uncultured Planctomycetaceae bacterium
TCACATATTCGATTGTGATGAACTACCAGGCTCGAGGGGCATCCCTGCCGCGGAGCGGCTCAATAGCTCTAGCCTCGGGTTGGTCGCGCAGCGACGTACCCGTGGACCTACCCGTGGAGCGACGCGTGGGACCCACACGTAGATAGAGATCAATGACGTTCAACCGCGTAGCGGTTGGTTAATCGTTCAAGGTGACAAGGGCCCGACGTTAACCAACCGCTCCGCGGTTGCGGCATGCGCCACTGACTTGTACCACGGGTAGCTCGCTTACGCTCGCAACCCGAGGCTATGCTATTCCAACCGCTCCGCGGTTGCGGCATGCGCCACGATCCCGGCCACGGGTAGCTCGCTTACGCTCGCAACCCGAGGCTATGCTATTCCAACCGCTCCGCGGTTGTGGCCGGCCATGCCGCGGCATGTTCGTTCCGGCACCCAGTCACGCTGACGCTCCGCTCCGCAACCCGCAATCCCCCGCGCCATCGAGACTCTTGCAGGTTCGATGCCGACTGGATTGCGATTCTGCTCGCTTTTCTTTTGCCCTCTTCTTAATCCTCTTAATCCCTTGAATCATCCTAAACTCCCACTCGCTTTCCGTTCTCTTTCCATTGTCTTCCGTTCTCTCTTTGGCTTCGACATCGGCGGCGGGTATGCTTTGGCCATGCAATCTCCCCTTCACGACAAGCACGTGGCCCTGGAAGCCCGCCTGGCCGAGGAGGCGGGCTGGATGATGCCGCTGAGCTACCGCGGGGCGCTGGACGAGATCCAGCAGGTCCGCACGCGGGCGGGCGTCTTCGACGTCACCCACGCCGGCCGCCTGCGCATCCGCGGCGACGGGGCCCTGGCCCTGCTCGAACGCGCCTGCACCACCGACGTCGCCCACCAGGAGGACGACACCGCCCTTCGCACGCTCCTGTGCAACGACAAGGGCGGCATCATGGACCTGTGCTGGCTGCTCCGCCTGGAGGACTTCTGGCTGCTGGTGACCAGCCCCGACAACCGTCTCAAGATCCTCGAGCACCTCGCCCCCCTGGCCGAGGAACTGGGCGCAAAGGTCGACGACCAGACCGAGAAGACGGCCATGATCGCCATCGCCGGCCCGGCGGCCGCGGGCCTGCTGGACCACGTGCTGCCGGAGAAGGTTTCGCCGATGCCCGCCGGCGCGTGCCGGACGGGCTCGTTCCTGGTGGCCAAGTACATCGTCGCCCGCATCGACGACACGGGCGAATGGGGCCTGTGCGTGACGCTGCCGAATCTCTTTGCCGGCCAGGCGTGGCGATTCATCACCGAGAAGGCGGGCGCCAACGCCATCCCCCCTGCCGGCCTGGCCGCCCGCGATGTGCTGCGCCTCGAGGCGGGCCTGCCGCGGTACGGTTACGAGCTCAACGAGACGCTCGACCCGTTCGCCGCCGCCCTGGCCGACCTGGTGGTATTCAACCACGATTTCATCGGCGCCTCGGCGCTGGCGGCCCTCAAAGACAAGGCCCCCGCGCGGCAGCTGGCGGGCGTGGTGCTCAAGCCCGCTGCCGCCGAACTGCAGAGCGGCGGGCCGATCATCCCCCGCCAGGGCTCGCCCGTCACGCGTGCCGACGGCAGCGAGTGCGGCGTCGTCACAAGCGCCGCCTACAGCCCCGCGATGGACAAGGTGATCGCGATGGCCTATCTCGCCATCGATTCCGCCTCGCCCACCACCTCGCTTCGCGTGTGCTTCGACGGGAAGATCGTGCCGGCGGAAGCGGTCGCGCTGCCTTTCACCCACTGACGCTCCGGAGTGCGAGATCCGGCCGCCCCCTCACCCGGCCCTGCGGGCCACCCTCTCCCGCAAGGGGAGACGGGTAAGCCCGTCACCCCCTCGCCCACTCGCCGCTCCTCTTCTTCCCGCCTATTGCCAATTGCCTGTTGCCAATTGCCTTCTGCCTGTTTGCCTCTTGCCTTCTCTCCTTCCGCAAGCGAATATGCTGGTCTTAGCCTTCACAAGGAAACGGGCGATTTATGCTGGAAAAGGTTCAAGCGGACAGGCAGGCGAAGTTCCAGAAGATCCAGGAGCTGGGCATCGATCCCTACGGCGGGCGGTATGACACCGCCGAGGGCATCAAGGACATCCTCGCGCGCTACCAGGACGGCAAGGAAGGCCAGCGGGCCGACACGGCCGGGCGCGTGGTGCTCTATCGCGACATGGGCAAGATGATGTTCCTGCACCTCCGCGACGACACGGGGGCGATGCAGATCGCCCTGCGCAAGAATGTGCTGGACGCCAAGTCGTGGGAACTGGCCAAACTGCTGGACCTGGGCGACCTGATCGCCGTCGAAGGCCCGCTGGAGCGCACCCGCACCGGCGAGGTCACGATCTGGGCCGACCGCCTCACGCTGCTGTGCAAGAGCCTGCTGCCGATGCCCGAGAAGTTCCACGGCCTGCAGGACACCGAGACCCGCTACCGCCAGCGGTACCTGGACCTGATGACCAACCCCGAGTCGATGGACGGCTTCCACAAGCGGATCGCGATCATCGACCACATCCGCGGCGTGCTCAAGGGCCGCGGCTTCGTCGAGGTCGAGACGCCGATTCTCCAGGCCATCTACGGCGGCGCCGCCGCCCGCCCGTTCATCACGCACCACAACACGCTGGACGCCGACCTGTTCCTGCGGATCAGCCCCGAGCTGTACCTCAAGCGGCTGCTGGTGGGCGGCATGCGGAAGGTCTTCGAGATCGGCCGCAACTTCCGCAACGAGGGCATCGACACCCGCCACAACCCCGAATTCACGATGATGGAGCTCTACCAGGCCTACGCCGACTACGAGGTGATGATGGAGATCACCGAGGAGTTGATCTCGACGGCGGCCGAGAAGCTCTTCGGCTCGACGCAGCTGCACTACGGCGAGCGGACGATCGACTACACCCGTCCCTGGCGGCGGGCGACGTACAACGACCTGCTGATCGAGCACGCGGGCGTTTCGATGCGCGACATGCCGGCCGTGCGCGAGAAGGCGAAGCAGCTGGGCATCGACCCGTCCAACAAGGATGACGCGGTCGTGGTGAACCTGGTGTTCGAGGCGACGGTCGAGGACGGCCTGGCCAAGACCGGCCAGCCGTGCTTCGTGAAGGACTACCCCGCGGCACTGTGCCCGCTGACGCGTCGCAAGGCGGATGACCCGACGATCGCCCTGCGGTTCGAATGCTTCGTGGCGGGCATGGAGATCGCCAACGCCTACACGGAACTGAACGACCCGGCCGTGCAGGAAGAGAACTTCCGCCAGCAGCTCAAGGGCGAGGCCGAGGGCGAGACGATGCGCGTGATGGACGAGGATTTCGTGACGGCGCTGCGGCACGGCATGCCGCCGGCCGGCGGACTGGGCATCGGCATCGACCGCGTGATCATGCTGCTGACCAACACGCCCTCGATCCGCGACGTCGTGCTGTTCCCACTGCTGCGGCAGGCGAGGCAGGAGTAGGCGGCCTCGCCGCGGCGTCCGCGGCACGTGGATGATCATGGTGGGCAAGCTCGCCACGGCGAGTCTCGCGTGCGGCGGACCTGCCCACCCTACCCGGAAAGATGATGGGCAGGCGTGCCCATCCGACAGGGATGCATGTATAAGCTATTCCTATGCCTCCGTTACCTTCGCAGCCGGATCATCGCGTACCTGGCGATGGTGGCTGTTGCGCTGTGCGTGTTCATGGTGCTGGTGGCCGTGAGCGTGATGAACGGCTTCCTGCACAAGATCGAGGTGGCGGCCAAGGGGCTCTACGGCGACATCGATCTCGACACCCGCAATTTCGAAGGCATCCCACAGTATGACGCGTTGATCGAGCGGATCCAGAAGCTGCCCGACGTGGAGCACGCGACGCCGTTCATCGTCAGCGGCGGGCTGCTGCAGATCCCCGGCCAGCCGCACATCCGCATCCCGGTCCAGATCGCGGGCATCCGCCTGCCGCAGCAGGCGCAGGTGACCAGCTTCGGCCAGGGGCTGTTCGTGCAGGGCAGCTCATCGCCGACGTTCAACCCGCCCGTGCCCCGGATGATCGACGCGATTCACGCCGAGATGGCCAAGACGCGGCAGATCATCCAGCGCCAGACCGTATCGCCCTCGCCCGGCGACACGTCGATCGAGCGGCTGGAGACGGCCCTGTCGTTCCAGGCCAAGGGGCAGATGAACCTGCTGCAGGCGACCACCAATGCCAAGACGCTCGAAGAATTCCGGGCGCAGCTGCGAGCGGCCCAGGACGACGCGAACGCCTCGCCCGAGACGGTCAAGTACCTCGAGCGGCAGATCCAGGACCTCCAGACCCGCACGATCGAGCCGCCCCCCTACCACATCATCCTCGGCCAGGCCATCTCGGGCCTGATCATCCGCACGGACAAAGGCGAGACGGTCCGCTACATGGTGCCCGGGGCCAAGATCGTGCTGGGCGTGTTCCCGATGGGGCGCGGCATCTCGACCACGTCGATCCCCTTCAACCAGCGGATGTTCACCGTCGTCGACGACAGCCGCACCGACGTCTGGTCCACCGACTCCACCTTCGTTTACCTGCCGTTCGAAACGCTGCAGGCGCTCAACAACATGGACCAGCCCAACCGCTGCAGCCAGATCCACATCAAGGTCCGCGGCGAGGCCGACGAGCGGCGCCTGCGGCAGATCACCGCCCAGATCGAGAAGATCTGGGAGCAGTTCCGCGGCGAGGCCTTCGTCCGCCGCGCCGCCGCCGGCGCCGATGCTACCGCCGACGACAACGCCGTCGCCGCCACCGAACTGCTCGTGCAGACCTGGCGGCAGAAGCAGGAAGCCCTCATCAGCCCCATCGAGGCGCAGCGGACGCTGGTGACGATCATGTTCGGCATCATCTCGCTGGTCGCCGTGGTGCTCATCTTCGTCATCTTCTACATGATCGTCATGCAGAAGACGCGCGAGATCGGCATCGTCAAGGCCGTCGGCGCCTCCAGCGGCGGCGTCGCGTCGATCTTCCTGGCGTACGGCACGGCCGTGGGCCTGGTGGGCGCGACCCTGGGCAGCATCGGCGCGGTCTTCTTCGTCCACCACATCAACCCGATCCACGACTGGATGAGCCGCGTCCTGGGCTTCACCGTCTGGAGCCGCAAGACCTTCATGTTCGAGAAGATTCCCAACACGGTCGAGACCGACACGATCTTCTTCGTCGTCACCGGGGCCATGGTCGCCGGCCTGGTCGGCGCGATCATCCCCGCCCTTCGGGCCGCCCGCATGCAGCCGGTGGAGGCGATCCGCTATGAGTGAAATCGCCATCGCCGCCAGCGCCCTGCAGAAGAGCTACCACCTGGACAAAGTGATCCTGAACGTGCTGCGCGGCGTGAGCTTCACGGTGCGCCAGGGCGAGTTCGTCGCCGTCGTCGGCGCCAGCGGCTGCGGCAAGAGCACGCTGCTGCACCTGCTGGGCCTGCTCGACCGCCCCGACGAGGGGAAGATTTCGCTGCACGGCGTGGACGTGGGCGGGCTCGGCTACGCGGCCCGAAACCGCATGCGATGCCGCGAGATCGGCTTCGTGTTCCAGTTCTACCACCTGCTGCCCGAGCTGAGCGTGCTGGAAAACGTGCTGCTGCCGGCGAAGGTGGACGCGTCGGTGATGGGCTGGATGGCCCGACGCTCGCGGCTCCGCAAGACCGCGCAGGAAACGCTCGAACGCCTGGGCCTCGGCGAGCGCCTCAAGCACCGCCCCAAGGAACTCTCCGGCGGCGAACGCCAGCGCGTCGCCATCGCCCGCGCCCTCATGAACCGCCCCCGCCTGCTGCTGGCCGACGAACCCACCGGCAACCTCGACAGCAACACCGGCGGCCAGATCCTCGACGTGCTCAAGCAGTTCCACCACGACTCCGGCCTGACCATCGTCATGGTCACCCACGACGCCTCCCTCGCCTCCCAGGCCGACCGCATCCTGCACATGCGCGACGGCCGGTTGAGCGAGAAGGCATAACAAAGCCGGCCCACGGCTGTGGGTCGGTCTTCAGTTCGCTTCTTTCCTACTTCGCGATCTTTAGGATCGCCCCGGCCACGCCAAGGCAGACCTTGGCCATGCTGTCGTAGTTCAATGTGTTCGGCGTGTCGCTGGGAGTGTGGTAGTTGGGGTTTCGCAGGAAACTCGTGTCGGTGATCATCAGGGCCGGGTAACCCTGATCCCAGAATGAGCTGTTGTCTGAGAGGCGGATTTCGTGCAGCCTCTCAGGCAGAACCAGCGATCGCAGCCGAAAACGTACCGCCGATCGAAAGCCTCGCCAGAACTTCCACGACAATCGCCAGGATCGCATATTGCCGACCGCAACCAGGAAATCGCCGCGCCGCGGGAACAACCATCGCAGGAATCTGGGTATCGCATCGGGCACCGCCTGCGAACCCGGTTGTGACGTGAAGTACCCAACCATCTCTAAGCAGAGCATCCCCACGATGTGTTCAGCGTTGCGATGGCACTGGGCTGCGTAGACCTGGCTGCCCATTGACTCCGTGTAGAAATGCGGGGGCTCCTCGCATGTGAACCCGACGTATCGCACCGTTTTCCTGAGCTTGGCGTCTCGCAGAAGCGAGGCGGCCTCGATCATCACCGCTACCGCAGACGCATTGTCGTCCGCGCCGGGTGTGCTTGGAACTGTATCGTAATGAGCGCCCAAGATTACAATCTTGCCCGGAACGCAGGTGCCTGGGCGTTCCAACACTAGATTGGCGACCGGCCTGCCGAGGGCATTGTAGACTTGGCGATCGACATGGCCGAAGGTGGAGAATTCACGCTCCACATACGCCGCGGCCGCCTCCAGGCTGTTCCTTCCTCCTGAATGCCTGGGCCCTATCAGCCCCGCCAGCCGATCGACGTGCAGGCGCAGTCGCTGCTTCAGCGCTTCGAGGTCGACACCTTTTAGCGGGGAAGGCATACCCGCTAATACTCAAACACAATCGCCTGGTGGCAGCTGAACTCGCTCACCGCGACCTTGACCGCGCCCTTGGCACGCGAGAGCTTCAGCCCCTTGCCGCTGGGCGCTAGGTAGGCACGCTTCACCTTCTCCTTCACGCGGATCTCCACCGGCACGTCGAACAGCGGCACGAGATCCTCGATCACCTGGCAGCGGCCGCGGATCAGCGGCGGGCCGTACATCAGGTGCGCCACGTACCGCTTGTGCTGCGGCTGGTGCACGAACGTCGCCCGCCCTGCCGACGGCATCTGCGTCTTGAAGTTAGGCCGCTTGTACACCACCCCCAGGGCGTTGAGGAAGAACTGCCGGTGAACGCGGGCCCCGTGCACGCAGTACAGGTCGCCCAGTATGTGCGGCAGGTACACGATGTTGCCCTTGCGGATCGCGCCGGGCTGCGGGGCGACCTTCAATTGGTTGGGCGTGTTCTGGTGCGAGCAGTAATGCTTGTACGTGCGGTTGAAGTACGGCTCGCGGATCGTCGCCAGCACCTTCGCCCCGGCCGTGGGCTTCACCCGACCGGCCGCGGCGTAGTTGAGGAACGGCGACTCGACGAGACCCTGGGACAGCTCCTTGCCCGCGACGAGATAATCCAGCTCGTAGTTGGCCGGGCCTACATATTTGGCCCCGACGTCGAGCAGGAACTTCTTGCCCGCTGCGTCCATGCCGCTGCGGGCCAGCGCCACCACGCCCCCGCCGGCGGCGGCGAAGGCATTGAGCTTCGCAGCCGACTGCTTGTCCAGCCGCACGTCGCCCGTCAGGATGATCGCGGCATACCGCTTGAAGTCCTCGTCCGGGTCGACAACGCGGAAGTCCAGCTGCGCCTCCAGCAGCATCGTGACCACGCCGCGGTCGTCGAGGTCCTTGCCGCTCATCCACACGCCCAGGTCGCTGGCGGGCTGGGCATCGAGGCCGTAGGGCTCGATCTTCTCGACGTACTTGTAGCCCTCGCCGATGTTGCGATACGTGGCCATGTCCATCTCGCCATTGGGATGGAGCTGGTCGCCGAAGCTGCACCGCGCGCCGTAGGCGACCATGCAGGCGGCCTCGAAGCGGATGGCGTCGGGGTGCTTGAACCCGCCGAACTCGCCCCACATCGTGTGGAACTTGCCGCTCATGGCCAGGTACTGCCGCCGGCCGTTGGCGAAGAAGCGGGCCCGCGGGGGGAACTTGTCGTAGCCGCCCCACGTCGTGGGCAGGTCCTCGAGCTCGAAGTGCGTGTCGCTCACGTGCCACTGCGGGGTGTTCACGTTGGCCCCGCCGTTGTAGAAGATCGTCGCCTCAGGGTGCGAGGCGTGGATGATGCGGTTGCACTCGCTCATGAAGTGCTGCCAGCGGATGACGTCGTACTTGGCCACGTCGGCGTCCTTGCGGAAGTCCAGGCCCGCGTCCTTCATGCCCTTGCGGCAGTTGGGGCAGCAGCAGCCGCCGCGGAAGCAGATGTCGTAGAAGAAGCCGTCCACCGGCATCGTGCGGCAGATTTCCTCGGTCTGCTCCAGCATGAGCTTGAGGTAGTCGCCGCTGGGGCACATGAAGTACCACGAGCAGATGGGGCGAGTATCGTCAGGCTTGGCCTTGGGGTCGATGTTCGTCGTGAGCTTCTTGCCCTCGCGGTCGACCATGATCCACTCGGGGTGCTGCACCGAATCGGTGGCCGACCAGCCGACGGTGAAGTAGATCGGCGCCCGCACGCCGATCTCGTGACACGCGGCGATCTGCTCGCCCAGCAGGTTGCGCTTCAGCGTCGGGTGCCGCTGCCCCACCTTCGTGGGATAGTAGCTCCAGCTGTGATGGCACTTGGCGAAGACCGTCACAGAGTTGACGTGCCCCGCCTTCAGTGCGGCCTGCCACTGCTTCTTGTTGAACTTCGAACCGACGCCGGGGATCAGCTCGGACGTGTGGAAATCCAGGTGGACCTGGCGCGCGGGCAGTTGAATCATGTGCGGCTCCTTGATGATAGTTTGATCGCAATAGGTGCCGGGAAGTCTACCCCGCCCGGGGATCCCATGCAACGGGGCCGCCGCGTGATTCTGGTCTCGTTAGCTGGTTGATGGGGCAGATGACCTCGAACTCGCGCCGGCAGTGGCTGATCCGCTGGCACTGGCTGCGCGGGAAGGTCTGGAACGTCAGCTCGTTCTTTACACCCGACGCCACGGCCGCCGTCGCCGCGTGCAGGATCACCTGCAGTTCGTCGTCGATGTTGATCCGTTTCTGCAGCGTCTTGCGGCTGGTGTCCAGCAGGAGGAAATCGATATAGCTGCCCGGCCGCTGGATGTCGTACGTCGTCGGCGGCAGGCGCAGGGTGAACATCGGCCCCACCATGCCGCTGTTGTCGATCGCCACCAGCCGCCCGCGAACGCTGTACGTGTCGTCATTGAGAAGTTTGCCCATGGGTATCTCCTCGTGCTGCTATTCTAACATCGGCACGCGAACACGGGCAGGTTGACGATTCTTGACACGCGATGTCCGCCGCCATGCTCTTCTCCGGGTGCCATGCTTTTAGGCCCGAAGGGCCAAAAGCATGTTTACACGTCACATCGATTGTCATGCCCCGGTCCAAACACGCTTCTGCAAACAACGCAGAAGCTTGGCACCCCGCGGGGCATCAGATTGCCAGATCCTCACTTGACCATTGCCATTCCCCCTCCCGTGTGTTTGAATCCCGCGGTCTTTGAAAGGAAACCCATGGAACTCACAACCCCCGACGCGGGCATTGTCGTGAACGATGACTGCACTTATTCGCTTTACTCCATCATTGCAGGCCGCAAGGTCTGGCAGGCAAAGGACTGCCCGCTGCTGGCCGTGCGCGACGTGGCCGCCAAGACGGTCACGCCGCTGAAGGGCAAGCTCAGCACGCCCCGCGGCAGGATCGTCCTGGAGACGGCCGGGCCGCGCCAGGTCCGCATGACGCTGCAGATGGAGGGCAACCGCCTCCGCGCCCGCGTGGATGAAACCGCCCCGCCGCAGGCCGACCTGCCCTCACGGATGCGGGCCGCCCTGAACGACCCGCCGCTGCAGGTGCTGGGGGGCCTGTTCGCGATGGCCGCCGACGAACGCGCGGGCTTCACGCTGCCCATCATGGAGGGCATCTACGTCCCGGCCTCGGCCGCCGAGGTCGACGCGACGTTGCGGCTGTATTTCGTCATGGGCCTGTCGATGGGGTTCTGGGGCGTCGCCCGCGCCGGCCGCGGCACGGCCGTGGGCTTCTGCGACAGCGCGTACGCGCAGTTCCATCTCTCGGGCGGTGCGTTCGGCCAGCGATGGACGCTGGAGTCGCTGCGCCACCCGCAGGGCCTGCCGCTGGAGCT
Organism: uncultured Planctomycetaceae bacterium; assembly: GCA_964616985.1. Lineage (GTDB taxonomy): Bacteria > Planctomycetota > Phycisphaerae > SM23-33 > SM23-33 > CAZTVF01. Next base: position 10,229 of record CAZTVF010000117.1, read on the forward strand.
GGAGGTGCGCCTGATCGCCGGCGAGCAGCCGCTGGACGCGGCCAAGGAGTTCCGCCGCTACGAGCTGGAGCACAAGAAGCTCACGCCGCTGTCGCAGCGCATCGCGTCGCTGCCCGCCCTGGGGAGTCTCGCCGGCGGGGCGAACATCAAGTTCATCAACTACGTCCACCGCCAGGGCCATCCGGGCAACGCCGAGATCGCCGCGCGCGACGAGAGCTTCCGCCGCGCGTATCGCTTCAGCGAAGTCGCCGACCTGTGCGACCGCCTGCGGGCCGACGGCATCGACCGGGCCACGGCCATCTTCTGGGGCTGGGGGGCGGACGGCTACGACCGCCTGCACCCCGACTTCCTGCCCGCCTGCGACTGGGCCGGCGGCGATGCCGCCCTCCGCGCCGCCAGCGATCGCATCCGCGCGATGGGCTTCACCGCCGGCGGCCACGATAACTACCAGGACATCTACGAGGCCGCCCCGTCGTTTGGCCGCGGCGAGACCGTCGCCGTCACGCCCGAGGGCGAACTGCAAAAGGGCGGCTTCTGGTCCGGCGGGCAGTGCTACATCCAATGCTCGGCCGAGGCCAATCGCTTCGCGCGTCGCAACCTGCCGCTGATGAAGGAGCGGTACGACTGGGACGCCCTGTTCATCGACACGACCACGGCGGCCTTCTTCTACGAGTGCCACAACCCGCAGCACCCGCGTTCGAAGGAGGACAACCGCCGCGACAAGATCGAGCTGATGGAATACGCCCGCGGGCTCTTCGGCGTGTTCGGCTCGGAGGCCGGCCAGAGCTGGGGCGCCGAGTTCATGGACTACTGGGAGGGCTTCCTGCACATTCCGCTGGAGCAGAGCGGCTTCAACTGGTGGGGCAAGGCGATGCACGCCAGGCCGCTGCCGATCTTCGGGGCCGTCTACCGCGACGTGCTGCTGGCCTATCAGCACCAGTCGTGCTCGCATCGTGACGGGGCCCCGCTGCTGCTGCTCTCGTCGCTGCGCAGCGCCCAGCCGCCCTACTACTTCTTCGAAGAGGGGTTCTACGAGAAGGAGGCCCCCTACGTCCGCAAGAGCTTCGAGGTGCTCGCCCGCCTCAACCGCTGCACGCTGGACGCGGTGATCGTCGATCACCAGTGGCTGACGGCCGACGGACTGGTGGAGCAGACGACGCTGTCGGACGGCACGGTCATCGTCACCAACTCCTCGGACAAGCCCTTCGCCGGCGTGGTCGGCCGGTGGGAGATCGAGCTGCCCGCCTACGGGTTTTTCGTGCACGGCCCGCAGATGATCGCGATGAACGCCGCCCGCGTCGGCGAGCTTCGCTTCGCCTCGCCGCAGTGGACGACCCTCCGCCGCGAGGGCGGCGAGCTGATTACCTTCAGCGAGAAACCGCTCACCGACGAGCAGGACAAGACACTCCGCGCGATGATGGAATAGAGCTGCGTTACTGGCGGCGGCGAAGGCGTCTGACCCTCTTTAGCGGCGGACGGCACGTCCGCCGATGCTCCCCTGGGGAACGGCGTCAACGACCGCTGGTCACCTCTGGCCCACCTTGCGGATGAGGTAGTCGATGATCCTCGCCCAGGCGAAGTTGAAGATCGCCGCGACGATCAGGCCGGCGATGGCGCCGCAGACCGCGCCGCCGCCGATGATCCATCGCCAGGGAAAGTGCAGGTTGAACAACCAGCTTACGGTCATGGTCGTGCCGATGCCCGCGGGCACGCCGCCGGCGGCGCCGCAGAGCAGGAAGAACACGCGAAAGCCGCTGCGGGCCCGCCGCTGCACAATCCCCACGGCCACCGAGGTCGAGATGATCCCCAGCCCCACCAGCATCGCCGCGGCCAGCAGCGTCACCACGGCCGCCACGATGCCCGTGCCAACCAGGATGAGCATGACCGCAAAGAACGTCGTGATGATCGCGAGGAGCATGGGCGAACCAAGCCCGTCCAGTTCCTCCGACGGTTCGGTGCTTACGCTCGGTGCGGGCGCCGGCGATGAGGCTGGCGTCGTCGTCGCCTCGGGCGCATCGATCGCGCCGGCGACAGGCAATGCGCGGGCGGCCACAAGCACGGCCAGGGCCAGCATGATGACGCGTGGAGAAAGTTTCATTTGCCCGCCTCTTTGATCATAATGCTCGCATTATCCCCCGTTGTCGCGAACGGTCAATGACGTTGATGGCGGCGAGGGCGCGGCTTGCCTGACCGGGTGCCATGCTTTTGAGCCCGAAGGGCAAAATGCATGTTTGCCTGTTCGGGTGCCATGCTTTTGAGCCCGAAGGGCCAAAAGCATGTTACCCTGATGGGGTGGCCGTCTTCCCAGGCCGCCACGCGATCGTAGGATCGATGCGAGGTTATGGAGACAAATACATGAATTCACCCAACACCCGCCTCGGCTTCATCGGCCTGGGCATCATGGGCCAGTCGATGGCGGCGAACTGCATCAAGGCCGGTTTCGCGATGACGGTCTACAACCGCACCGCCGCCAAGGCCGAACCGCTGCGCCAGCTCGGCGCCGCGGTGGCGGCATCGCCGGCGGAGCTGGCCGCCCGGTGCGACATCGTGCTGGCGTGCGTGACCAACTCCGCCGACGTGCTGGAGGTGATGCTCGATCCGAGTCGCGGCGTCATCGCGGGCGCCGCCGCGGGCACGCTGGTGATCGACCACTCGACCGTCGCCCCCGACGTGGCCAAGCAGTGTGCCGCCGCCCTGGCCGACCGCGGCTGCGCGTTCCTCGACGCCCCCGTCTCCGGCGGCGACGTGGGCGCCAAGGCCGGCACCCTCAGCATCATGGTCGGCGGCGAGCGGGCTCCCTTCGACCGCGCCCTGCCGGTGCTGCAGGCCATGGGCAAGACCATCACCCACTGCGGGCCCAGCGGCAGCGGCTACCTCGTCAAGCTGTGCAACCAGGTTCTCGGCGCCTTGCACCTGGTCGCCGCGGCCGAGGCCATCTCGCTGGCCAAGTCCGCCGGCGTGGACCCCGCGGCGATGCTGGCGGCCGTCTCGGGCGGGGCTGCCTCCAGTTGGGCCCTGCTGAACCTCGCGCCCAAGATGCTGGCCGGCAACGACCAGCCGGGCTTCTACGTCGACTACCAGCTCAAGGACCTTCACCTTGCCGCCGACGCCGCCCACAAGCTCGGCGTGCCCCTGCCGGCGGCCGCCCTGGCCGAGAACCTCTTCCGCGCCGCCAGCGCCCAGGGCCTGGGCCGCTGCGGCACACAGGCCATCTACCACGTCATCCGCGGCCTGGCAGGCGAGTGAGGAGAATGGCTATCGACAGACCCGCCCCGCGGGTAGAATACCCTTCGCCCGATGGTGGGCGCCCAGGAAGGAATAGAGCATGGCATACGTCGTGACCGATAAGTGCACCAAGTGCATGAGCTGCACGCAGGTCTGCCCGGTGTCGTGCATCCACCCCACCGACGGCGAGGCCGGGTTCGCCCAGGCCACGCAGGTCTTCGTCAACCCAGCCGACTGCATCTCCTGCGGGGCGTGCGCGGGCGAGTGCCCCGTCGAGGCCATCGGGGCCGAAGAGGACCTCCCTGCCGACAAGAAGGCGTTCATCAAGGCCAACGCCGACTTCTTCGGCTAGGCCCCCCGCTGCCACCCCGCCGGCGGCTGACATCAATAATCCGCACCCGTGGCCGTTTTGCCTTCCGCTTCACGCCCTCTCTGTGCGTACCCTCCTCTACGGGGGAGGCTCCGTAGCCCTCGCGGGCTTTTGCTATAGCCAATCCGGGGCTCCGTGCCGACAACTGAGCAGGGCCCGACGAAGGCGTCCCACCCGAGACGCTGGTCGCATTCCTCCGAATTCCGTGATGAATCAGCGAGTTTGGGGTGAGAGACTGAGAGCACAACGCGGTGCCACCCCCAAACTTGTTTGGGGGTGAGAGAACGACCACGGGGTCTCTTGGCGTCCACGGTCAATTCGATCGAGTTCATGTCCCGGATCGGTGATGGCGATCGTGGCTACGTGATTGTCCGCGGGGCATCACGGAAGTGACCATGCCGGTGGAGGTTAAGCTCCTTGGAATCGGTGCCGCCGTCGCACCCCCAAACGAGTTTGGGGGTGGCACCGCAGAGGCGTGGCGGGCCGTCGGGCCTGACTGCCCGCCGTCGGGTTCGTTTTTCACTTTGGCCGCATCGCGCGTGGCCGCCGATGGGAATGGAGAAGCCAACTCGCTTGGTTCTGTCAAATGACGCGGGCCGCCGACGGGCATCCCTGCCGGAGTCAGGTTCGTTTTGCCGCCCCGGTCGTGGGCAATGGCGGGCGATGGGCCTGCCTGCCGTGGTCGGGTTCGTTTTACCACCCCGGCCGTGGGCAATGGCGGGCAATGGACTGATCGCCGTAACCGACGGCCTCGCCGCGGCTTTGGAGTGAGCGACATTCTTTTCCGGCGGGAGCTAAGGCACGGATGGTCATGTTCTTGCGTCGCTCAGAAAGTAGAAAGTGGAGAGTAGACTGCGGGAGAAGCCAAGGCAACAGCTGTGGCCAGGGCCGTGGTCCAGGCGTCAGCCGTATCTCCCCTTTCTACTCACTACTTTCCCCGCTCTGTGAGCGACGTTTTTCCTGTGCCAGGAAAACGGTCGCTCACTGCCAAACTCTGTGCCGAATTAACCTTGACCGCGGCCACGCGACAGCAGTAAAATCATGCCAACGGCAGTTTCCGTCTGCGTCGGCTGATGTTCCAGTCGCCGGACACCGATATATATGAAATTCAGGTAGTGACGGCCGAGGATTCTGACAAGCAGGCCGTCTTGAGAGCGACGTCCAAAACCGTGAGGTTTGTGTCGCGGCATCGCCCCGAAAGGGGAAAGTTTGGCTAGAAAAGGATGCCGAGGCCACGGACGTCGATTATATCGCCCTTGATGGGGCGAGGCCTTCGGGTCATATAATTCACATGATTCACTGGAGTAAAGTCTTAGAGACGGTTGAGACTGATGGTTTCTCCCTCCACATGCAGTTGGGAATCGAACGGATGATGAAGGTTTTCTCCATGGATGGGATTCCTCAGTCCGCTAAGTCCGCTCCGTGCGTCCTGGGCGCGACGGGGTGCCCGCGTCGATAGAATCGACCGGCCGCCGCTTTCGTGCGCAGAGTGAATGTGTGACTCGAAGATCAATCCGGCCCCCCAAGGGAGGGGGCTCACGCCTGCTTGTCGCCATACCCACCTCGGCACCAACGCCTGTTGAAAGGGTAACGTGCCATGGTAGCATTCGGGATATTGGCAGACTGGAACGCGCCGGAGATCGCCGCGGCGGCCTTCGTCGGCGCTATCATCACCTTCGCCATCACCGCCTTCATCATGAAGCGGGTGGAACGTTCTCGCCGCGACACCGCCAAGCAGGAACTGGAAGCCATCAAGCTTGCCGCCCAGACCGAGGCCCAGAAGATCATCGCCGAGGCCAAGGCCGAGGCCAGGTCCGAACTCCTCAAACTCCGCGAACGATTCGACGCCGAAACCGAACAGACCCGCCAGAACCTCCGCGCTGAAGAAAAACGCGTCGCCAAGCGGGAAGACATCATCGACCAGAAGATGGAGGCCTTCACCAACAAGGAACGCCAGCTCGACGCCTCCGAAAAGGCCGTCGTCGAGAAGGAAAAGGCCCTGGCCGCCAAGGACCACCAGCTCAACGACATCATCGCCCAGCAGAAGGCCCAGCTGCTCAAGGTGGCCAACCTCTCCGTCGAGGACGCCAAGCAGCTCCTGCTGGCCAAGGTCGAGAAGGAAGTCGAAAAGGACACCGCCCAGCTCATCCAGCATCGCATGGAAGAGGCCAAGGAAAACGCCGAGACCCAGGCCCGCGAGATCATCATCACCGCCATCCAACGGTACGCCGCCGAGCACACGTGCGATTCCACCGTCTCCACCGTGGACATCCCCTCCGACGAAATGAAGGGCCGCGTGATCGGCCGCGAGGGTCGCAACATCCGCGCGTTCGAGAAGGCCACCGGCGTCGACGTGATCGTCGACGACACGCCGGGCGTGGTCGTGGTCTCGGGCTTCGACCCGATCCGCCGCGAGATCGCCCGCCGCTCGCTGGAGCGCCTGATCCAGGACGGCCGCATCCACCCCACGCGGATCGAGGAGATCGTCGCCACCACCGAGAAGGAAGTGAACAAGCAGGTGTACGAGTATGGCAAGGAAGCCCTGGTGGAATGCAAGGTCCGCAGCGTTCACAACAAGGCGGCGGCACTGCTGGGCGGCCTGCACTTCGCGGAAGCTGTCGATGACTTCTCGGGGCGGCTCCGCGCGTTGCAGGTTGACGCGGATCACGCTGATGCCAGCCTGATAGCTGTCCAGCGTGGATTGCACGGCGGCCTGCAGATCGGTGGCGATGACGCCCCGGTCGCGGTTCAGGATGGGCGAGAGTTCCGACCGGG
>CAZTVF010000118.1:0-16511 GCA_964616985.1 uncultured Planctomycetaceae bacterium
CCTGGCGCTGCGGGACGCGCTGGACGCGCGTAAGATTCCTGTAACGCTGATGTCGGCCATCGCGATGAACGGCGTGTGCGAGCCGTTCGACCGCCGCCTGGCCGTGCAGCGTCTGGGCGAAGGGCGCGTGGTGATCTTCTCGGGCGGCACGGGCTGCCCGTTCTTCACGACGGACATGTGCGCGGCCCTTCGCGCCGCGGAGGTGGGGGCCGAGGTGGTGATGAAGGCCACCAAGGTCGACGGCGTGTACGACAGCGACCCGATCAAGAACCCCGCCGCGAAGAAGTATTCGCGGCTGACGTACCAGAAGGTGATCGACGATCGCCTGGGCGTGATGGACCTGACGGCCATCGCGATGTGCATGGAAAACCGGATTCCGATCCTTGTGTACCAGCTGTCGAATTCCGGCAGCGTCGCCCGCGCCCTGTGCGGGGAGAAGGTCGGAACGCTGATTGCGGATTGACTGGAGATTTCGATATGGGAATGGATGACATCCTGCTGGACGTGGAAGAGAAGATGGAACAGGCCGTGGACTACCTTAAGAAGGAGTTCCGTGGCATCCGCACCGGGCGCGCGTCGGCGGGCCTGGTGGACCACATCAAGGTGGAATACTACGGGGCCTCGACGGACCTGCGGGCCCTGGCGACGATCTCGACGCCGGACGCCAACCTGATCCTCGTCAAGCCCTTCGACCCCGGCAGCCTCAAGGAGATCGAGCGGGCCATCCAGGCCAGCGACCTTGGCATCACGCCCGCCACCGACGGCAAGGTGATCCGGCTGATCGTGCCGCCCCTGTCGATGGAGCGCCGCAACCAGCTCGCCAGCCAGATCAAGAAGATGTCCGAGGCCGCCCGCGTGACGATCCGCAACGCCCGCCGCGACGGCAACAAGGGCATCGACACGCAGGAAAAAGAAGGCGAGCTGACCGAAGATGATGCTCGCAAGAGCAAGGAAGAAGTCCAGACCCTGACCGAGAAGTACGAGAGGTTGGTGGACCAGATCCTCGAGGGCAAGACCCAGGAGATCCAGGAACGCTAGCCGGAAAGATTTCAGCAGTGGGCAACCACTGCTCACCTGTTTGGCTGCGTCCTCTGGACGCAGCCGGCGGGGGAGTAGCTCAGTAGGTAGAGCAAAGCACTTTTAATGCTTAGGTCCTGGGTTCGAGCCCCAGCTCCCTCATTCGCAAGAAGCCGTTACCGCCAGACCGTGACCTCAAACAACCGGTGACCCTCACGCGGCACCGGAAGGCGCCGCCCGCGTCGTCCAAGGCATTCGCATTCTCGTGGCACGGGCATCTTGCCCGTGCGTCCCACGGGCGTCCCGCCCGTGGATATTCGAGAAACACAGCAGGGGGCGAGACGCCCATGCCACAAAAAGCCGAGAACGCGATTGCCCTGCCGCCCCCTCCCCACCGCTCCACCTGCCCGCTGTGCATCCCTTGAACACTCCGCCGCGTCTAGCCAGGCCACCCTTCGCCTAAGCCGCAATCCTTGAACTGCAGAAGAATTGCAGACAATCGTCACTGACAGTACAAATTTATGTTGTGATATATGTGCTTCTATCCTATTCTCTGTTCTGGGTCAAAGCATCCTTACCAATCAGGTCAACTGGGTGGGAGATAATGAAAACACAAAAAGGGTGGGTGTTGCTGCTTATCGGCGCAGCAACAGTCGCGGGTATCTTCTTTCTCGTCGCACAGCGGGGGGCTTCTGTTCATGCTTCTGGTCCCCCGCCAAGACCTCTGGTCGTCGTGGTGGGCGACAGCATCAGCGAAGGCTCACCGCTGAACCACAGCGCCCGCAACCCCGGCCGTCATGACGCCCCGGCGTGCGCGTACGCCGCCGTCCTCTATGGAGACCTGCTGGGATTTGAGGTCGCGCTGATGGGCAACACGCAGGGCTCGAACAATGCCGGCGAGGTGCTGGCATTCGACCTGACCGAGGACGTGTGGCGGAAGAAGCCCGCCTTCGTGCACCTGCACGTCGGCGTGAATGACATCTACGATTTCCGGCAAAAGCAGGCGCCGTGGTATGGAACGCCCGTTGCCGCCTGCGGCTCCCCCACCGACGAAGAGATCCTCCGCGCCACGGCCGAGCACCTGGCAAAGTTGGACGAGATCCTCCAGGCCTGCTCGGCCCATGGCGCCAAGCTGATCCTCGACGAGATCTTTCCCTGGAGCGGCTTCGACGACAACCGCACCGGCCGGCACGTCGACAACACGATCCGCGACCGCTGGAACACGGCCCGAGAAGCTTGGGCGGCCTCGCGGGGAGTGACCTATCTCAGGACGCACGGCGCGTTGGGGCAACCACGCCTGGCCTCCAAGGCCGGTGACCCTCCCCCGCCGCCCGGGAACTTGTGGGACCTCAAGCCCGGGTACAGCGCCGATCCGCTTGGCGTGCATCTGACGCGGGCCGCCTGTGCCGCTGCCGCCGCCGCGGAATACTCCTGCTGGGTGCAGCAAACCGCCAAGTGAACCCGACACGGCGGGTATAGGGCCCAGGGCTCGCGGAAAAACCCTTGCGCGGCGGTTGACACTTCGCTATAATCCGGTATTATGTGCAGCCCTTGATGCCGGGACTTTCCGGCTGGGAGCTTTAGGCCCCATCGTCTAGCGGTTAGGACACAGGCTTTTCAAGCCTGCAGCCAGGGTTCGAGTCCCTGTGGGGTCATTTGCGGCTCGGCGCGATGCGCTGGGCCGCTGCTGTTTGGAGTCATCGCATGAAGCTCCGATGGTCCATCCTGCTGCTGACCTCCGCCTGCCTGATCGCCGCTGCCGGCGGCGAGGAAAACTCCCCCGACGCCAACACGCCGACCACGGCTCGATCCAAACCCAAGACCCGCCCTAACGCGGTGATGGCCGAGACCGCCTACCAGCTCTATACCACGATCGAAGACCTGTCGGTGATGCTGGCCGAGCTCAAGCTGTCCGACGAGCAGCATGCGGTGCTCAAGGCGAAATTCGCCGATCACAAGGCCGCGATGGCCGACTGGGAGAAGGCCAACGGGGCCGCGGTCGCCGCGGCGCAGAAGTCGCTGGCCGAAGCCCGCGCGGCCAAGGACCGCCCCGCCATGCGGACCGCCGCCAGCCGCCTTACCGCCGCCCGCGAGGGCCAGGTGAAACTCATCTTCCGCCAGCAGCACGAGGCGCTGGCCCTGCTGACGCCCGAACAGAAGCTGCAATGGGCGGGCCACCAACTCGCCAGCCAGATGAAGGCCCGCTTCGCCCTGGCCGTGCTGAACGACGAGCAGTCGGAGAAGATCCGCAAGATCTCCTACGACGCGGCCAAGGGCGTTCTGGACGCCGCCGACGTCGAGGCCGAGATCGCCCACAACGACCAGCTCTACGAGACGATCCTGCAGACGGTCCTGACCGAGCCGCAGCGCAAGGATCTCACCCCGGCTGGACGCATCCGCAGCAGGGTCGCGCCAAAGTAATGGCGAAAACCAATGGCCAATCGGCGGCCGGGCGGGTTAAATGAGAGTCGGGGCTGCGTGACCTGCCCGTAACTATCTCATCATTGAGGATGAATATGAAGAGATGCTCGAGCCTTCGTCTGCTGGCCGCCATCACGATCCTGTCCTGCGCGGAGATGTTGCCGGCGCAGGGCGCGGCCCCGTGGCAGGAAGCGGCCAAGACGTACGAAACGGCGATGAGTTCGTTGAAAGGCAGACGTGCCGCCGAGGCCGCGGCCGCCTTCGAAGCCTTCGTCACCAAGTTCAGCACCAATGAACTCGTGCCCGACGCCTGGCTGCAGCTGGGAGAGTGTCGCCGCCAGCAGCAGGACATGGCGGGCTACCTCGAGGCGCAGGACAACGTCATCAAGAAGTTCAAGGGCTCGCGCTTCTGGTTCAACGCGTGCTGGAACAAGCTGATCTACCTCCGCGACCAGAAGACGTACGACGAGTTCTTCCATCTGCTCGACCAGATGGCGGCCGAGTCCTCCAAGCGGGTCCCCCTTCTATACTCCTCCACCGATCCATTCAGTTGGTACGATGTGATCTACACGACCAAGTACCCCGCGGGCCTGCACTGGCCCCCGCACACGCTGCCGGTCGCCGGGTGGGAGGCCTCCATCGTTCGCGCCGCCGACACGCCCGAGCGGGCGCAGAAGGCGCTGGCCATCCTGGGCCCCACGCTGCTCGATCGCAAGGACGACCTCCCCGCCAACTGGCAGGTGACGCACGTGAGGCTGCTGGCCCGGGCCGGGCAGGAGGACCAGGCCGCGGCGATGCTGCAATCCTACGCCTCCAAGTGGGGCGAGGACACCCGCGGCATCCACCTGTGGGTGCTGTGGGCCCAGGCCTGCCGCGAGGCCAAGGACGTCAAGGGCGAGGACCAGGCGTACGCCGAGCTCGTCAAGCGTTACCTCGGTTGCGGCACGCTGACGCCCGTGCTGTACGAGCGGCTGGCGGCGCTGCGGTTGGCCGGTCGCAAGGCCGACCTCGCCTCGTTGGGTGAAGTCTACGTCAAGGCTTACCCCGTCCCGGGCAAGGCCTTCTTCGCCGAGGCCCAGGTCGACCCCCTGGTGCCGCTGCGGGCCGCCGCCGTCAAGGGCGACGCGAACGCCGTGGCCGAGGTCGCCAGGATCGTCGATGTCCGTCTGGCCAAGGACGCCATTGCGCGCACGGCCTACATGGTCCAGGTGTACCTGGAGATGAAGAAACCCCAGCAGGCGGCGCAGACCGCGCGCGCGCTGCTGGACGACGGCCTCTGGTCCACCCGCACGTATGACTCCCTGCGCGCGTGGTCCGCGGCCGGGCCCGAGATGGCCGCCCTGCTGGCCGAGGCCCAGAAGAAGTATGGCATCTTCGCCGCCGACCCCAACGGCCCGGCGGGCAAGGTGCTCGCCGATCTCAATGGCCGCATCGCCGACGCCCAGGTCCGACACATGGAGGAACTCGGCAAGAAGCTCCTCGCCGAGCATACGCAGACGGCCGAGGCCGTACAGGCATGCCAACTGCTGTATACGTACTACTCCGAGAAGGTCCTGCCCAAAGAGCGGGACGAGTGGTACAACCGCCTGCTGGCGACGTACCCGCGACACCCCGTCACGCAGGCCGTCCTGCTGCATCGCCTGCGGCCGCTGGAGCCGTACCAGAGCGTCTCGGTCGACTACAAGGCCATGGGCGAGGCCCTGGACACGATCCGCGAGCGGTTCCCGCTGGTGTACCCGTTCTGGGAAGCCCGCCGCTTCACCTGCGCCAAGCAGACCGGCGACAAGGAAGGCATCGAGACCTTCGGCAAGGAATACCGCCGCGTGCTGCAGGAACAGGCCGCCGAGCAGATGGCGGCGATCCAGGCCGCCGCAATGGCCGGCAACCTCGGGGCGCTGGAGCAACTCGCCAACTCCGACCCCAACCTCTATGGCCCCAAGGCCACCCCACTGGCCGCCGGCGACTTCTGGATGCACTGGGCCGACAAGCTCAAGGGCACCCAGCAGGAAGTCTTCTGCCTGCACAAGGCCTGGGCCAATTTCATGGCCTGGTCCAACGATGTCGCCGCCCTGCAGTATGACAAGGCGATTGAGGCCATTCGCCGCCTGCAGGAAAGCCCCGACCCCGAAGCCCGCCAGGCCAGCGAGTTCGCCGACATCGGCGTGATGCTGCTGGCCGCGCGAACGGCCGATCCCAATGTCTTCGACGCCACCAAGGCCGAGGCGGCGATGAAGGCGATCGACCAGCGCCTGCCCAAGTCGAGGATCTACCGCGACGTCTCGGGGCGGTTGTACATCGACGCCCTGGCCGGGCTCGGCAGGGACAACCGCTTCACGCGGCGGGTGCTGGACCTGCTGGGGCGGCTGTCGAGTTCGTGCCCCTCCCGCGTGGACCAGAATACGCTCAGCCAGGCGAAGGCCCGGCTGCTCTATGCCGAGGGAGGCTATGCGGAGGCGTCGGAGGAGTGGATGACGCTGGCCGAAGCGGTTCCATCGGCATGGGGAAGCTACGGTCTCTATGAGCAGGCGATAGCCTCGGCCCGGCCGCTCGGTGCGGCCCGGCAGATCGCTTTGATGGAGCGGTATCTCAAGAAGGTGGAGGCCTGCCAGGACTTTGTGCCCTCGCTGCTGCTGGCCGAGGCGCAGTTGATGCTGGCGGCCCGGGTGCCGGGCGTGGACACGATCCGCGCCCGCCTCGCCCGCTACCCCGCCAGCGCCGCCCGCGGCACGCTCGAAAACCTGCTCAAACCCCCGCCGAAGACGAAGTAGGCAACGGAACTCAGCGGGCACCAATGGCTCCGAGCCTGCAGCAGGCAGGCTTGCCCACCCTACCGCGAACTGAAGATGCGATGGCGGGCCTAAAGCCGGATCGTGGATGATCCTGGGTGCATGGGTCACTGAAGTGACCATGCCGGGCGGGGACGCCACCAGACTCGGTGACGCCTTCACACCCCCAAACGGGCGTGGCCGTGCCACCGAACGGAGGCTGTTGAACTACGCGGCGAGGGCTTCGTCAATGGAGGAATATACCTGGAACAGCTGGTTCAGGCGGGTGGTTTCGAGGAGTTCGCGGACGGCGGGCTGGGGGTTGACCAGGCGGATGAGGCCCTGGTGATGGCGGCACTTGAGGTGCCCGGCGACGATCGCGCCCAGCCCCAGCGAGGAGATGAAATCCATCTCCGACAGGTCCAGCACGATCAGCGGCGACTTGTTCTGGGCCAGGTGCTCCAACCGCTGGCGGAGCGATTCGGCCTCGGCCATGCCGGCCGAGCCACCCAGCGTCACCACCACGGCCTGCCCGACCTTCTTCTCTTTGAGCACCAGCGTTGTGCGTTTGGCCGTCATGGGGACCTCATCGATTGTGTTTGACCATCCGGACCTGTTTGCCCTGCTGGGCGTATTGCACGTCATCCATATAAGCCCGCATGAGCATGATGCCGCGTCCGGAAGGTTTCTCGAGGTTTTCGTCGGCCGTCGGGTCGGGCACGGCGTTGGGGTCGAAGCCCGTCCCGTGGTCCGTGATGTCGACCTTGAATTGCTTGGCGTCGACGGAGTACGAGAGCTCGACCGTCTTGTTGGGGTCGAAGCGGTTGCCGTGGCGGATGGCGTTGTTCAAGCCCTCTTCCAGCGCCAGCTTGATGGCGAAGATGCTCTCCTGGCTATAGCCGAACCGCGCGACCTGCGCCAGCAAGGCTTCCTCCGCCTGCCGGGCCGCGTGAAAGTCGGACGCTATCGACAGCCTTTTCTTCACCGTGGCCACCATAAGACGCCCGGGATTACTTCAGCGAATCCAGGGCTTCCTGCCGATTCTGGCAGATACTGAAGATCTCATTGAGCCGCGTGATGACGAACACCTCGAAGATCGCCGGCTGGATGTTGCACAGCCGCAGCTGGCCGTTCTTCTCGCGCACCCGCTTGTGCAGCGTGATCAGCATGCCCAGCGCACTGGAGGACATGTGGGCCACGTTGGCGAAATCGAGCGTCAGCTTGGGGCTCGCCGCCTGCGCCACCAGCGTGTTGAGCTGCTCGCCGATCTCGCCGATGCTCACTTCGTCCAGGATGCGGCGGTCGGTCAGCTCGACGATCGTCGCGTCGCCAACTGACGAAAGCCGAAGCCGAGGGGTCTTCTCGCGTGTCACCGGAAATCTCCTTCGCACAAATAAAGAAAGCGTACGTCTTATCGGGTGACGGCCTTCCCAGGCCGCCGCCAACAGTCCTGCCAAAGGCAGCGGCCTGGGAAGGCCGCCACCCCGCGTAGACAAATGAGTCTAGTGCACCAGCATCTGCACAATATTGATCAGGATGCTCACCGCCAGGGCGGCGCCGAGTATGAAAATAAGATAGTTATAGTTCGAGGACGGGGCGGCCGCCGGCGGGGCTTCCGCAGGCGCCTCGCTGGCGCCTTGGGCCAGACCCGAGAGCACCTCGGCGCCGATCTGCTTGCGGGCCTGCAGCGGCGCCTCGCCCGCGGCGATGGCCTCCAAGTCCAGCAGCAGGTCCGCCGTCGATGCGTAGCGGCGGTGGCGGTCCTTGGCCATCATCACCTCCACCACCTCGCCGATGCCGGCCGACAAGTTGGTGTTGATGTGGTCGGGGGGCACCAGCGACTCCTTGAGGTGCTTGTGCATGACGGCCACCGGCGTGGGGGCCTCGAAGGGCACGCGCCCGGTCAGCACGTGATAGAGGGTGGCGCCCAGGGAGTAGATGTCGGCCCGGAAGTCGATGTCCACCTCGCCGCGGATCTGCTCGGGGCTGATGTAGTACGGCGTGCCGAAGGCCCGCCCGGCCTCGGCCTGGGCGGCCTCCACGTCGGCAGTCGAACGGGCCAGGCCCATGTCGGCCAGCTTGGCCGTGCCGTCCTTGGAGATCATGATGTTCTTGGGCTTCACGTCGCGGTGGATGAAGCCCGCCTCGTGCGCGTGCTTCAGCGCCCGGGCGATCTGGATGATCACCCGCAGGGCGTCCTTCTCGCTGAAGACCTTGTTGCCCTGCAGCTCGTCGTAGAGCGTGTGGCCCTCGACGTATTCCATGACGAAGTAATACAGCCCGCCGGCCTCGCCCACGTCGTACGCCTGCACGATGTTGGGGTGGTTAAGCTTGGCCGCGGCCTTGCCTTCCTTGTAGAACAGGTTGACGTACTCGGTGTTCTCCGAAAGCTTGCGGGTGAGCACCTTGATCGCCACCGGCCGGTCGAGGCGGAGATGGATGGCCTTGTACACCGTCGCCATGGCGCCGGCGCCCAGCTTGGAGACGATGCGGTAGCCGGGGATCTGCCGCGCCTGCGATTCCTGGATCTGCTTCTTGACCCGCTCGATCTGGGCGCGCGTGACGATTTCGTTCTTGATCAGGATTTCGGCGAGGGTCTGCCCGCTGTCGGTGAGAGACTGGCGGGCCTTCTCGATTTCCTCATGCGTGGCCAACTGGCGGTCTACCACCACGCGGGCCAACTCCGTATCCATCGAACTCTTTTCTGCCATCGCTCGCGCCTTCGGAGATATCTATGGGGCTCCCGCCCTTGCGGCAACGGGCGGGGGCTGACTGACAATATACGCCTACTCGTTATGCGTCAAGAAAATATGGTCTTGTGGCACGGGCGTCTCGCCCGTGAGCCTGCCCGCCGGCAGGCAAGTCCGCCGTCACGCGCCGGCGCTGCGGTCGATCACTCAGCCGCGTACAGCCACGCAGGGCCCAACTCGTCATTATACCGGTCCCGACGCGACCAGAACCGGCGGATGTCCCAGCACAGGTGACACTTACCAGCATAGCCATCCCGGGGGACGAATCCCACCCCCGCCGCCTCGGCTAGCAGCCCCCGCGGGCCGCAGCGGGACAGCGTACCCACAATCGGGCGCCCGGCGTGGTCATCGTTCAGCCGCCGCCATATCTCGCCGATTCCCTCGCGGCCGCACTGCCCCAGGACGATGCCCGCGCAGGTGCCGGGCATCACCAGGCCGTCGGGGTCAACGTGCACGTGCCGCCCGCGCAGCAGCGCGTCGGTACATGAAGTATCGGCCAGCGCATCGACCGGCTTGACTGGCAACAAACCCGACAGCGTCCCGGCCGCCCTGCCGTTGAGCCGCTCGCGGCCGAAGGCGACATAGCGGGCGAACAGCTCCGCCCGCTGGTGGGCGGGCAGATCGGCCGTATCGCAGCCGCTGTCCAGCCAGTCGCGCCAGCGCACCTGTACGCGGGCGGCGCCCAGGACGTCGGCCGCAACCGCCGCGGCCCGGCGACAGTTGGCCAGCGGCACGAACTGCTGGTGATACGGGTCGGCCGAGATGGCGAGCGTTTCCATGCCGGCCTCGTCGAGGGCGCGGCAGTAGTCGGCGACGATCGCGTCGTCGGTGGCCCAGAAGGCGTTGGTCTCGACCTTCTGCAGCGGCCCAAGGCCCTGGCGGCGGGCGGCGCGGCAGATCTCGATCAGCCGCGGCCAGTCGAGGAAGGGCTCGCCGCCGGAGAGGTGAATCCGGCAGCCATGGGGGCTGGCCGCGACGAGCCCCTCCCAAACGGCCAGCGCGGCGTCGACGGGCATCGCGCCGCCGCGATCGGGCCCGCAGGCGAGATAGCACGACGCGCACCGCGCGTTGCAGCGGTACGTGATCATCAGCCCCGCGAAGGACCAATGCTTCACGGGCATAGGTTGTGACCGACGTTGATTCATAGAAAAGTAGCCTCTAGCCGGTTGCCGTTTTGGGTGCCATGCCGAAGCGTCGTGCTGTTACGACGCGCCGGCATGCCTACGCCGCGGCAGCAGCCAACGGCCGCCCGTAGCGTTCACGTCGCCGGCCCTGGCCAGCGGCGGCTGTCGCTCGCTTTTTGGCAGCAACGCCGCCTGGTAGTCCTTCACGCTTGATTCCCGGAGTAAGGCCTTGGCGGCGGCTTGCCGTTCGGCGCTGTAGAAGCCCGGGGCCCCACCCACATCTGACAGCGCCGAACGGCAAGCCGCTCCCAGACGCACTCACATATTCGATTGTAATGGGCTACCGGCTGCCGGCTACTGCCTCACCCGAGCATGCCGGCGCGGGTACGCTTCGGCATGGCACCCAACCGGCTACAGGCTACCGGCCACTGGCTACTGTTTACCGTCGTCGCATACCTTTTGCCAGACCCGATGGGAAACGATACAATCCGCCGATGCCCCAACAGAAACCATTCAACCTGTTCATGTACGGGACGCTGATGAACCCCTCGGTGTTCCGCGCGGTCCTGGGGCGGCGAATGGTGTTCTCGCCCGGCGACGCCGACGGCGTCGAAGCGTTTCACGTCCGCGACGCCGTCCTCGACGGCTGGAAGAAGATCAGCCCCGACCACACCTACTTGTACGCCGTGCCCGACACGTTCGGCCGCATCCGCGGCTACGTCGTGGGGCCCCTGCCGCCGGAGTGCATGAAGTCGCTGCTGCGGTACGAAGGCCGCAACTACAGCCGCCGCACCGTGGCCGTGCAGACGAAGGAGGGCATGCAGAAGGCGGTGCTGTTCGTGGCCAACGTCAAGCAGCTGGAGCACGCGTTCGGCTACGAGTTCCACGACCCGTTCAAGCAGGAGGTGCTGCTGCGCGGCAAGATCGAGGCGGCCCTGCTGGAGGCGCAGCGCGAGCAGCTCAACACCGACAGCGACGACAGCATCACCCGCCGGGCCATCGGCGAGCTTCACGGCGACACGATCCGCGACCTGATCCGCACGCACTTCGACGCCGGCGGCGTCAGCGACTACGCGATCCGCCATTCGATCAAGGACGCGCCGCTGCGCAACTTCGACCGCGTCCGCAACGATCCCGAGGCCATCGCCCTGGCGCCCAACTACCTCTCGATGGTCGTGCGCCAGGTCATCTTCAACCAGTTCGAGGAGCACATCCGCCACGACTTCCGCTACGAACTGGACCACATGAGCCAGGGCCCCAGTTTCTACGACCGCACGATCAGCGCCTTGGCCGCGTTGAGCCTGCTCAACGCCGGCGAGAAATTCCTGCACCTGCTGGTGGGCGACTGCCTGACCGACCTGAAGTTCCCGCAGAACCACCTGATCGATTTCGTGAAGTGGGCCATCGTCGCCGCCGACGCCATCTACAGTCCCAAGATGGTCAAGCGCCGCCTGATGGAGATCCGAACGCACATGGCCCCCGGCGAGATCCCGCTGGGCACCGAGCTGGAGTTCAGCAACATCGGCCACGGCGTCATCCGCGACCCCGAGGGCAAGCAGGCCCGCGACCTGAAGTACGACGGCCTGCTGTACTTCTCGGACTTCGCGCTGGACATCCTGACGTGGCGGCTGGGCGGGCACATCGACGACCACCGCGACAAGGCCTCCACGCGGCAGCGTCGCGGGTTTTTCGAGATCGCCCTGGGCAACCTGTCGATCGGCGAGAACATCTCCAAGCCCATCACCAACGACCCGTGGGTGCTCAACCAGATCATCCACGAGGCGCGGAAGTTCTACGACATCGCCCCCCACAGCATGCACATCTCGATGCAGCTTCGCAGCGGGCACCGGCAGATGCCCGACCGCACGCTGCCCCTGGGCGTGCTCAAGTGCCTCTTCGCCCTCGGCGGCGACGCGAAGATCGACGACACCGGCCGCCTGCGGATCGGGCGGCTCGTCGGCGAAGAGATCATCGGCCAGGACCCCAACCCGCACATGCTGTTCTCGGACATCCGCAAGCGCTACAGCCGCAACGAGGAGTCGCAGGGTGTCAGCCGCCGCCCCACCGGCCGATACGTGCAGCAGTTCCGCTTCCTGCGGCTGTCGCCCGACATCAACTACGAGCCGGTGATCATGGGGCTCAAGGGCATCCAGCTGGCGCTGTCGCCGGGGAATTTCCTGACCTCCTCGCAGTGGGAGAAGAGCCCCAAGCACCGCCGCCTGTACGAGGACCTGATGGCCTGGGGCATCGCGCCCACGCCGATCCCCCGCGAGGAGATCGAGTCGTTCCTGGCCCACGTGCAGGACGGCCTGATGACCGAGCACCGCCACAAGCCCGCGCACAATCCCGCCTACATCGCCTGGGCCGTCAACCATCTGCGGCAGATGCTGGGCACGTTCAACTCAATGGCCGCCCAGCGGAAGAAGGGTTCCTGTCGCCCCGAAGGGGCGATTGGCACTTAGCCGGGGGCGATCGCAGCGTAGCCCCCGGAAACGCCTCCCCGAGAACGGCCGCCCCGAAGGGTGCGGCTGGTGCGCACATATGCATGCACTTGCATCCAGCCAAGGTCACCGGCCGCCCCGTTGGGGCGGCGATCACTGATGGCGGGCGTCCGGGGGCTGCGTCCGCGTACGGACTTGCCCCCGGCTAAGCGCCGGCTGTCCCTTCGGGACGACGCGCACGCTGCGCATCGGGGCGCAGCAATTCCGCTACGCCCCCTTTGGCCGCGCTATCATTCGGGGAAAGGATTCCGAACCATGAAGATGAAACTCACCTTGGCCGTCACCCTCATATCCGTCACCGCCCTTGCCTGGGCGGCCGGCGCGACCGACAACACCAGCAAGCCCGCCACCAAGCCCGCCGCCACCGCCCCGGCCTTCACGCTCAACGATGCCGCCGGCAAGGCCGTGAGCCTCTCGGACTTCACCGGCAAGATCGTGGTGCTGGAGTGGACGAACCCCGACTGCCCCTTCGTCCGCCGCGCGTACCGCAACGGCCTGATGATCGACACCTTTACGAAGTACAAAGACAAGGGCATCGGCTGGGTCGCCATCAACAGCTCCGCCGACAGCGCCGCCGAGAAGAACAAGAAGTGGTCCGACGCACAGAAACTGCCCTACCCGATCCTCGATGACCACGAAGGCAAGGTCGGCCGCCTCTACCACGCCCGCAGCACGCCCAGCGTCGTCGTCATCGATGCCGCCGGAAACATCGCCTACCGCGGCGCCGTCGACAACGGAATGAGCCCCAACGACAGCGGCGCCATCAACTACGTCGACCAGGCCCTGGCCGATCTGACCGCCAACAAGACCGTCTCCACCAACAGCACCCCCGCCACCGGCACCCCCGTCACCTGCGGAGACTGACCAGGAAACGAAGACAAGCCGGGTGCCATGCTTTTAGGTCCGAAGGGCCAAAAGCATGTTTACAGGAACCTGTGGTGGAAGCGATGCGCCGGTGACACGTTTCTGATGAATGCTCCAGATGCCTGTAAACATGCTTTTGCCCCTGCGGGGCTAAAAGCATGGCACCCAAACGCGCTGCACCGAGAACCTCCCTGTAGACATGCTTTTGCCTTTGCGGGGCTAAAAGCATGGCACCCCCGACATCTCACCCCCACTGCTGCACGATCTCGGCGGCGCAGGCGGGCATCAGGCCCAGGAGGTGCGCGAGGTCGAGGACGGTGAAGCGGGAGCGGATCTCGTGCGCGTGCGAGAAGGCGGTCAGGAGGCGGGCGGGATCGCAGCCAATGTCGGCCGCGCGGCAGGCGGCTCCGGCGTCGCGCAACGCCGCGTGAATCGTCTCTGGCGGGCGGAGCATCGCCGCCAACTGGCTGCGAAGTTCGTCCCACCGGTTGCCCCGCGACATCGCCAGCCGCGCCTGCTCGTATCTCGGCTGCTTCGCCGCGTACTCCGCCGCCATCGCACTGCCGAGGGGGCCCCAGAATCGCTCATCCACGCCGGCCGGCGGCGCGGCGAATTGCGGCGATTCCACCGCCAGCACGCGGCGGTACAGTTCCGCCGCCAGCACCGTGCCCACCCCCACCTGCCGGCCATGAAGATCGTGTGCCCGCCCATCCACGCCCGCCATCATGTCCAGGCAGTGCGAGACCATGTGCTCGCCGCCAGAGGACGGGGCGGACGTCTCGGCCATCGTCATCGCCGCCCCCGTCAGCAGCAGTGCGTCGAGCAGCGCCGCAATGGCCGCGGGCTTGCACTGGCGGACGTCGTGCGGATGCTGCAGGTACAGCGGCTCGATCTCGGCGATCAGCCCCACCGAGCGGGCGCAGTAATAGTCGCCGAACAGCGCGTGGTTCATGAACCAGTCGGCCGAGCTGACGCTCTTGGCCACCACGTCGCCCAGGCCCGAGGCCGTGAGCTCGAACGGGGCCGCACACAGCACCCGCGGGGCGGCCAGCACCGCCAGCGGCGGCTTGCCCCGCAGCAGCGTCTTGAGCCCGCAGACCGTGGGGGCGATGTTCGCCGACGTGTAGCCGTTCATGCTGGCGGCCGTGGCGAAGGTGATGAACGGCAGGCCCCGATCGGTGGCGATCCACTTGCCCAGGTCGCTCACGACGCCCGAGCCCACCGGCACGATCAGGTTCACCTCGCCCAGTCGCTTTGCCAGGATCTCCTTGGTGACGTCGTCGCACACCGGCGAGGCGCCCGCGTGCGGGTCCTCCACCGCCAGCGAGTGCACCGTCAGCCCGGCCGCGCACAGCGCCTCGGCCACGGCAGCGCCGGCGACCTGCCACGTGCGGGCATCGGACACGACGGCCAGCCGGCGGGCGGCGGGCGCGTGGCGGCGGCACGCGGCCGGGAGTTGTGCAATGGCGTCATCGGCCAGCACGATCTCGCGCGGCTCGATCCGGTGCGTCTTGCCGCATTCGCAGGCGAAGGTGCGACCGAAGATGTCGAGGCTATTTGTCATTCGCGTCGCTCCCGAGATAGAAGAACCAGACCCGTCGCCCCTGCGGCCCCGCGGCCTGCGGGCCGGGGCGCAGCACGCGGCGGAGGTCGGCGGCCAGGCCCTCGTCGTCGAACACGAGGAACGTGACGCTGCCGCAGCGGCCGACCTCGTCGAGGATGCCCTCGGGCGTCTTGTCCAGCGGCTCGCCCAGGTAGCGGGCCTGCGTCCAGTAGGAGGCAAACAGGCCGCTGTACCAGTGATTCGAGGCGACCATGCCGGCGAGGTTGTGCTTCGTCGCGATCTGCCTCAGCCACGCCGCCCGCTCGCCGGCCGGAAGGTGCTCGTCGCGAAGGGCGACAACGGAGTGAACGACGATGGACGCCAGCAGGACACCCGCCGCCGCGCCGGCGAGGAGACGCCCAACGGGTTTGGGCGACGCAGCCACGGGCGGGACGCCCGTGCTACGGGGCGAGACGCAAGCGGAGTCGGCAGGGTTCCGGATCACGGCCGAATGCTCCACGGGCGAGACGCCCGTGCTACGGGGGCCGGCGGAGTCTCGGGTGATGGCGGCGAGCAGGGAGAAGAAGATGGCGATGGCGAGGGCCCAGAGGGGCCACAGCAGGCGGTCGTATACCCACAGCGGCAACAGGCCGCCCATGTAGATCAAGGCTGACGCCAGCGCCCACGTCCGCAGCGTGGGCCGCGGGTCGCAAAGCTTCTTTCGCGGCGGCCAGGCCAGCACGGCCGCGACGACCATCCCCGCCAGCAGCAGCGACAGCGTGTCCATCCGCCAGAGCGATTGTCCCACGTGCAGCGCGTTGATGGCCGCGATCTGCGCCCGGCCCTGCAGTTCGCCGATGCCCTGCCCGCGCCACGTCGGCCAGCGGTACGGGATCTCGACGGGGTTTTCCCAGCTGGTGATGCGGCCGGTGCAAGGCGTCTGGATCATGTGCACCGGCAGCGGCCCATCCATCGCCAGCGGCCCCCACGAGGCACTGGAGCAGCCGTTGGTGCTGATGCACGCCTGCCCCGCCTGCCTGCTGATGACGGCCAGCCACGGCATCGCCGCCGTCATCATCGCAATGTACGCCACCGCGACCGCAGCCGCCAAGCGGCCGCTCTTCCTCGTAGGGTGGGCAGGCCTGCCCACCATAGACTCCGTCGAATCCACACCGTCGGGGTGCGTTCCGGTGCCATCGCCGGCGCCTTGGCCATTCGATTGATCAAGGTTCTTGGTGGGCAAGCCTGCCCACCCTACGGCGGCTACGGCGGCGCGCCTCACCCACCAACTCAAGACAAAGGTCATGGCCAGGTGCACGAGGACGACGGGCAGGGCATACGCCTTGATCATGTAGCACAGCCCGCCCACCGCCCCGGCGGCCACCGCGCGGCCGACCGTGGGGGCATGCACGAGTCGTATGGAGATTGCGAAATACCACGTCAACCCCGCGGCGAGCATCAGGTCGGGCGTGATCCCCTTATCGGCCAGCCGCCCAACGAGGCCGACCTTCTCTTCCCGGCTCATC
>CAZTVF010000119.1:0-15743 GCA_964616985.1 uncultured Planctomycetaceae bacterium
GGAAGCCGCCCTCACCGCCCGCGGACAGATGCTCGAGGCTTTGAGCCTGCACAACGACGAACTGCTCGAACTGCTGCTCGAAGAGAAGCCCGTCAACGAGGACCTGATCCACAAGGCCATCCGCGAGTCGACGATCGGCCGCCACATCGTGCCGGTGATGCTGGGCTCGGCCTATCACAACAAGGGCGTCCAGCTGCTGATGGACGCAATCTGCCGCTACCTGCCCAGCCCGCTGGACCGTCCCTGCTTCGCCCGCAACCACGACGACGGCGGCGCCGAAGTCACGCTCAAGTGCGACCCCGACGCCCCGATGGTCGCGATGGCGTTCAAGATCGTGGACGAGACCTTCGGCCAGCTGTCGTACACCCGCGTGTACCAGGGCACGCTGACCAAGGGCAAGTACTACAAGAACGCCCGCACGGGCAAGGAACAGCGCGTCGGCCGCATCGTCCGCATGCACGCCAACGACCGCGAGGACATCGACCATGCCGGCCCGGGCGACATCGTGGCCATGGTCGCCGTCGACTGTGCCAGCGGCGACACCTACTGCGACCCCGAACTGAACGTGTCGCTCGAAAGCATCTTCGTGGCCGACCCGGTCATCCGGCTGTCGATCACGCCCGCCTCCTCGGCCGACGAGGACAAGATGGGCAAGGCCCTCAACCGCTTCATGAAGGAAGACCCCACCTTCCGCGTCGCCACCGACCCCGAGACCAGCGAGACCGTCATCGCCGGCATGGGCGAGTTGCACCTGGAAATCTACGTCGAACGCATGAAGCGTGAGTACAAGGCCAACGTCCAGGTGGGCGCCCCCAAGGTGAGCTACCGCGAGGCCCCCACCGTCGAGGCCGAATACGACTATCGCCACAAGAAGCAGACCGGCGGCTCGGGCCAGTTCGCCCACGTCGTCGGCCGAATGGTTCCCATGCCGCTCGATTCGGAAGAGATGTACGAGTTCGAGGACAACGTCTCCGGCGGCCGCATCCCGGGCGAGTTCATCCCGGCCGTCAACAAGGGCTTCCAGCTGGCGCTCAAGCAGGGCCCGCTGGCAGGCTACGAGATCGTCGGCTGCAAGATGATCCTCGATGACGGCAGCTACCACGACGTGGACTCCAGCGAAATGGCCTTCCGCATCTGCGCCATCGAGGCCTTCAAGCAGGCGTTCCTGCGTTCCAAGCCCGTGCTGCTGGAGCCGATCATGGTCGTGGAGATCGAGACGCCCAACCAGTTCCAGGGCACGATCGTGGGCGACATCAACAGCCGCCGCGGCATGATCCTGGCCACCGAGAACCGCGACATGTTCACCGTCATCCGGGCCCAGGTGCCGCTGGCGAACATGTTCGGCTACGCCACCATCGTCCGCAGCCTCAGCCAGGGCATGGCCACCTTCACGATGGAGCTCGCCTGCTACCGCGCCGTCCCGGCCAAGATCGCCGAGACCATCATCGCCAACCGCAAGAAGGAACAGGCCGCCAAGAAGTAATCGCTTCGGCGACATAACGAGCGTTCATAGCGAATGACGAATGGATGATCCTGTCCGTTCGTCATTCGTGTTTTGACGACGCCCTGCTACCACTTTCCGGCGATGTTAGCTCAGACGAGATCAAACAGCGCTGAAAAGCGAGCGATGGCCGGCCCGTGGATTATCCATGCCTTCCTAGGTGCGACTAAAGCGAAACGCGCCTTCCGCCCGACCGCATGATCCAGACGCTTTTGACACAATCCCGCGCGGGCCTTAGAATGTTGTCCATGGAAACCCGCCGAACATCACGTCGATGGCTGTGGATGGTCCTTCTGTTCGCCCTCGGTTCGCTGCCACTGGCGGCGGCACCCGGCGAGCCCGCCTCCGAGCCGGCCGTCGGTGAAGCCGAGGTCGTGCTCTCGACTCAGCCGACCAGCGAGCCGGCCGAGGCGTATCCCAATATCCGGCAAATCTATGACACGCTGCAATTGCCCGAGGACGAGGCCAGCGCCTACGAGTCAGCCGTCAGCCGCAACTCGCAGGTCTTCAACGAACTGGCGATGAAGATGATCCTTCGCCGCGTTCAGACGTTCCCCCGCCTGACGCCGAACGAAGCCCACCAGCTCGACCTGCCGGGCATGTACAGCATGCTCCACCGCCCGCAGCACTATGCCCTGCAGCCCATCCGCTTGAACGTGTTCGTCTGGGTCGTCGAGCGTATGGAGCCCGGTGACAAGATCACGGCCTCGCGATACTGGACCAAGGAAGACGGCCCGATCTGGTACTGGTTCTGCTACAACGCCGACGCGCGGAAATACGAATACGAGCCCATCGTCGTTCTGAGCACCATCGACCCCGACACGATCCTCGGCAAGCCCAAGAAGACCACCCCCAGCGGGCAGATGATCTACCAGTCGATGCAGCCCACGCAGATCACGGGCGTGTTCTACAAGCTCTTCAAGTCCAAGGGGGCCGCGACCGAATCGCCCCTGGACTACCCCGTCGTGCTGGCGTGGCAGGCGGGGGCGGGAACGGGCGGCAGCGCCCAGCCCTTGGACCTCAAGGGCAGCGTGTGGATCGTCGTGGGCATCCTCGTCATGATCACCTTCCTGTTCATGCGGACCTACGCCAAACGGTTCAAGAAGCCCTTGGCCTTCACCCGCCGTCTTCAGGAGGAAGAGCCACCCGAAGACGAACCGCCCGTCAGCGATGATCTCAAACGGGCGGCGGAGCAGTTCCGAAAAGAAAGGCCGCAGTAATGTCCCGGACCCTCCCCGTCGATCTCGGCGAGCGAAGCTACACCGTGCAGGTGGGCGCGGGCCTGCTCAACGCCCTGGGCGAGACCGTGGCCGCCCTTCCCCATGCGCGCTCTGCCGTCGTGGTGTCCGACGCCACCGTCGCGGGGTTGTACGGCAACGCCGCCGCCGATTCGCTCCGCGCCGCGGGCCTGGAGACATCCGTCCTGACCTTTCCCGCCGGCGAGGCGAGTAAGACACTGGCCACGTACGGCGCGATCCTCGACGGCGTATTTGCCGTCAAACCCGCTGTCGACCGCCGCGCGACCGTCGTGGCCCTCGGCGGCGGCGTCACCGGCGACTTGGCCGGCTTCGTGGCGGCCACCGCCCTGCGCGGCCTGCGGTTCGTGCAGTGCCCCACGACGCTGCTGGCCGACGTGGATTCCTCCGTCGGCGGCAAGACGGGCGTGGACCACCCCGCGGGCAAGAATCTCATCGGCGCATTCCACCAGCCCCAGGGCGTGCTCATCGACGTGACGCTCCTGAAGACGCTGCCGGCGGCTGAGTTGGCCAACGGCCTGGCGGAGTGCGTCAAGCATGCCATCATCCGCGACCGCGTGCTGATGGAGTTCATCGAGGACAACGCCG
This sequence comes from uncultured Planctomycetaceae bacterium, assembly GCA_964616985.1. Classification (GTDB taxonomy): domain Bacteria; phylum Planctomycetota; class Phycisphaerae; order SM23-33; family SM23-33; genus CAZTVF01. The sequence goes on from CAZTVF010000119.1 coordinate 3,346, forward strand.
CGGCCATCCTGCGGCGAGACCCAGCCGTGCTGGAGGATCTGGTAGCCCGGAACGTGGCCATCAAGGCCGCCGTGGTCTCCGCCGACGAGCGGGAGGCCGGGCAGCGAGAGCATCTTAATTTCGGCCACACCATCGGCCACGCCATCGAAGCCTGCGCCGGCTACGGCACGATCCTCCACGGCCAGGCCGTCGCCCTGGGCATGGTGGCCGCCTGCCGCATGGCCGTGCGCCGGGGGCTGATCGAACCGGACATCGAGCAGCGGGTGCAACAGCTCCTGGCCGCCCTCAAGCTGCCGGTGAAGTGGCCGGGCCTCTCCCCCGCCGCCGTCTGGCAGGTGATGCTGCACGACAAGAAGGCCCGCGCCGGCCAAGTCCGCATGATCCTGCCCGTCATGCTCGGCGAGGCGGCCGTGTTCGAAGACATCACCCCCTCCGCCGTCGAAGAGGCCCTCATCGCGATCGCGGGGTAAGTGTCCCAGACCGCTTTGGCTGTTCGTGTGTGGAAGGAGCGGCACTATGGCAGCTATTGGCGACAGCAAGCGAACCTACTCTCTCCTCGCAGCTATCCTAATGCTCACGGGGTGCGCCACCGACTACGGTCAGGAGCTTTCCACAGTAATCCGCAATCCCGACGGACGGATTTTCCTCGACAAGGACAAGGGTCCACTTGTCATTAAGCTTCGGGAAGATCTAGCGAAGGGACGACAGACTGATGTAGCCGAGCTGATGCTGAGTCGAGCGAGATGGGGAGACCGAGTCTGGTTTCGCGTGGCCGAGGAGGAATACGCTTCGATCTGGAGGCATAGGGCTGTACCGATCCGTGTCAGTGCGAATGACAGAACGATGCAGGCGCTCACGGAGATCGCGGAACATGGAGGGACTCGGTCGTCTCGCGTAGATGCCGCAATCGCCATTCTTGAGGAACGACCAGACCTGGCGAGAGCGGTTCTGGCCCGAGATTACGCAAACATGGAGCTGGAGCCTTACAGAAAATGGCGATGGCATCGCGAGCCTCAGGCGGCTGGTCCCTATATCGACCTTCCCAGTGAGATTGTGTCTTCGCACGAGGTGGCTGACGAGTTGCTTTTGGCTGAACGGCGAAAGTTCGATCCCTATAGCCTTCTCAGGACAGCGAACGCCTATAACAAGCATCTGCTTCTACTGAAGCAGCGGGGTGATATGGAGGCTTTGAAGGAACTTGATGAAGGGGACAATCGCCGGAAGCTATTGCGGACACTGTACGACGACGCATTGAACTCTCCCCCGCAGACAGAACCTTCCAGAGGCGGCAATATCTTCGGCCATCAGTAGATGTTCGGGCGGACCATCGGACGATGAACCTGCAGGTTCAAATCCCCTTCCCGCCGGGGGGCAAAATCTGTACAACAAACCCACCATGAGTGACAACCGGAAGATCGATCTCGGCGTGGACCTGGCGGGCGTGAAGCTCGCGGGCCCGCTGATGCCAGCCAGCGGCACGTGCGGCTACTGCGATGAATATGCCGACTTCGTCGACCTGCGCCAGTTCGGCGCGTTCGTGACCAAGTCTATCACCGTCGCCCCCCGCCTGGGCAACGAGTACCCCCGCGTCGTCGAGACGCGGGCGGGCATGCTCAACGCCATCGGCCTGGCCAACGTCGGCCTGCAGGCCTTTATCGCCGAGAAGGTGCCGCAACTGGAACGCCTGGGCCTGCCCGTCATCGTCAACGTCGCCGGGGTGACCATCGAGGACTACCTCGCCGTGGCCGAGGCGCTGGAGTCCGTGCCGGTCGTGCGGGGCATCGAATTGAACATTTCCTGCCCCAACGTCAAGGCAGGCGGCATACAGTTTGGGGTAGACCCCGTCCAGGTGTCCAAGATCGTTGCCGCCGTGCGGAAGGTCTGCCGCAAGAACATACTGATCGTGAAGCTCTCGCCCAACGTGACCGACATCACGGCCACCGCGGCGGCCGCCGTGGAGGCCGGGGCGCAGGTGCTGAGCATGATCAACACGTTCACGGCGATGGTGGTGGACATCGAGCGCCGCCGGCCCGTGCTGGCCAACGGCACGGGCGGGCTGTCCGGCCCGGCCATCCGCCCGATCGCGGTGCACATGGTGCACAAGGTTTACAGCAAAGTGGCCGCGCCGGCGGGTGTGCCGATCATCGGGATGGGCGGCATCCAGTCGGCCAGCGATGCCCTGGAATTTCTGATCGCCGGGGCCTCGGCCCTGGCCGTCGGAACGGCCTTGTTCGTGAACCCAGCCTGCATCTTAGGGATCCGTCAGGGAATCGCTGAGTACCTTGGTCGTCAAGGCTGCACGAAGCTATCCGAGATCGTTGGAACGCTGGCGATGGACGGGCACAAATAGCGCGTTCGAAAAATCTTGATTTTGAGGGTGTCCAAAACGGTTATGCCTATAATGTCATCGTGTTCGCCCGGCGCACGCTGCTCTTCACACTCACGGAAGTTACACGCAGCGTAGGGGATACGAAGTTGGTCATAGGCGTTTCGGCAGTGCCGGAAGGCTGTACAATATTCACCGCAGGACCGTGCAAAAAACATAGGCGAATGAGGCGTCGATCATGAGAATATTCATGCTGGGATGGGAGTTTCCTCCGCACATCAGTGGAGGCCTTGGCACCGCGTGCTACGGCATGACGAAAGGGTTGGACGAAATCGGTGTCAACGTCTGCTTTGTGCTTCCCACGGCCATCCCCGTCGGCGGCCCCAGCCACGTCGCCCTCCGCACGCCGGCCGACATCCCCACGGCCGAAGGCACAGACACGACCAGCAAAGTATTCGAGCACGTGACCCTTCACCAGGTGCAGGCCGCCCTCCAGCCTTACGCGTCGCCCGGCGTCGATAAGAACGTCAAACGCTTTTCCACCAGCACGACGACCAGCACCACCACGACGACCACCAAGACCGCCGGCAAGGCCGCCGCCCAGGAAAGAATCGAGCAGGCGGCCTCGGTCCGCCCGCGTTCGTTCGTCGATGGCTCCAGTCCCGGCCCCCAGTACGCGGGCAACCTGCTGGAGCAGGTGCACAAGTATGCCCGCACCGCCGTCGAGATCGCCTTCCGCGAGCAGTTCGACGTGATCCATGCGCATGACTGGATGACCTATCCGGCCGCCCTGGCCGTTGCGGCGGCCACGGGCAAGCCGCTGGTCGTTCACGTGCACAGCACGGAGTTCGACCGCTCCGGCGACAATGTTTACCAGGCCGTCTACGACATCGAACGCTCCGGCATGCAAGGCGCCGACCGCGTCGTCTGCGTCAGCCACCTCACGCGCAATATCGTGATCTCGCGGTACGGCATCGCGCCCGACAAGGTCGAGGTCGTCTACAACGCCGTCGAGCTCCCCGCCGCCACCAATGGCAGCTGGACCGCGCCCATCCGCCAGAATGAAAAGATCGTCCTGTTCCTCGGCCGCCTCACCATGCAGAAGGGCCCGGAGTACTTCCTTCAGGCGGCCCGCAAGGTGGTGGATCGCTTCAAGAAGGTCCGCTTCATCATGGCCGGCAGCGGCGACATGATCACGCAGTGCGTCCGCTTGGCCGCGGATCTGAAGCTCGGCCGCCACGTCACGTTCACGGGCTTCCTCCGCGGCAACGACGTCGACCGGGTATTCCGCATGGCCGACCTGTACGTGATGCCCAGCGTCTCGGAGCCTTTCGGCATCGCGCCGCTGGAGGCCATGGGGCGCGACGTGCCCGTCATCATCTCCAAGCAGTCGGGCGTCAGCGAAGTCCTCACCCACGCCCTCAAGGTCGATTTCTGGGACGTCGACGAGATGGCCAACAAGATCCTGGCCGTCCTCCGCCACGCCCCCCTGCAGAAGACCCTCCGTCAGCACGGGTCCATCGAACTGCGGAAGTTCTCCTGGCGCGACACAGCCGCCAGACTCAGCGAGATCTACAGCAGCATGACCGCCACCGCGTAGCAGGCCAAGACGGCGACGGCCTCGCGTTGCAGCGGGCCTTGCCGTGGTTTCCCGAATCGGGTATAGGAGGTTTATGGCTTCCGTCGTCTTCTATTTCCAACTGCATCAGCCCTTCCGGCTGCGTCGGTACACCATCTTCGACAGCGACACGACCTACTTCGACAACTGGCGAAATGAGCAGGTCTGCAAGAAGGTGGTTGGCAAGTGCTACCTGCCGGCCACGCAGATGATCCTGGACATGATCCGCCAGCACGAGGGCCGCTTCCGCGTGAGCTATTCGCTGACGGGCACCGTCATCGAGCAGTTCCGGCGGTGGGCGCCCGAGGTGCTGGACCTGTTCGTCGAGATGGCCAAGACCGGCTGCGTGGAGTTCATCTCCGAGACCTACTACCATAGCCTTGCCTTCCTGTACAACCGCGACGAGTTCGTTGCCCAGACCCGCCGCCACCAGGAGATGATGGAAGAGCTGTTCGGCCAGACGCCCAAGGTCTTCCGCAACACCGAGCTGACGTACAACAACGACGTCGCCAAGGTGGTGCAGGACATGGGTTTCAAGGCCATCCTCACCGAGGGCGCCGACCACGTGCTGGGCTACCGCAGCCCCAACTTCATCTACAACCCGCCCAACTGCGGCGGGCTGCGAATGCTGATGAAGAACTACCGCCTGTCGGACGACATCGCCTTCCGCTTCGGCAACCGCGGCTGGCCGGAATGGCCGATGACTGCCGAGAAGTTCAGCCGCTGGGTCGACCAGATCAACGGCAACGGCTACGTGTGCAACCTGTTCATGGATTACGAGACCTTCGGCGAGCACCAGTGGGCCGATACGGGCATCTTCGAGTTCCTCAAGGCCCTGCCCGGCACGGTGATGGCCGGCGGCAAGAACGACTTCCTCACCGTCTCGCAGGCCGTGGACCGCTACCCCTCCGTCGGCGAGGTGGACGTGCCCCACATGATCTCCTGGGCCGACACCGAGCGAGACCTGTCGGCCTGGCTGGGAAACAACATGCAGGCCAACGCCCTGCACGACGTGTACTCACTGGCCGAGGACGTGCTGGAGACGCGGGATCAGACGCTGATCGATGACTGGCGGAAACTGCAGACGTCGGACCACTTCTACTACATGTGCACCAAGTGGTTCGCCGATGGCGACGTCCACAAGTACTTCAACCCCTACGAGTCGCCCTACGACGCCTACATCAACTACATGAACATCCTCGACAACGTCCGCAGCCGCATCGCCGCGGCCAGCAAGAGCCAGAGCCACGCGAGGAAAGCCTCGCACGGCCACCGCCCCGCCGCGCCGCACTGAGAAAACCGATATTTGGCAGACATGCGCAAACCCCGGCACCACCTGCCGGGGTTTGCTTTTTTGATGCGACGCGGCACATCATCAAGCGATCATTTGCGATTTCGCAGTTTTTCCAGCCTCGCCTGCAACTCCGGAACATTGACGCCGCGGGTGTCGGTGTTGTGTTCGATGGCGAGCGAGGCGGCCATGCCGGCGGCCTGGCCGGTGATGTAGCAGCCAGGCATGACGCGGATGGAGCCCTGAAGGAAGCGATCGGCGCTGATACACCGCCCCGCCACCAGCACGTTGGACAGGCCTCGCGGCACGAGGGTGCGGTACGGCACGCCGTAGCTCTCGCCCTTGGTGTACCGCATCTTGGCGAATTCCTCGGAGAACCGCTTGTACTCGGCCTCGCTGTCGGGCTTCATCACGTGGATGTCCACAGGGTAGCAGTAGCGGCCGATCTCGTCATCGAAGCGGGCTCGCTTCTTGAAATCGTCGAGGCACAGGACGTAGTCGCCCAGGATCCGCCGGCTTTCGCGCACGCCCAGCAGGGAACCCGTCGCCACCAGCGTCATCTTCTCGAAGCCCTTGAGGTACTGCTTGTAGTACCGCTCGTACTGAGTCGCCAACTCGCGGCCCCAGACGAGCGCCTTGGTGAGCGACCGCTCATCAGTGCTGTCGACGCCGAAGGTATGGCCGATGTTGCCGCCGCCGATGCCCTTGCCCACCCACCACATGCCCGGCAGGTGCTTGTCGCAATACTTGAACACGCCGTCGTTGTAGGCGTCCTGGATGCGGGCGTTCTGATGGGCGACGCCCGAGGCCCGGAACGCTTCAAAATCCACGTCGGCCCAGAGGCTGCACAGCGTGCCGGGCATCATCAGGCCTTCTTCATTGCCCTTTTCGAAGGGCGCTCCGGCCCATGCAGCCAAATCGCCGTCGCCGGTGCCGTCGACGAACATCTTCGCCTTCACGGCGAACATGCCGCTCTTGCCCCAGCAGATGGCGGCAGTGACCTTGCCAGCGGCCGCCTCGACGCCGATGACGTTGGTGTGGAGCGTGAAGTCCACGCCCGCCTCTGCCAGCATTTGGTCATACACGCGTTTGAGGACCTCGGCCCGGATGGGGTACGAGCCCGATCTGTTGGCGGGGTCCTGGGGTGGTTCGGTGCCGCCGGCGGCGATGAGCCGGTCGAGCAGGTCCTCGCCGAAGCCGGCGACCAGGAAGTTCACGCCATCGCCGAACTGCATGAAGGCGGGCACCAGCCCGGCCGTCCCCATGCCGCCCAGGCAGCTATGGCCCTCGGCCAGGAAGACCTTGCGCCCCTGCCTGGCCGCCACGACGGCCGCCGCCGCACCCGCCGGCCCGCCGCCTGCGACAAAGACGTCCACGTCGTGACGGACCGGAATCTCTCGATTGAACTGGATGTTATTCGTCATGTTGTTTCCTTAAGGCATTCCTCGTTGAACGACTCCGCGAGCCGCTGGCCAATCTTCTGATAATGCTCGACCGTCAGCACCAGATCGCCGGCGGCCTGGTAGGAGGTCTCCATGCTCAGCGTGGGCACCTCCATGTGCACGCAACCGAACTCCGTCAGCGTGGGCGTCTCCCACCGCGAGGCATACGTCGCCACCTTGGCGAAATCGGGCGAGGCGTACGGGCCCAGCGCCGCGGCGAGGCGCGAGGCCCACCGCTGCACCGCCGCGGCCACCTCGGGCTTCGGCGCGGGCTTGACGTAGACGTAGCAGCCCGAGCCTTCGGCTCCGCTGGGGGCGTGCAGGTCGAGCACGAATGCGGGGCGGCATCGCTTTCGCCACCGCCACAGATCGCCCTGCAGGACGAGCGTCTCGTGCCGCATGGGCGGCTGCCCCCACGCGCGATTGAGGTCGTAGGGAAAGTTGTCCTTGCCATACCAGCCCTCGACCACGCCGTCGATGTTCGAGAACGGCACCGCCCACACCAGGGGCGCCGCCTCCCCCATCGCCGCGACCCGCCGCAGCAGGCCGTCGAGCACCCACGAGCCGGGGGATTCGCCCGAGTGCTGGCGCGCGATGATGTAGACGCCCGCGCGCTGGCCGCCATCACTGCCGCTGTCGTTCGACAGCCGCTCGATCCCGCGCCCGCCCTGGCTGATGCCGATCACGTCCCGCCGCCAGCAGCCCCCCGTCTCCTGGGCCAGGCGGTCCAACTCCGCCGGCCCGTAGGGGTAGCAGAAGGCCACGTCCACATACGTCTGCGGCGCGGCGATGGTCCAGGCGATCGTGCCCCTGCCGTCGTGCAGCCATCTCGTCTGTCCCGCCTCGGTTCGCTGCCAAGTGCCGCCCTCGTAGCGGATGACGGGACGCACCACCGCCCCCGGCCAGAGGCCCAGCATGGTCTCGACGTGCTTGAGAACGAGATCGACGTGGGGCGTGGCCCCGGCGCTCCGCCGCAGGCGAAAGCAGAACCAAAGCGACTCCGGCCCGCCTCGCGGTTCGGCCGCGAAGGCCACCGTCGTCGCCGGCTGCGTCGCCAGGACTTCCACGTCGCACAGGTTGGCGCACGGAATGTCCAGCTCCACGATGTACGCGGCATCGGCGTTGTTTTGCTGTGCCATCATCGCTATCGCTCCAGCACCACCGACCCGTGCGGCGGCAGCTTGATGCTGTCGCGGACGGCCGAGCCGGTGATCAGGTTGCGGAACTTGTCCTTGCCCAGATCGACCGTTTGCTTCTTGCGGCCGAAGTTGAGAAGGAAGATGTACTCGTGTTTGCCATCGGTGCGGCACTGGGCGGTGACGCCCTTGGGCAGGCGGCCCTTGATCACGCGATGCAGGCCCAGTTGCTCGATGATCGCGTCGTAGAAGTCGCTCATGAAGCGGTCGTCGTTACGGCTGGCCATGTAGTAGGCTTGGCCCTTGCCGAAGGCGTTGACGGTCAGGGCGGGCCGGCCGGCGTAGAAGTCGTCCTTGTACGTCGCCAGCACCTGGGCCTTTTCGGCATGGATGAGGTCGCAGAAGACCCTCGCCTCGTACTGGCCCGACAGGCCCAGCGGGTTGCCCTTTTCCATCGTGATGGCGTTGGCCTCGTCATCGTACAGCACGTCGAGTTCCTCGCTGCGGATGCCCAGCACCTTCCGCAAGGGGCCCGGGAAGCCCGTGAGGAAGCACAGGTCGTTCTCGTCGCTGATGCCGCTCCAGTACGTGCTGACAAAGACGCCGCCGGCGCGGACGAACTTCTCCACGCGGGCTGCAAAACCCGGCCGCACGAGGTACAGCATCGGCGCGATCAGCAGCTTGTGCTTGGAGAAATCCTGGTCCTGGTGAAGGATGTCCACCGGCACGCCGCGCTTCCAGAAGGTGCGGTAGTGGCTCATGCTGGTGCCGAAGTAATCGCGTTTTTCCTTGCGCGGGCCGTGCGAGGCGTCGATGGCCCAGGAGGTTTCCTTGTCGAAGACGATCGCGACCTCAGCCTTCACCGTCGTGCCCAGCACGGGCTCGATCTTCTGAAGCACTTCGCCCAGGGCGGCGACTTCGTTGAACACCCGCGTGTCGCCGCGGCCGTCGTGGTCAACGACGGCGCCGTGGAACTTCTCGGCGCCGCCGCGGCCTTTGCGCCACTGGAAATACTGCACCGTGTCCGCGCCGTGCGCCACCGCCTGCAGCGACGAAAGCTGGTGCACGCCCGGCCGCTTGAGCTTCATGATCGGCATCCAATTGGCACTGCTGGGCGTGCTTTCCATGAGCATGAACGGGCGGCCGTCCTTCATACAGCGGTAGAAGTCGCCCAGCCAGCTGGTCTCCGACGCGACGCGGATATCGTCCTCGCGATCGTGGTACATGGGGTAGTTGTCCCACGCGATCACGTCCAGGTGCGGCGCCCAGCGGCGGTAGTCGTAGTCGACGAAGTGCCAATACGTGTTCGTCGTCACCGGCACGCCCGGGGTGATGCGGCGAAGCACGTCGGCTTCGTTCTTGTAGCAGGCGATGGTCTGGTCGGTGGTGAAACGCTTCCAGTCGAGGGTAGCCGCGACGTGGCAGGTGTCCGTGTAGCCGACCTGGCTCCAGTCGGTGAAGGTGTGGCCCCAGAAGGCCGACCACCACGAGTGGTTGAGTTCAGCCAGCGACTTGTACTTCGTCTTCAGCCAGCCGCGGAAGGCGTCCTGGCAGAGGGGGCAATGGCATTCGTCGCCGTATTCGTTGTGCACGTGCCACACGCCCAGCGCGGGGTGGTTCTTGTAGCGCGACGCCAACTGCTCGGCGATTATCGCGGCCTTGCTGCGGAAGATGGGCGAGGTGAGGCAGTTGTTCACGCGGCCGCAGTAGGGCTGGCGGACGCGGTCGCCTCGAACGCGCTGCACCTCGGGATACTTCTGCGCCATCCAGGCCGGATGCGAGGCCGAAGGAGTGGCCAGCACGGCCACGGCGCCGTTGTCGGCGAGCTTGTCCATGATCTCGTCCAGCCACCCGAACGTGAACTTGCCTTCGCTGGGCTCCAGCTGCGCCCAGGCGAAGATCGCGACGGTCATCGAGTTGCACCGGGCGAGCTTCATGAGGCGCATGTCCTCGTCCCACACGTCGCGCGGCCACTGGTCGGGGTTGTAGTCGCCGCCATGCAGGAAGTGCGGGAACTTCTTCACGATAGGCGGATAGCGGTTCGGCATCGCGAACTCCTTATTGCTGTCGCGGTATGATGCGGCATGGAGGGCGGGGAATCAAGCGGGAGGGAAAGGAGGATGGCAGCACTCCCCATGGCTTCCGCCATGGGCTGACATGTTGAGGGAATACCTCTTGTCATCATAACCGCCGCGCCCTACTCGATCCGCCCAAGCAGCCGCAGCAGGCCGTCGAGGATGGTCAGGGGATGGGGCGGGCAGCCGGGGATGTAGAGGTCAATGGGGACGATCGAGCCGCAGCCGCCTTCGACCTCCTCGTGGCCGATGAAGGGCCCGCCGGCGATGGCGCAGGCGCCCAGGGCAATCACGAGCTTGGGGGCGGGCACGGCGGCGTAGGTCTTCTCCAGCGCCAGGCGCATGTTCTGCGGCACCGGGCCGGTGATCAGCAGGCCGTCGGCGTGACGGGGCGAGGCGACGAACTGGATGCCGAAACGCCCCAGGTCCCATCCCACCGTGTTCAGCACGTTGGTGTCGGCCTCGCAGGCGTTGCAGCCGCCCGCGGAGACCTGTCGCAACTTGAGCGAATGGCCGAAGAGGCGGCGGCTTTTGTCCTCCAGCGCGCGGGCGAGCTGGAATGCCTCGCCATCGACCACGAGATCGTCGCGCTTGCGGGCGGCCAGGCTGTACTGCTGGGTGAACTGGATCGCGCCGGCCGGGCACGATTCGACGCAGCGGCCGCAGGCGATGCAGCGGCCCATGTCGAAGAAGATGCGATCGCTGATGGACACGGCGCCGCAGGGGCACAGGTCGCTGCAGACCTGGCAGTTGCCCTTGCACTTGGCCGCGTCAACCTTGGGCAGACCCATGAATCGCGGCGGCAGCGGCGGCGTCGGGCCCTTGGGGAAGGCCATCGTCCGATGCCCCTGCTTGAGGCGTGCCAGCAGTGATTTCAGCATAACGTCACCTATGAGCCCCTGGGGCCGAAACTCGAAACACTAATCCCGAAATCCGAAACAAATCCAAATGTCCAAATCCGGTTCGCGAGATGAGATCCATGTGCCATGCGGATCGCATTCTGGTCGTTGTTTCGGGTTTTACTTTTCATTTCGTGCTTGTTTCGGGTTTCGTATTTCGTGCTTCGGATTTCATATCGCGCAACTTCGCCGATATTGGGAACCGGCGCTATAGATCATGTCCGCAGTAGGACAGGTTGAAGCTCTTATTGCACAGCGGGAAGTCCGAGATCTGCTGCCCGCGGAGCGCGTACGCCAGGCCGAACCAGTTGTGGAACGATGGGTCGACCACCTTGTAGCGTTCGAAACTGCCCTTGGCGTCGGTGAGGGCGACGTGGCAGATCTCGCCGCGCCAGCCTTCGGTCATCGACACCACCATCTGCCCGGCGGCCAGGCGGCATTTGCCGCCGGTCACCGCGCCCGACGGCAGCGATTCGAGCTGTTCGCGGATGAACGCCAGCGACCGATGGATCTCCAGCCAGCGGACGTACGCGCGGGCGAAGACGTCGCCCGTGTGCCAGGTGGAGGCCGGGATATTTGCGAAACGATAGATGCCGAACGGCAGATCGCTGCGGACGTCGATCTCCGCGCCGCACGCCCGGGCCGCGGGGCCCACCAGGCCCATCTCGCGACAAGCGTCGAGGGAGATCGCGCCGGTGTCCTCGAAACGGGCCGTTACCGAGGGCGTCTCCCACAGCAGGTTCACGGCCGAGTGCAGGTCCTTGCCGATCTCCTCCAGCCTCGCCAGCAGGTGTGCGACGACCTTGTCGTCGATGTCCATCGCCACGCCGCCCGGCCGCACGAGTCCGCGGCCGAAACGGTTTCCGCAGATCCACGCGGTGGCATTGAGGACGTCGCCGCGGATGCGCCCGCAGTAGCTTGCGGTGGGCAGGAAGCCTACGTCGCCGGCCAAGGCGCCCAGGTCGCCGGCGTGATTGGCGATCCGCTCCAGTTCGAGCGCCACGCCTCGCAGGGCCATCGCCCGCGGCGAGGCCTGAACATCGGCCAGCGCCTCCACCGCCTGGCAGTAGGCCGAGGCGTGGCCGATCGTTGTGTCGCCAGCGATGGTTTCGATGTAGTGCAGCGTCCGCTTGTCGGGCCCGCCGACGAGGCGGGGTTCAATGCCGCGGTGCTGGTACCCCAGCAGGATCTCGAGGTGGTGCACGATCTCGCCGTGGCACTGGAAGCGGAAGTGACCGGGCTCGATCACGCCCGCATGCACCGGGCCCACGGCCACCTCGTGCACCTCGGAGCCCTCGACGCGGAAGAAGCCCGCCATGCCGGGGGCGGCGTTATCGCCGATGACGCAGGGCTTGATCTCGCGCCCGCCCAGGCGGCCCCAGGCGTCGTGCCCGCGACGGTAGGAGGCATGAAAGCGGATGGGCTTGAGCTGCGGATGCCCCAGCGGCCGCACGCCCCACTGCTCGGCGATCTCGCGCTCGAACCAGTGCGCCTGCAGGCAATCGGGGGTGAGGGAGGGGAACTCATCGCCCACATCCGCGGCCAGGGCGCTCAGTGTGCCGGCGCGGTCGTTGGCGAGCACGGCGTACAGCCGCACGTTCTCGCCGGAGG
>CAZTVF010000120.1:0-15536 GCA_964616985.1 uncultured Planctomycetaceae bacterium
TATGCCCCATTGGACTCTCTCTGAATATCCGGCGGTTTATTGGGGGCAGGTCACGACGGCGAGTGTCGCTGCGCCCAGCCCCCGTACGACAAACTGCCCGTTCCCCGTGCCGACCTCCCAGCCGGAGTCCTGCTCTCCCGCGAGGCCACCCACTACATCCACGAAGACGACATCCCCGAAGTTACCTTCGTCGACGCCAGTGGCCACCCACTGAAGATCAAGATCGAGGACGAGGACGGGAAGAAGCAGGAGATCGAAGTCGCCGGCCCGGCAATCGCGCTGCCGTTATACGAAGGCCGGATGACCGGGCACATCGAGAGAAGGCCGAGAAGAAAGGCCGTCTCTTTACTGCTGAAGAGCTTGATGGCTCTCCGCTGTTCAAGAAACACCAACCATAGACGGGGATGCACATGCAAGATCAGCCGCTGTTGGTTAGCGTGGAATCGCGAAAAGGTGGCGTCGGCAAGACGACGGCAGCATTGTGTCTGGCATCCTTGCTGCGACGAAAGGGGTATTCGGTACTCTTTGTCGATGCAGACATCACTGGAACCTCCGCCTCGGAAGCGGTGAAATCGCATTTCTGGATCGGAGAGACGCGGGTCGTGTGCCGGGCGGGAGAGCCGCATAAATCATCCCGCCATCGCGAACGCACATCGGATGCGAACCTACTCCGCATATTCGACGATTATATGAGCGATGGGGGCATACCGGCGTTTTCCCTCACCGGACAGCCGGTGAACGACGGCGAAACGAAGCTGAAGCGGCTTCTCGAAGCAGCCGGCTTCACGGCCGGCGAGTTCCAGCAGCAGATACGCTTTCGCCAGCCAATTACCCTCAGTCACCAGATCGGGAGCACCACCCCTGATGTGTTCTTCGAGGGCGACCCTGATGATGACAAGGGGGTGTGTATCTACCTTGATGGCATGAGCTCGTCGCTTCACGGCGATCCGGCAACTGCCGCTCGTGACCGTGAGATCAGAAGTTGGCTCCGTAACAATGGCTATCAGGTCATTGAAATAACGTACGTGGAATTGGACGACCGGGAGGCGATGATCCGGCACTTCAGGAAGTTGGCCAGGTATCTCTCAGGCAGGGGCCTCGCCGATCAGGTATCGAAGAATACGGCCTGGCTCGATAGTCTGAGCGGTGACGGTACTGTTCGACATGACTCGGATGAATCACATAGCTGAGGAGAACATGCAATGGCCTTTCAGACTCCGATAACGGTGAAAGAAGCTGTCGAGAACGTCCACAAGAAGAAGTACCTTCTGCCAGCAATCCAACGAGAGGTCGTGTGGAGCGTCGATCAAATCGAGCGACTCTTCGACTCGCTTATGCGCGACTATCCCATAGGGTCGTTCCTTTTCTGGTACGTGGCCCGGCAGAACGTTGGCAAGTACCAGTTCTATGAGTTCGTACGGAACTTCCACGAGAAAGACAGTCGGCATAACCCCAAGGCCAATCTTAGTGGCGAGGACGATGTCACCGGCATTTTGGATGGACAGCAACGGTTAACTTCGCTGTACATCGGATTGAGGGGCTCCTATGCGTACCGAGAGCCCCGGAAGCGATGGGCCAACCCACTCGCGTTTCCGGTTCGGCGGCTCTATCTGAACCTGCTTGGCCCGAAAAGGAAGAAGGGCGACGAGACGGACCTGGTGTACGACTTTGCCTTCCTTACAGACGAAGAAGCCAAAGACACGGACGCTGACACCTTCTGGTTCAAAGTCGGCGATGTTCTAGGCTTCAGAGAACAGTGGGAGGTGAATGAGTTCCTTATCAATAAGGGGCTGCCTCAGCGTCCCCCTGAGCAAGCAAAGTTTGCGAACAAGACGCTGTTCAAGCTATGGTCGGTTGTTCACGAAAACCGTGTTATAAACTACTTCCTGGAAGCGGACGAGAGCCTCGACAAGGTGCTGAATATCTTCATCCGTGTCAACAGCGGAGGCACCATCCTGAGCTATTCAGATCTATTGCTTTCAATCGCCACTGCTCAGTGGCAGCATCGAGATGCGAGGGAAGAGATCACGTCGTTTGTAGATGAGCTCAATGGAATAGGTGACGGGTTTTCATTCAACAAAGACCTTGTTCTCAAAAGCAGCCTTGTCCTCGCGGACTTCACTGATGTGGCGTTCAAGGTCGACAACTTCAACAAGAAGAATATGCTCGCGATTGAGAAACAGTGGGATGACGTGAAACACGCTCTGCGTGGGGCAGTCACGCTCGCGGCCGGCTTGGGCTATAGCCGCGACACCCTAACCGCGAACTACCCGATCATCCCTATGGCAGGTTTCGAGGTCCGCGGTCAGATCATTCGCGTGGTCAAGACGCTTCGAGGTGGGGACCGTCCGAAATTTGGGCACAAAACCCATCCGGATCTATCCGTCATCCCACGATCTTGTTTTGAGCCCTGGCTCCTGTTTCGGAAGCCCTGCGAGGGGAAAGTCGTTGACAACCTGAAACGCTATGGGACTGGGGCCCTACGGCGGCTTTCGCGGGATGTTCCCTTTAAGCGACAGCCAGTTGATGTTCATGCCCTTGAGTGCCGAGAGGTCGCCGCGGAGGTTCTTGCAGCCGCCCAAGTCGAGGCCGGTGATCGGGCTGCCGCCAATGCCGGTGATCGCGGTGAGACTGCTGCAGTTGGCCAGGATGATCTCCCGCAGCTTCATGTCCTTCAGCGGCGACAGGTCGCGGACGTTCTTGCAGTCCTTGAGGTCGAGCTTGTCCAGCTGCAGGCCTTCGAGGCCGGCCAGGCTGGTCAAACGGTCGCATTCGCGAAGCTCCAGCACCCGCAGGTCGCCCATCCCCTTGAGGAACGCCAGGTCTCCAGCCACCTGCTCGCAGCCGTTGAGCGTCAGCTCCTTCAGGGGCAGCTCGCGGATGACATTGAAGCCGGTGATGTTGGGACAGTTGGGAATCCGCAGCACCTTCAGCGCCATGCCTTTGAAGATCGACAGGTCCGCCCGCAGATTGCGGCACCAGTTCAGCGACACCTCTTCCAGCGGGAGCTCGCCGATGCCGGTGAGGCCGGTAAGCCTTGGCGCGTGGATCGTGAGCTTCTTGATCTTCGTCCCTGCCAGGTCCGACAGGTCTCCTTCGATCAGTTCCAGGCCGCCGAGGCTCAGCTCCTCCAGGGGCATGCCCTGCAGGCCGCGGAGGCTCTTGAGAGCCTTTGCGTCGCGCAGCCAGAGGAACTTCAGCTTCATGCCCCATAGCGGCTCCAGCGATGTCAGGCCTGTGCACTCCTTGACGCCGAGGCCCGTGAGCGTGCCGTTTTCGACGCGAGTCTCGATCTTCAGTTCCTTGCCCGGGCTGAGCTCCTTGAGGCGGGCCAGGACGAAGTCCCACTGCTGGGCCGGCGGCAGGGCGTCCCGTTTGCGGGCGAATTCCACGACCTCCGCCGTCGGCTCGTAGCGGCCGACGGTGGTTGTGGCCGTGGCGGCCGGCGTGGTGGCGGCGGTGCGGGCGGTGTCGCGGCGGGCGGCGATGGCGTCGCGGGCGCTGAGGTATGGCGCCACCTTCCCCAGTTCCTGCTCGATCTGTTCCAGGGCAATCTTTGCCTTCGTCACCTCGCGATCGGCCGCCGTGTGCAGCGCGAGGTACCGCTGGTAGTAGGTCTTCGCCCGCCTTAGCATCGGGCCCTTGGCATGCGGCCCCGCCGCGATCGCGAGCGAACGGTACCACTCCGCCAGTTCCTTGGCGGCCGCCTCAAGCTGGCCACCCGGCGACTGCCGGGCCAGCGGCACATACGTGGAGGCGTGGGGGTCGGCCGCGCCGGACAGGTAGGCATTGGCCGCATTGGGATCGTCAAAGTCCACCAGGCAGATGGTCATCGCGGCCTTGGAGGCGGCGGCGTCGGCCGGCGATGCTGCCAGCTTGGCCTTGGCGGAATCCAGACGCTGGTCGGCCTGCTGCATGGCGGTGGAGTACATGGCGCGGGCCGTGGCCTCTTCCTTGTGGGTGGGGCGGCTGGAGTCGGCCAGAGTCATCGCCGCCTTGTGGGCCTTGGCCGCAAGAGCCCAGTCATCTTCGCGGGCGGCGCGGTCGCCGGTTTCGAGCAGGCAGGAGTAGAAGGCGTCGGCGACGCGGTTCTTCTCCTCGCCCCGGGTGGTGATAAGCCATCGCTGGTAGACGTCGGCGCTCTTGTCGAGGCACTGCGCTCGCTGCTCGACGTTCGCATCGCCCAGCTGCTTCATGGCGGCGACAGCGGTCGGGAAGCCCTCCGTCACCTTCGACGCCAGGTCATACGCCTTCTGGCAGAGCACGAGGTGGAAGGGGCGGTCGGCGCTGGCACTCTTGGCGGCCTTGAGAATCTTCTCGGCCAGCTCGGTGAGCTGTTTGGGCGAGTTGGACGCCTGTGCCTTTCGCATCTCGTCGCCGAAGAGCGACTGGAAGGCATCCTCCGCCGACTCTCCCGCGCGTGCAACGGCCAGGAACAAGGCCACGCCCAGGACAGCCAGTATTGTCGCTGTACGGAGCTTCATGCATTCTCCGCAAGGGTCGGTATAAGTTTAGCCGGGATTTCCCGGATGACCTTTCGCTGACGACCGTCGTCAGCAGTTTCCATGATTCTACCGGGCTTGGGGGGTTCGGCAACCGCATTTCCGGCGACACGGACCGCCCGCCTGACGATCTCCAGTTAACAAAACCATCCGAAATCCCACCTCCAACAGGACAGTTTCGCTCTTCGCGCCAATGTAGAGGGATAGAGGGCGTCATCTAAGGAGCGAGCATGAGCATCAAGCGTTCACGCACGGACGAGGACGGTCTCGACCCGCGTCAACGCCGGCGGGCGGTCAATCGCCCTGCCGCAATCGTTACGGTGCAGCGGATGGTTTGGAGGGGTTCGCCTTCAGTGAGTTCAGGACCGACTTCGCCAGCGTGGCTTGGACAGCCCCACTCTCGTTGGATGCCAGCGAAGTCAGCACGGCGATGGCTTCCGGACTGCCAATTCGTTCCAGAACACGGATCGCCCGGGCGCCTTGTCGCGTCTCGGGCGTGACATCGGCGAGCATCGCGAGCAATTCGCTGGCGCGCTGCCGCACCTCGGGAGAGGCGCTGTCTCTGGCCGCCTTCCGCAGTTGTTCCCGGCAGAGCGGGGCGATCCTGGCCAGTTCCTTGGACGATTCCTCACGGACCTTCAGGTCGTCGCTGTCCAATGCCGCAATCAGGGCCTCCACCCGCTTGGGGGCCACACCGACGCCAGGGGTCAGCCTCTTGCCCAGGAAGCCGACGGTCTTGCCGCCGCCGGCGACCAGCGACGCCTGTGCTACCCAGACCTTCGCCGTGTCCTGGCCACCCAGATCTTCCCAGAACTTCTGCATGGTCTTCTCGTCAGCCGGCGCGGAGACCTCCTTCTCCCATTGCGGCTGCGGCTTCCAGGCCAATGTGGAGAGGCGTCCTTGGGACCATTGGAGAACCACCAGAGCCATCGCTGTTGCGCATTCATCGGACGGCCGGGTCTTCCATTGCCCCCCGGAACACTGGAGCCCGGCCAGCCACTCTTGGAAGGCAGGCGCAGCGATGTCCCAGTCCTCCTGGCCTGCCTGGGACAATGCCTGCATCAGGAAGACCCCGCCGTAGAATGCGAATGCCTCGGTCTGGGGGGGCGCGCCATCGCGGGACAAGCCTTGCCGGAGATACGCCAGGGCTTGCCCGTGAGCGTTGCCATCCAGCGGGCCGAAGTCGCCCAGAACGGCCGAAGCCGCCGCGGTTCTCGACCAACCGCTTGCTCCGGCGCCAGCCATGTACTTGAACCCACCGTCCGGCGCCCGGCATGACTCAACATACTGACGGCCTCGGTCAATCACCGCCTGATCCACCTCGACACCCACATCGCGGATCGCCCGCAGCGCCAGCAATTGGCAGCTCGTCGCGCACACGTCGGCATCGGTCGGATTGGCCGTATACCGCCACCCTCCATTGCGGTTCTGGGCCTTCTGGATCAGGGCTGCGGCGGCCGTCAGTTTCTTCCTGAGCGCATCATTCTGGCCCTTGTCTTTCGTTGCGGCGCAGGCCTGCGCCAGAAAGACGGACGCGAACGCGTGATCGTACATGGTCTTGGGGAACATTCCGCCCTCCGTCGCCGCCCCGGCGACGTAGTCGATGGCGGCCCTGACGTTGCGGCTGTACGGACCGTCGGCCTCGGTAGACCCTGAGGCAAGAAAGGCCAGCCCCGCGATGCTGGTGACCCCTGTTGAATCCCGGGTTCTGACGTAGATGCTGTCCGTTTCCAGCTGGCCGGCAAGCCATTTGAGCCCGGCATCGATGGCTTCTTGCTGATTAGGTTCGATTGCGGCGCGAGTTGTCGGGGCGACGACGGCGTGCAGAGCCCCGGCCGAAACGAGCATGACCCCGACAGCAAGCAGAACAAGTGCTGACCTCACCATGCTTCCGCTCCTCTGTGGCCGAAGGCAAAGCCGATTCGTCCGTGCCTCTTGTGTCGGCACGGCCCATGGACCGGGATTTCTCACGTCGGTTCGCGCCCACGACCGTCGTAGGCCTCTTCGCCGGGATTCCCCGGATGACCTCTCGCTGACGACCGCCGTCAGCGATGATACACGATTCTACCGGGCTTGGGGGGTTCGGCAACCGCATTTCCGGCGACACGGAGCGCCCGCCGGCCGCTCTCCAGTTAACAAAACCGTCCGGAATCTTGCTCTCAACAGGACAGTTTCGCTCTTCGCGCCAATGTAGAGGGATAACGTGTCAAGGCCCCCGAATGGCGGACATTTCGAACTCTCCTGCGGTAGCCAGTGGGATAGAGGGACACCGCATGCCGCGGCGTCCTCTACACCGGCTGCCAGACAACTCACCGGTCCCTGAGGGAAGGTCGTTGTGGGCGGCGCACCAGGAGCGCTCATGATGAACCACGATGACCCGCCGACATGTCCATCGACGACCGCCTGGAGGAACTCACCGCGCTGCTGGCCGCCGGATTCCTGCGGCTCAAACGCCGCACCGGCCGCCTTCCCGCGGCCACATCCGAGAGCGCGGGAAGTTCGAAAACCCCGCCAGATTCCACTTGGCGGTCTTCGGAACCCTCGGCCCTGTGTCCCCCACGTTAACGGCGAGAGACGCTGAGAGAGGACACGGGTATGAGCATGAGCGTCGCACGCGAGGTCGCCGCCCTGAAGCGGATGTTCTTGACACGCTCAGCCTACGCAGATAGAAAGCCGATGTGAGGGATTCGGCTCCAATGCCGCTCGCCGTCGCGCCGGCACCGACCCCTCTAGGCCGCATGCAGGCTATTTCTTCGGCAAAGAAGTGGGTGGGCGCCACCCGGCAGGAGCCGCTTCCCGGCGGGGGCTCTGGCCGTGCGACGACGTGTCGGGGGTTACGCCGTCAACATCCAACCGGTGAATTGGAGGCATAGGACATGAACGAAGATGCCATCGACAATCTGAACATTAGGTCGTTTGCGGAGCGAGTGGGGGAGGCCGTGACGGGTGGCGGATTCGCCATGGAAGGATATTGGGTCTGGTGTGGGAGCGTGGGGTGGGGGGAGGACGGGCGCTGGCACATGTTCGCCGCGCGGTGGCCCAAAGCGTATCCGTTCTTCCAAGGATACGCGGCGGCGTCGGAGATTGTTCGCGCGACGGCCGACTCCCCCGCGGGACCGTTCCGATTCGAAGAGGTCGTTCTCGGCCCGCGGGACAAGTCATACTGGGACGGGCGCATGGCGCACAACCCTTACCTGCTCAAGCCCCGTCAGGGCTGGGCGCTGTTCTACTGTGGTGTGACGTACGACGAGGATGCGACACCGGAGGAGATGTGGGCACTCAACCGCCGGCCCGGGCGCAACGGCGCCATGCCGCCCTGGATGGACCGGATGCGGGGCGGCGTCGCGATCGCGGACTCGCTCACCGGTCCTTGGCGCCGCCCCGACGAGCCGCTGAACCTGTCCCTCGACCCTGCCCAGATCGAGTCGCGCGCGGTCAACGTCAGCGCGCTCGAGACGCCCGAGGGCCGCTGTATGTTGGTCTACCGCTTCAGCGGCAGGGGGCTTGTCTGCGTCACCGCTGATCAACCCGCGGGTCCCTACCTCGCCGGCGACATGCACCTCATCTATGACTACAGCCGCCTGCCGTACATCGAGGACCCGTGCATCTTCCGGCTGGAGGGCTGCTACCAGATGCTCGCCAAAGACGCGCGGGGCCACTGGACGGGCGAGCCATTCGCCCTGGTGCACTTCCTGTCTCGCGATGGACGGACGTGGGTTCCGGCCCCGCGGCCCAAGGCCTGCTCCCGCCGCGTCCGCTGGGACGACGGAAAAGTGCGCGAGCAGGGCAACCTCGAGCGCCCGTACGTGCTGTTCCGGAGCGGCCAGCCCGCCTACCTCTACGCCGCAACCTCCAACGGAACGCACAGCGAAGCCCATCCCGCCCACTACAACGCCCGCGACACCTGGTGCCTGGCGATTCGCCTCACGTAGGCGACGAATCCCGGAATCGCGGAATTGCTGGACTCGTTGCCCGCAGAGGCTTACGTCGATTCCGCCGCTCGCACGCCGCGCTCTCGGTTCGTAGCCGTTACGTTCGGGGTGCCGTGGGAGGCGAAGCGAAGCGGAGCAACCACGGCGGTCAGCGGAGTTCCGGCTCAGGCAGGTTGTCCCAGTCAATCGGGACCGATCCTGCGCGTCGGAGAATCCAGTCGCCTGCCGAGGAATGCGGCCACTCCTCGGCGCGTTGAACCAGCCCGCGCCGAACGGGGTTATTGTGGACGTATCCGATCTTCTCGTGCACGTCACCGGCTGGATGTATCCACCTCGCAAGCCACGGCACCCTGCTTTGGCATGCTCAGGGCGCTTCGATTCCCGACCGGGCTTCGAACATCTCGACGAAAGCGTCGACGTCTGTCTTGGGTAGCTGCTGGCGGGGAATGATGATCGCACCGTGCAGCCTCGTGTAGAGGATTATGTGAGTGATCGTCTTCTGTATGCGCTCAAAACAAGCCCACCGATAGAGCGACTCAACGTCGGGAAGTATGTGCCGGATGCCTTCGTCCGTCAGGATCACTTCTCTCGGGCCCCATAACGTCGGCAGCCGTCGGCGCAGGCGCATGATCTTCTGCTCGGTTGAGTTCACGATCGCGTTGAACGGCCAGGCGAGCAGCTTGTAGACAATGTAGAGGATGGCCATTGCGAAGACCGCGCCCATGCACGCCCAGAACATCCCGTTTGGCGTCATAGAGCCTTCCCACGCCACGGCGTACACGGCAGTGCCAATCATCGCAAGGTACGCGAGTATAGCGACTGCCTGAATCGCGCATGAGCGACGTGGCGGCTGCTCCGCGAGGTAAGCGAGCATGTCCTGCGGTCCGAATTCAAACTTAAGGTTCATGATCATCCGTGGGCAAGGCCTCGCCCCGCGTCTCATTCCGGCCGCGAGGTGGTGGTCGTAGTGGGAAGCTGGCCGCCAAGGGCCCGGATGCTTTGGGCATAGAGCTTCTCCTCGGCGGACAGGCCGTGGTCGTGGCAGAAGGACCATAGCTTGCGGAACCGATCCAGCGGGTCGACGCCGGTGGCGTGCCAGAGCTTGGCGACGCACTCGGGGCAGAACTCGGTGGGGCGGCGGTCGGCCTCGCCCAGGTTGTTGCTCCCGCACATGCCGCACTCGTAGGCGATGCAGTGCTGGATCGAGAACATGTGCCCGATCTCGTGCGTGCCCGTCTTGCACGTCCGCAGCAGGATCTGGGCGAACTCCTTTTCCGTGCCGTCGGCATTGCCGAAGCGATAGATCGACCACACGCCGACACGGTCGTACAGCGACGCCTGGCCGAAGACGAAGTTCCAGCCCGCGCCCGGCCAGAGGTCGCTGCTGGTGAAGGCGATCATCGCGAAGGCGTCGGCCGGCAGGCGAGGCTTGAGGAGGTCGTTCAGGACGTAGGTGCTGAGGATCTGCTTGTCGCCCGAGGTAGGGTGGGCCCGCCGGGCCTTGTCGGGGATGACCGTCAGCGGAAGGTCCTTGAGCATCTTGACGGGCAGGCCGTAGAAACGCCCGATGAAGTCGGCCGCGAGATCGATCACCTTCCGCTGCCCCTTGCTGAACTCCCCGAGCGGCTGGATGTAAAGGGTGCGGCGTTTCGCGTCGGGGATGTTGGGTCTGCCGTGGAGGTACTCGGCGAAGGTCTGGCCGCTTTCTGGGTGCGATAGCAGCCAGTCGCCGCCCTGCGGTTCGCCCATCCGCGAATGGAGCGGGCGAAGCTTCGCCATCGCCTCCAGTATCGCCGGCGCCGTCGTCGGGCCCTCAGACGCCCGCGACCCCGCCGTCAGCCACAACACCGCGGTCCCGACGTATAGTGCGATAAGAACGATCATGGCACGTCTCATCGTTTCCCCTTTGCCTACGTTCTCTTGAACTGCTTCTCCAGGTCCTTGAGTGTGAGTTTGAGCGAAGAGGGTCTGCCGTGGGGGCAGGCGGAGCCCTTTTCGGCGGCGTCGCGGCGGGCGAGGAGGTCGTCGATCTCGGCCGGGGCCAGCGGGTCGCCGGCCTTGACGGCGGCCTTGCAGGCCATCATCGCCAGCACCTCTTCGAGCATGCGTTCGGAGTCGGCGGAATCGTCCTCGGCCAGTTCGTCGAGCAGTTCGCGGACGAAGGCGGCCGGCGGCACGCGCCGCTCGATCAGCAGCATGGGGAACTGCTGGATGGCCATCGTGCCGGGGCCAAAGGGCGCGACCTCGATGCCCAGCGACGCCAGCAGCTCCGCGCGCTCGCCCAGCAGGTCGGCCTGCCCGGCCGTCACCGCCAGGGTCGGCGGGATGAGCAGCCGCTGGCCCGTCAGCGGCCCGCCCGAAAGCCGACGCTTGAGATCGTTGTAGATCAGCCGCTCATGCAACGCGTGCTGGTCGATGATCAGCAGGCCATCTTCGCAGGCGGCCACGATGTAGCTGTTGTGCACCTGCATGGCCCGGGGCGGGGCGAAGGCGGCGGGGGCGCCGGGCTGTGGTGCGGGCGTGTGATCCGCAGCAGCGTCTGGGGTCGGATCGGGCGAGCATGCCGGCGCATCGTAAACGGCACGATGCTTCGGCATGGCACCGGGCATGACGTCCGGTGAAGGTCGCAGGTCGAGCGGGCCGGCGTCTTGCGGCGGGGCCAGCGGCGAGACGCGCAGCGGCGTGGGCTCCGGGAAGCTCAGCCGCGGCTGCATCGGCGGGACGGACTTGAAAAAGTCGGCCATCGCCTCGCGGAGCGACTGCCGGCGGGCATCGCTGTCTTCACCAGCGGCCGCGGGGGCCGCGGGCTGGTAGTCGCCCGTGAGGTCGGCGTTGGGCGTGAGGTTCGCGCGGTTGAGGGTCTCGCGCAGCGACGCGAGCATCTCGCCGTGCACGGCCTGGCTGTCGCGGAAGCGGACCTCCACCTTGGTGGGGTGCACGTTGACGTCGACGTCGGCGGGGTCGATCTCGACGAACAGGAACGCCGCCGGGCATCGGGCGCCGTCGATCAGCCCGCGGTACGCCTCCTTCAGCGCGTGGCCCAGCTGGCGGTCGCGGATGTAGCGGCCGTTGAGGAAGAAGTACTGCCACCGCGCCGTCGCCCGCGCGCCGGCCGGCGAGGAGATCAGCCCCGCGATGTGAATGGGGGCCTTGCGCTGCACGACGGGCAGCAGCGTCTGGCATATCTCGGGGCCGAACAGGTCTGCGGCGCGGGCGGCCGTGGTGGCCACGGCGGGGAGGTTCTGCACCTCGCGGCCGTTGTGGGTGAGCGTAAAGGCCACCTGCGGGTGCGGCAGGGCGAGGCGGGCGATCTGCTCGGTGATGTGGCCCAGCTCTGTGCCGGCCATCTTCATGAACTTGCGGCGGGCGGGGGTGTTGAAGAACAGGTCGCGGATGGTGACCGTCGTGCCCGCCGCGGCGGCGCAGGGGCGCGGCGAGCCGGTGACCTCGCCGGAGGCCTCGATCTCGTAGCCGCTGGGGTCGTCCCCCTCGCGCCGGCGGGTGCGGATGTGGGCGTGCGAGACGGAGGCGATGGAGGCGAGGGCCTCGCCGCGGAAGCCCATCGTGCCGATGGCGAAGAGGTCGTCCTCGCCGGTGAGCTTGCTGGTGGCGTGCGGGGCGAAGGCCAGGGCCAGGTCGTCGACCCCCATGCCGCTGCCGTTGTCGCAGACGCTGATGAGCTTTCGCCCGCCGTCCTCGATGGCAACGTCGATCCGCGTGGCGTGTGCGTCGAGCGAGTTCTCGACCAGCTCCTTGACGATGCTGGCCGGTCGCTCGATCACCTCGCCCGCGGCGATCTTGTTTACCAGGTGTGTCGGGAGGACGCGAATGGGCATGGGGGGATTTTACCTCGGGAGGGAGAAAAAGCTCACCACAAAGGGACACAAAGAACACAAAGCAAAGGAAAGAGAGCTGGATTGCGGGATTCAAAGGATTCGCGGAATTTGGAAAGGGCTACGTGCCCGGTTCTGGCACAGCCTCTAACGACTGATGGAAATCCCGTTAATCCTTCAAATCCTCAAATCCCGCTCTCTTTCCGCTTTTGCATTCTTCGAGCTCTTTGTGGTGAAATTCGTTTAGACGCCGGAGTACGCGTTGAAGCCGCCGTCGACGGGCACGGTCACGCCGGTGACGAAGCGGGAGGCGTCGGAGATCAGCCAGACCAGCGTGCCGATGAGGTCCTCGGGGTTGCCGAAGCGGGCCTGCGGCGTGTGGCCGATGACCTGCTTGCCGCGCGGCGTGAGCTCGCCGGTCTTCTCGTCGGTCAGCAGGAAGCGATTCTGCTGCGTGATGAAAAAGCCCGGGGCGATGGCGTTGACGCGAATCTTCGGCGAGTGCCGCTGGGCCATGTACACCGCCAGCCACTGCGTGAAGTTCGCGATGGCGGCCTTGGCGGCCGAGTAGGCGGCGATGTTGGTCAGCGGGCGGAAGGCGTTCATCGAGGCGATGTTGATGATCGTGCCCTCGCCGCGCTCGGCCATGTGCAGCCCGAACACCTGGCTGGGCAGCATGGTGCCCAGGCAGTTGAGGTCGAAGACCCAGCGAAGGGCGTCGGCCGGCAGGTCGAAGAAGCTGGTCGGCGCGGCGCAGGTGGCTTCCTTCTTGTTGCCGCCGGCGCCGTTGATCAGCACGTCGATGCGCCCCATGCTCTCGACTGCGCAATGGCAGGCGCTCTGGATGGCCGCCTTTTCCAGCACGTTGCACTGCACCGGCAGGGCGAAGCCGCCCTCGGCCTCGATCTCCTTGCAGACCTGGTTGGCCCGGAGCGAATCGAAATCGACGACCGCGACCTTCGCGCCGCGGCGGGCGAGTGCCTTGGCCATGTCGCCGCACAGCACGCCCGCGCCGCCGGTGATCGCAATGCACTTGCCTTCGATGTTGAACAGGGGATCGCTGCTATTGCTCATGAGTCTTCCTTTTCGTGTTGAACTGATCCAATAGAGTCTTCTTCTCGTCTCCGTGCAACGGGTGGACTGCGCTTCTTCTTCTTCTTCTTCGCTGCTTTTGTCTTCTTCGTGTAATCCGTGTAACCTGCCTACCGGCAGGCAGGTTCGTGGACAACTATCCGTGGACAACTACTCGTGGACTACTTTGAGAACGGCGCGATGTGTCTGCCCAGGTGCGTCTGCAGGGCGGCGTAGTGGGTTTCCTCATCGCGGGCCAGGACGGCGTAGATGCTCTTCTTGAAGCGTGCCCCGTCGTCGGCCGTCAGCACCGAGCCGAACGTGCAGTGCAGCACCTGCCGCGCGTCGAAGTTGTCGATCAACGCCGCCAGGTCCGCACTGGCCATCGATGCCGTCAGCGGCACCTTGGAGGCCTCGGCCGAGACGTGGTACGAGGCCTTGTCCGTGTCGTATCGGCCGCGGGCGAATTCGAGGATGTCGCGGAACAGCGACGGTTCGATCCTCGCCACTGCACGCAGGGCCTCGAGGTAGCTCGTGCCCGCCGTCTTGAGATGCACGAACTCCCCGGCCAACTCGGCCACGATGGGGTACACGCTGAACTTGTCGCTGCCGGAGTGGATGGACATCTTGTAAGGGCCCACGGCCCGCATCACGGCCGTGTGCGCGGCGAAAGAGCGGCGGAACTCGGCCAGGTCGCCGATGTAATCCACGCCCTTCTCAAATCGCCCGATGAAGCGAGGCGCCAGCGACACCCACTTCACGCCCAGGCGCTTGAGTTCGGCGGCGAAGAAGTAGTGCTCGGCCGGCGAGGTGGGGCAGGCGGTCTCGTCGACGGAGATTTCCAACTCGAAAGGCCGCTTGAGGCTCGCGGCCAGATGGCGGTGCATCTTGACGGTGTGGGCGATGGCGCTGCCGTACTTGACGGCGGCGCGGGTGAAGGAGGCGTCGTCGAACTTGTTGCCCCAGTCGGCGGCGAACGGCAGCCGCGGCAGCAGGTAAGGCCGCTTCAGGTCGCCCGGCGTGGTCGCCAGCGTGGCGAAATCGAGTCGGGCGTAGGCGGCGGCGAGGTCGGCCGCCGGCATCGCGTCGGCCTCGTTGTTCACGTGCGCGCCGGGGTCGATGGTGAACATCGTGAACCCGGCCGCCGCGGTGGTATCGAGGTCCTCGGGCTTCTGGATGTGGTCGGCGTCGCTGCCGAAGCCATCGCGCCAGCCTTCCTGCAGCACGCCGAAGGTGGCGCAGTCCATCACGTCCTGCGCGGTGCGGCGGGT
Organism: uncultured Planctomycetaceae bacterium; assembly: GCA_964616985.1. GTDB lineage: Bacteria > Planctomycetota > Phycisphaerae > SM23-33 > SM23-33 > CAZTVF01. Next base: position 14,610 of record CAZTVF010000120.1, read on the forward strand.
GCGGGTCATCTCGCGGATCGACTGCTGGGCGAGGATCGCCGCCAGGCCGCTGCCGCGGACCGCCCGCAGGTGGCCGGGAGTGGCCAAGCCCAGGCGGTCGCCCATGCCGACGCTGGTGGCCAGGCCCAGGCACCGGGGCGCCGTCCAGGGCAGGGCGGTGCGGATGGCGGCTGCGTTGGCACCGTCCAGTGGGCCCGCACAGACGCACCCGGCCGGGGAGTCGGCGAGCTTCTTGACGTTCGGCAGGCAAGGGCCGCCCGCGCAGCCGACGAACTTCTCACTGCCCTTGCGGGCGAGGAAGTACGTCGCCGCGCCGACGGTCGAGACGCTCGCGGGGTACACATCCATGCCGGTGAGTTTGCTGAGCTCCTGGTGATTCATCTTCTCTCCTATAAGCGGGTCCGGCCATTCTTCAATCGTCATTCGGCAATCGTCATTCGGCAATCCCACGAGTGCCGCCGATGCAGACACCCCCAAGCGATCTGCACGCTTGGGGGTGGCACCGGCATTGATTCAATCCGATCATCGCCGCCTGCCGAGCCCATTCTTCACTGGACAATCGGCTGTCGGCAATTGGCAATCTCTAAGCCGTGTACGTGCTGGCGGTGATGCTGCCACCCGAGCCCGTCCAGTTCGTGTGGAAGAATTCGCCGCGGGGCTTGTCCACGCGCTCGTAGGTGTGGGCGCCGAAGAAATCGCGCTGCGCCTGCAGCAGGTTGGCCGGCAGGCGTTCGCAGCGGTAGCCGTCGTAATAGGCCAGGGCGGTCATGAAGGCCGGCACCGGCACGCCCACGGTCACTGCGTAGTTCACCACGCGCCGCCACGACTGCTGCGCGTCCGTCACCGCCTGCTTGAAGTACGGGGCCAGCAGCAGGTTCACCAGGTTGCCGTTCTTCTCGAAGGCCTCCTTGATGCGGCCGAGGAACT
>CAZTVF010000121.1:0-15456 GCA_964616985.1 uncultured Planctomycetaceae bacterium
CGCACGAGGCCCTGACCGCGGGGGCGGCCAAGCTCAAGCCCGGCGCGTCGGGGCTGCTGGCCTTGGACTGGAACAACGGCAACCGCACCATCCTGGTCGACCAGCGATTGACGGGGCTGCTGCTGGGCCAGACGCTGTACACCACCCCGGCGGAGATCTACCGGGCGCTGATCGAGGCGACGGCCTTCGGCGCCCTGACGATCATCAACCGCTTCGAAGAGTACGGCGTGAAGGTCGAGCAGATCGTCAACTGCGGCGGCATCGCTGAGAAGAACCCGCTGGTGATGCAGATCTACGCCGATGTGACGGGCAGGCCGATGAAGGTCTCGCGCTCGCCGCAGACCTGCGCCCTCGGCTCGGCCATCGCCGGGGCGGTCGTCGCGGGCGCGGCGGCCGGCGGATACGACAACTACGCCGACGCCCAGAAGGCCATGACGGGCCTGCGTCCCAAGATGTACAAGCCGAATCCCGTCGCCCACGAGACGTACAAGGAACTCTATGCCCTCTACCGCCAGGTGCACGACTGCTTCGGCACCAACACATGGAAGGGCGACTGCTCGAACGTGATGAAGACCCTCATCGACATCCGGGCTCGCGTCCGGAAATAACGCATCGATTCATTCTATGAAGAAGCCCACGGGCACAAGTCCGTGGGCTTTTTTTGTTGGCGGATGATGCGGGCGCGGCCAGTTCCTCGGGCGCCGACCTCAGAAGGCGCCACCCGGACATGGCCTCTGCCGCTCGCGGCGGATCGCGAGCCTACAGCAGCGAGACCTCGACCTCTTCGCGCTTGGGCTGCACGTGGATACGCTCTTTACGCCAGGGGCGAAGGATGCCCTTGCTGTCCAGGTACGCCTCGCAGCGGGTCATCATGCCAGCGTCGTTGCTGTGCCCGTCGAACTGCAGCGAGAGGAACGGCTTGCCCGAGGCCTGGCGGATGAAGTGCTTGATGAACGAGTCCGGCCCGCACTTGAAGTTCGTGATGTAGATGATGTGCAGGTTCTCGTGGCGGCCGACCAGCTTGGCCGCGGCGAGGATCCGCCGACCCAGGTCCCAGAACATGTTGTCGTTGATGTCGGTGATGTCGATGTCGTTGACGTCCAGGACATCCAGCGGCAGGCAGTTGGCGCCGTAATAATCCCGCAACTTCTGCGCCACCGACAGGTTCATGCCGGCATCGTGGATGTTGTAGGGCCGGCCGATCAGCACGATGCCCGGCGCCTTGGTGTCTTCCAGCACGGCCAGGGCCTTGGCGCCCTCGGCGCGAAGCGTCGCCCCGAACGCCTGCTGGGCCGCGTACGCCTGCTCGAGGGAAGCGGCCAGCCGCTTCTTGTCCACACCCAGCGGCAGCAGGGCCTGCTGCAGTTCCTTGAGCACCACGCCCGCCCCGTCGCGAAAGTGAATGGTGGGCGTGATGAATTTGTCCATGTGTTCTTCGATGCCCGCCGCCCGGCGGATGACGAACGGCATCGTCTGGTGCCAGGGGCACAGGTGCGACTCGCACCCCATCCACTGGGTCGCCAGCGACACGATGTTGGGCATCAGGATGCGATCGACGCCCTTCTCGATCAGGTTCACCACGTGTCCATGGGCCACGATGATCGGGTGGCAGGGCTCGGCCACGACCGAGTCGAGCCCGGCCTGGCAGATCTTCTTATTGGTGGGGTCCGACAGGACGGTCTTGAAGCCGCACCCGGCCAGCAGCGTCCGCCAGAACGGCAACTGCTCCATCGCGAACATCGTCAGCGGAATGCCCACGGTGCGGGCGTTGCCCTCCACCTTCGGCAGGGCCGAGTCATCCAGCAGCTGCTTCATGCGGAAGGAGACGAGGTCGTCGATGACCGGCTTCTGCGCGCTCTTGACGCGTTTGCGGAAGCGGTCGGAGCACTTGTCGCCCCAGTAGGTCTTCTCGCCCTCGACGTCGAATTCCTGGATCTGGCACTGGTTGGAGCACCCCTTGCAGGTGAACTCGCGCAGCTTGTGATCGACCTTGCTCATGTCGTAGCCGCGGAAGCGGCTGGCGGCCACGTGCAGCGTCGCGCGGCTGTGATGCACCGGGGCCTCGCCGCCCTGCTGCGAGATGTACGAGCCGATCTCCTGCACGCCGCGGGCGGCAGAGACCGCCTCGCCGGCGGTCATCTTGTCGCGGGCGAGCAAGGCCGAGCCGATCGCGCCGATCACGCCGTTGTGCGGCGGGACGACAATTTGCTTGCCCAGCACGCAGGAGAAGGCGGCGGCCACCGCGTCGTTGTAGGCCGTGCCGCCCTGGAAGAAGATGCACTCGCCGACGGGCCTGTCGCGGACCACGCGGTTGATGTAGTTGTAGGCCACCGAGTACGCCAGCCCGGCCACCAGGTCGGCCTTGTTGGCCCCGCGCTGGAGGTAGCTGTTGACGTCGCGTTCCATGAACACGGTGCACCGCTCGCCCAATCGGATGGGGGCCTCGCTGGACAGGGCCATGCGGGCGAACTGCCCGATGATGGAGATGTCCAGTTCCTCGGCCCGCTCCTCCAGGAAGCTGCCCGTGCCGGCGGCGCAGGCCTCATTCATCGTGAAGTCCACGACCACGCCGTCCTGCAGCGAGATGTATTTCGAATCCTGCCCGCCGATCTCGAAGATCGTGTCCGGCACGCGGCCGTCGAGCATGGTCTGGCCGACGAAGGTGGCGCCCATTTTGTGGGCGGTAATTTCATCGTTGATCGTGTCGGCCCCGACGAGTTCGCCGATGAGTTCGCGGCCCGAGCCGGTGGTGCCCACGCCCAGAACGTTGAGGCGGTCGCCCCACTCCTTGTGCACGTTGGCCAGGGCCTCGGTAACCACCTGGACCGGGCGGCCCTTGGTGCGGACGTAGACCTCGATCAACAACTTGCCGTCGGTGTCGATGGCGACCACGTTGGTCGATACGCTGCCGATGTCGATGCCCAGGTAGACGTCGATCTTGCTGGTGCCCGGGGGCGGCGGCGTGGGGCGGACGCGGTCGCGAAGCAGCAGCACGTTGTCCATCGACAGCGGCTCCTGCGTGGGGAACACGCCGTGGGCCGAGTCGCTCGCCGCGCGAAGGTCGGCCATGCGGGCGAGGTCCGCCGCGTGGGTCGAGCCGGCCGCCAAAGCGGCCGCCCCGATGGCGGGCACGTGGGCGTACGCCGCCGGGATGATCATCTGCGATTCATCCAGTTCGAAGGCCTCGCGCATGGCGCGGACGACGGCGCTGTTGGCCATCACGCCGCCCAGCATCACCACGGGGGCCTCGATGGGGTGGCTCTTGACGACGGCCGAGCGAAAATTGCGGGCCACCGCGTTGCACAGGCCGCGGAGCACCTCGGCCGGGGAGTAGCCCTTCTGCTGGGCGTGGATCATGTCGCTCTTGGCGAAGACGCTGCATCGGCCAGCGACTTGTGCGGCCCGCTGGGCGTCGTCGCAGAGCTTGCCGACGTCCTCGATGGCATACTTGAGGCGGCCGGCCTGCTGGTCGATGAACGAGCCGGTTCCCGCCGCGCAGTCGCCGTTGGTGGCGTAATCGACGATGTGAAAGACCTCGCCGTCGCGCGTCAGGCGGAGGTATTTGGAGCTCTCGCCGCCCATCTCGAAAACGGTGCGGGCGTTGATGTTCAGTTCGGCCAGGCCGCTGGCGATGGCCTTGAACTCGTTGACCAGGGTGGCGCCCAGCTTGGCGGCGGCCAACTTGGCCCCGCTGCCGGTGAGGCAGACGCCCTTGACGTTGGCGGCCCCGACGGCCGCGAGCACCTGCTCGAGCATCTCCGTCGCCGCGGCCAGGGGTTTGCCCTTGGTGCGGTGATATTCGCTGAGGTACAGCCGTCCGTGCGGCCCGGCCTGCTGGCCCAGGGGGGTAAATCCGTCCACGTGGACGTCCTGGCCGCCTTCAATCAGCAAGGCGGCGGTTGCACTGACAGCACCGATGTCTATTCCGATATAGCAGGCCATAGAGCGAGCTCCAACCCTCAAAGGGACATAACATTATGCGCGGAACTCGCTATTTATCAAGGGCAAATCCGGACAGGGGATCACGGCGCGTGAAAGCGGGTACTTCGGCCCGGCCACATCGCCGCCCCATCGGGGCGGGTGCGCTTAGCCAGGGCCAAACGCGGCGTAGCCCCCGGATGACGTGCTGCTACCAGAACGGCCGCCCCGAAAGGCGCGGCTGGAGAACGCCACCGTAGCTCACCGGCCGCCCCCTTGGGGCGGCGACTCGTTGATGGCGAGTGTCCGGGGGCTGCGTCCGGGTACGGACTTGCCCCCGGCTAAACGCCGACCGCTCCTTCGGAGCGGATAGGGTCGAAAGCCGCCCCCCTACCGGCCGGAGGTCCGCAATTGCCTAACGCCGCCGCTCGCGAAGCTCTTCAATCCGCAATCCGAGATCCGCAATCCGCAATTGCGCCCCTACTCTTCCGATGGATAGCTGCCCGGCATGGTCGCGGGGGCCTGGGCGGGCTTGCCGCGAACCTGGCGGAGCATCCACAGGTACAGTTCCAGTGTGTTGTAGGCGGCGGTCCAGGAGTCGTGGCCGGCCGTGGGATAGATCGTCAGCCGCACGCGGCCGTGAATGGCCCGCAGGGCCTCGACCATGTCGTAACTCAGCTTCACGGGCACGGTGGGGTCCTTGGCGCCGTGGAAGACCCAGACGGGCACATCCTTGAATAGCACAGCATCGGCCGGCGAGCCGCCGCCGCAGATCGGGGCCACCGCGGCGAACAGATCAGGCCGCTCGGCCACCCATTGCCAGCTGCCGTAGCCGCCCATGCTCAGGCCGGTGAGGTAGACGCGATCCGGGTCGACGGGGTACTTGGCGAGGATCTCGGCGTACATGTCGTCGAGGACCGGCAGATTCCACCACTCCCTCGAGGCCGGGGCGATGACGATCATCCCCAGTTCCGGGTGGGCCTTGACGAACCTCACCGGCACCGATTTCTCCTGGGCGGCCGCCCCGTTGTCGCCCCCGCCCGAGCCGTGCAGCGAGATCAGCACCGGCCACTTCTTCGTCTTGTCAGCCTCGATGCCCTCTGGCAGGTGCGCGTAGTACTCGTACGGCGTGAGGTTTCCGGTCTTGCGTTTGAGCTCGTGGATGAACTTGAGATTCCAGTTCATCGGGTTGGTGCGGCCATACGTCGACTTGTTCGCCTGCACCTGCTGCAGCCAGCCCAGCGTGATGGCCGCATCGGCGGACTTCTGGAGGAACTCCGCCGTCTGCTGGGGCGTGCGGCCGGGGTCGGCCTTGCCCGGGCGGCCGCCGAAACGCAGTTCCTTCAGGAACGTCTGGCCGTTGCCGAGGGTGTCGGGGCCCAGGCGGGCATCGAGGCGCTCCAGCAGGGCGACGTGTTCCTTCGCCAGGGCGGCCAGGCCGAACTGCTTGCCAAACTCGCCCTTGGCGACCTTGCACGCGGCGAAGTCCGCGCCGTTGGCCACGCGAAGCAGCGTGTGATACCGCTTGATGCCGGGCTCGCCCTGACGGTCGAACTCGACAATGGCCGCGTACAGGCCGGGCTTGTCGGCCGACTTCACGACCTCGTAGTTGGCGTCGAAGAAGGTCACCTTCACGGCGTGGGGGCCCAGGATGTTGTTGGCCTCGGCCTGGTTCTCAAAACTCCATTCCGGCAGCTTGGCCGTGGCAAAGACGTACTGGCTGAAGGCGACGTCCAAGCCCCGCAGCGCCCTCTCCCGCTGCGCGGCGATCGCCGGCAGCGGCAGCGACTGGATGATCTTGCCGTCCAGCAGGATGTCCAGCAGTTTGTACTCCGTGCCGTACGGCGGGAACGGGCCGTTGAAACCGACTTCCGCCAGACTTGTAGAGTTCCTGGGTAGGCTGGATCCCATCTCCTTACCGTCGATCTGGAAGGAGATTCTCTTGTTGTCAAGGTCCCTGCCTACAACGGTGACATGGGTGGCCTTCATGCCGACGTACCCGCCGCGCGCGGTGGCGTTGACGGGGTCGCTCGCCTTGTCCGACAGGCGCAGCGCGTAGGTTTTCATCGTGTCGGCGAAGATGCCCACACCCGGATACCACACCGCGTTGACCTGCCGGCCTTCCTTGTCCTGGTCGTCCACGAACATCGTGAAGCCCACCTCCACGCCGGCGGCAGGCTTGACGCCGATGTTCTCCCACGGCAGCAGCACTTCCAGGACGTAGCCGCCCTCGATCTTCGTGCGGGCGGCCTTCAGCGAGGGCGTGACCTTCTTGAGGGCGTCATTCTTGCGGTGATCGAAGAACTTGTAGCGGAGTTCTTCGTGCTTGCCATCGACGCCGGGGGCAATGACGGCCTGGATCAGCTCCTTGCCGCCCCGCTTGTCGGCGAGGTACAGCTCGACCGCATCCTTCTGCCAGAGCGTCTCGAGGTCGTCGTCCTCGACGAAATAATCATCCTTCACCGTCACCAGGACGAGCAGGCCGCGGTCGTCCCACGCCAAGCGGAAGCGGGCGTCGAAGTCGGAGGCGGCCTTGAGCCTGCCATCGAGCCCGGCCATGATCTCGACCTTCATGCCGCCGTCGCCCCAGTCATCGGCCTTGCCGTCGATGGCGATCTTGTCGAGGCGCGGGATGTCGAAGATAGGCGAGTGGTCGCCGCCGGCCGGCATGCTGGTGGGCACAGCATCGGCGGCAAAGAGAATCGGGGCCAGGCACAGGATGGCACAGAACACGAGGGCGGCGTGGTAGGACATTGGTTTCTCCATCACGGCCATGGCGAGCCGCAGGGCGGATGATAGCACGAGGTGGCGGAGCAATCCAGCCGGCATCGGACGCGTCTGCATGCGTCGAAAGGCACTGCAAAGCAAACAAGCCCGAGCCGTCTATATGACGGCGCGAGCTTGTTCGCGAGTCTCAACACTTCGTCGAAATCTATGCGCTGACGCCACGCCAGGCAGCGATAGGCTTTGAGCACCAGACGAATGCGGCCAGGGCGAGGACAAACATGACAATGAGGGCAAATCCACCGAGAGCGACTTTGAGCATAGTCTCTCCTTTCACGAGCATGAGCAATTGAGCCTAACTACCCAGTCACCAGCAGTTGAGCCTGTCTGCCGGAATACTGAGTCTTCCTATCGGCAAACGTATCACGGATATTCAGGGCTTACAACAACAAAAACAACGATTTTTGAACCCTTTTGATCCTCCTGTGCAACATAAGTAAAGTCCATATTTTATCCTCCTGCGCCCTGTCGGAGATGACGTGAATCAGACCAAGCGGGCGGAGTCGCTCGCATCTCCCACTTGGCACCGCCGCGCGGTGAGGGTAGGATACCGCCCATGGCCCAAGAGCCCACTATCGCGATCCTGGTCCCTTGCCACAACGAAGCCGCCACAGTGGCCAAGGTGGTCGACGACTTCCGCCGCGAGATCCCCGAGGCCGTCGTCTACGTCTTCGCCAACTGCTGCACGGACGACACCGCCGCCATCGCCGCAGCACACGGGGCGGTCGTCTACAACGAGCCGCGCAAGGGCAAGGGCTTCGTCATCGAAAGCATGTTCGACCGCGTTGACGCAGATTACTACGTCATGGTCGACGGCGACGACACCTACCCCGCCGCCAACGTGCGGGCCCTGCTGGCTCCCGTCATCAAGGGCGACGCCGACATGGTCGTGGGCGCCCGCCTGGCCGATTACACCGACAAGTCCTTCCGCCCGCTTCACGTGGCCGGCAACAATCTCGTGCGCGGGCTGATCAACGTGATCTTCGGCTCCAAGCTCACCGACATCCTCTCGGGCTATCGCGCGTTCAACCGCCGCGCGGTGCGGACGATCCCGATCGTGTCGTCCGGTTTCGAGGTGGAGACCGAGCTGACGATCCACATGCTGTATGCGCGGCTAAAGCTCGTCGAAGTGCAGGTGCCCTACCGCGACCGCCCCGCCGGCAGCGTTTCCAAGCTCCGCACGTTCCACGACGGCTTCCGCGTCCTGTGGAAGCTCTTCAGCCTCGTGCGGGCGTTCAAGCCGCTCACCTTCTTCGGCTGCGTAGGATTGGTGTTCTTCGTGCTGGGGCTCGTGGCGGGCATCCCCCCCGTGTACGAGTACGCGACGCAGCACTGGGTGCACCGCGTGCCGCTGGCGATCCTGGCCACCGGGCTGATGCTCCTGTCGGCCGGCAGCGTGTTCCTGGGCCTGGCCCTGCACGCGATCAACTGGCGACTCAAAGAACTGCACAGCGTGATGGTGCGAGGGAGGAAGTAGATCCTGCCGGGTAGCGGCCTTCCCAGGCCGCCGCCAAACGCACCCACATGTTCCCTTGGGATCAACTACGAGGCGTTCTTCGACGCCTCCAGCCGCGCCAGGCGTTCCTGGGCCTGCTCGGCGGCGCGGGTCTTGGGATACTTGCGGAGGATCTGCTGGTAGAAGACCACGGCCTCGGCCTTGTGCGCGGTCTTCTCGTAGCAGAACGCCAGCCAGAACATGCACTCGGCCGCATGGGGCCGGTCGCCGGAGTTCTCGAACACCTTCAGCAGCGGGGCGAGTTTTTTGATCGCATCGTCATAGTGAAGGTTGGAGGCGGCGGAGATCGCGTCGTTCAACTCGTTCACGTCCGACTGCGTCGCGTGGCTGCGTTCTTCGGACTTCGACAGCAGATTCCAGCTCGTGCCGGGCGCCGAGCACCCGGCCAGCAGCGCAAGCACCAGCAATGGGAATAGCCATCTACCCGACACGCTGGGCTCCTAGAAAGACGATCTTCGCCTCGATCAGAAACACCTTCACGCCCGGCTCGGCGTTGGCCTCCAACGCGGTCTCGATCTGCTTCAGAACGTCGCTGCTGTTGATCAGCGAGCGGAACGCGCCCTCGGCCTCGAAGTTGCCCACCTCCACCAGTTGCAGCCGCGTCAGCACGGTCTCGATCTTGTCCAATAGCTTTCGCGTGGCCTCGGTCTTGGCGTCCTGGCGAAGCTTGTTGCACCGCTCGACCAGCTTGGAACGCTGCACCGAAACCTGCACCGAACGGAAGCCCGTCTCGCCCGGGGCGGCGGCAGTGAAGTACGTCTCGCCGAAGTCCGACCACGCGGTGGCCAGGCGGATCGCCGTCTCATCGGCCGTGATGCCGGGCCTGGAAGTCGGCGCCTGGAGCGATTCCTGGTAGAGTTTCCGCAGGCGGGTGAACTCGTCGCGGACCATCGCCAGTTCCTTGCGATCCTTGTCCATCTGGACGTTGGCGTCGCTCAGTCGCCTGGCCGCCAGGGTCAGCGACTGCTTCGCCGGCGCCAGTTCCTCCAGGGCCTTCTTGAGGTCTGCATCTTTCTGGGCCAGCTCGGCCGTCAACGCCGCCACCGACTGCTCGTACTGCGCCACCTTGTCGGCCCACAGCTTCTCGCTGCCAACCTTGGAGAGGCCCAGTTCATTGAGCTTCTGCGTCTGCGCGTTGCGGGCGGCCTCGATGTCGCCGGCAAGGCGATCGCGGAGGTTGGCCATCGAGTCTTCGAGCTTGCGCCGATCCTCGGAAGCGGCCTTCAGGTCGGCTTGACGCTGGACGATGGTGACGGCCGCCGCCCCTGCGGCCAGCACGACGGCAGCCGCGGCAAGAATGGGGGCCCACCGCGCCCGCCGCAGCGGCGCCGTCGGCAGCACCGGGGTCTCGCCGCGCGAGGCGCGTGCGACGGCTTCCTGCGCGCCCCACTGCCGCAGCATGCTTTCGAGTTTCGCATCGACCTGTTCGTTGTCGCTCATGGCACGTCTACTTCCATATATCCTGCACGCGCGTCTGTGCGCAGAGAATCACACCGGTGAATCATTCCATGATCCCTTTGCCGCGAAGGCAGCGAAGGAGCATCTCTTTGGCCTCGGCCAGGCGGGCGCGGGTGGTGGCCTCGGGAACCGCCGCCGCCGTGGCGATGGCCCGCGTGGTCAAGCCGTCCACGTAGCGCAGCTCGACCAGGCGGCGGTACTGCGGCGGGAGGTTCTGGATGCAGTCGCGCATCGCGTCCATCTCTTCTCGGGCGGCGAGGTCGGCCTGCTGGGGCACGACCAGGACATCCTCGATCATCTCCAGGTCGAAGAGCTCGCCCTGCGAGCGACGCGCCCAGTGCCGCCGGGCCACGTTCCGCGCCACCGCCCCCAGCCAGGAATGGAAACCGCCCTTCTGCGGATCGTACGTCGCCAGTGACTTGGCCGCGCGGAGGAACGTTTCCTGGGTGAGGTCCTCGGCATCGCTGGAACTGAAACCGCTGCGCAGCAGGTACGCCACGACAACGCCGGCATGGCGCGCATAGAGGCGTTCGAACGCCTGCTGCTGCCCGGCCAGACAGTCTTCAATCAATTGCTGCTGCGTTTCCACAAGGCCCCTTCTGAACGGGGAAGAACTGTTTGACAGATTCTTGCCCAAGCCCGCCCCCGCGTCAACTGGTTTCCCAGATTGTGCATTCTATCTAAGTCACCAGCGGGCCGTGGGCACTGGCGACGCCCGAGCGGGGCGTGTTGTTCTGGCAAAAAGGCTTTGCAGCAGAAGTAGATACAGGGCCGACGGCGTCTACAGCCGCAGGTCTTCCAGCGGGACCTTCATGAAATAGTGATATTTCGAATCGTCCATCGCCAGATAGAGGGCCTTTCGCTTCAGATCCACGAAGCCGTCGGGGTAGGTGATCACGCTCTTGCCCTCCGCGATCACCTCGGCCAGCGGCAGCTTCACCGGCCAGGTGTTGCAGCCGTCCTGACTGATCCAGAGTTCGATGCGGCGGCGATTGAACCAGCCGCTTTGGTTCGAAGGGTTGTGCAGCATGAGCACGGCCTGGCCCAGTTTGAGCAGCGTGACCTTGGCGTTGGCATTGGGGATATCGGTTGGCTGGGCCGGAGACCAGGTGCGTCCTCCGTCGCTGCTGTCGCTGCGGTAGAGTCGGGCCGGGCCCTCGGCGCGCATAAGCATGACCAGGCGGCCGGGGTTGATCTCGACGATGTTGGGCTCCCAGAGGTTCACGTCGCCGTGAAGGTACCCGTGCAGCGAGAAGCTCTTGCCGCCATCGGTGCTGCGTATGGCCCCGGAGCAGAATCGCCACTCGCCGATCCCGCCAAGATAGCCCTCGGGCTGCGCCGGCCAGGCCCACCTGCCCCGCTGCTCCTGCCAGTACACCGGGAATACCCAGGACCCGTCGGCCAGCACCACGCCGCGGCGAACGCTGAGGTTGGCACAGCCGCCTGGGACGGTGATCGGTTCGCTCCACGAGCGTCCGTTGTCGGCGGTGAAACTCATCGAGGCGCGGAGCTCGCAGTATTGGCAGGCGGGGTCGAAGGTGTGGACGAAGAGGCGAGGCGTTCCGGCCTCGACGAAGAATTCGGTCGACCACGACGCCCGCACGGGGTGCTCAAAGATCACCTGCCCGCGCGACCAGGTCGCGCCGTCATCGTCGCTACGGGTGATGGCGACGACATTATCCTCGTGCGGCTCGGTGGGGCCGCCGGTGTAGTGCACACAGACGAGCGAGTCGTCGGGCATCCGCCGCAGCAACGGCTCGCGATTGCAGCGACAGTCGGGGCCCAGGTTGGCGCCCTCGAAGATAACGTTCACAGGATAGGCGAACCGCAGGTTGTCGCCGCCAGCCATCATGATCACTCCTTGCACGGTGTGAATGCTTGCTTCCCCGAATTACAGCGATTGGCGAACGTTGCCGGCCCGGCCTGCCATCAAGGGCTGGCGACCTTCCCGCCATGGCAGGAAGGCCGCCGGCCGTCAGATTACGAGGAACAGAGATTAGATGGTGTACTCACCCTTGTGCCGGGGTTCGGTGAGGGCTTCCCACTTGGGGTCCATGCGGCTGACGCCGTACCAGGCGCGGGCCATGAACAGGGCGTCGAGGACCGCGATAGCGACCATGGACTCGGCCACCGGGAACCAGCGAGGCAGCAGGCTGATGTCGCGGCGGGTGATGGCCTCAAGCTTCTTGGCCTCCAGCGTCACCATGTCCACGGTGTCCTGCTTCTTGGAGATGGTGGGCGTGGGCTTGACGGCCACCCGCATCAGCAGGTCCTCGCCGTTGGTCATGCCGCCTAGGAACCCGCCGGCCTTGTTGGTGCGGAAGCGCACCTTGCCGTCTTCGAGGAACGGCTGGTCGTTCCATTCGCTGCCCAGGGCGCGGGCGGCCTCGAAGCCGGCCCCGAACTCCAGGCCCGTCATCGCGCCGATGCTGCACAGGCCGTGCGCGATCGTCGCCTTGAGCTTGTCGAACACCGGCTCGCCCAAGGCCGCCGGCACGCCGCGTGCAACGATCTCGATTGCCCCGCCGGCTGTGTCGCCCGCCTCGCGAACCTTCAGCAGGTCGGCGATCATCGCCTGGGCCGCCGGCAGGTCGCAGCAGTTGAGGTCGTTCTTGCGGTAGTTGGCCTTCATCTCTTCGAAGGTCATGCTGCCGTCGGTGAGGCAGCGGCCCTTGATGCCGTGCGACTCGATCACGTGCGCGAGGATCTCGACGCCCTCGCGCGCGAGGATCTGCTTGGCCACCGCCCCGCCGGCGACGCGTCCGACGGTCTCGCGCCCGCTGGCGCGCCCGGCCCCGCACCAGTCGCCGTGCTCGCCGTACTTGTAGAAGAAGTTGAGTTCCGCATGCCCGGGGCGGATCACGTCCTTCACCGCGCGGTACTGCTCGACGTGGATGTCCTGCGTGTCCACGTTGCGGATGACCAGGCCCACGGGGGCGCCCGTCGTGACGCCCTCCTGCAGGCCCGAGACGATCTCGACGCGGTCGGTCTCCTTGCGCGGCGAGTCCAGCTTGCTCTGGCCGGGGCGGCGCTTGTCGAGTTCGTCCTGGATCATCTTCACGTCGAGCCTCAGCCCCGACGGCACGCCATTGACGATGGTCAGGATCGCCCCGCCCCACCCTTCCTTGGCATCCACCGCGTTGTGCCAGCCGTACGATTCGCCGCTGGCGGTGACCTGGAACAACCGTCCGAAGGTATTGCCCAACATGTTGATTCTCCGAATATCGTTCGGCCGCAGCCGATATCTATGCGTCACCGGGACGCGAAAACCAGGACCTTCCGAGTCGTGAAGGATACCACGCCCCCCGGGCTTTTTGAAGAGCGATTTGCAGGGCCCCGCCGGTGTGGAGGCGGCCGCGACAGGCGGGACCTCGCCGTCCCCTTACCCGGAGTACCGCTATGCATCGCGCAGTGAACGACTATGAACGATTATGCATCACCAGACATCAACGACCATGCGTCACCAGACATGAACGATTACGCGTCGCGGCATGGACGTCTTCGACCCCTCACCCGCGCAGCGGGTGTCTGACAGTAGCCACGGGCGCAAGCCCGTGGTATCCTGCCCGCAATACCAGCCAAGAGCCCCCGCAGGGGACGATGGAGGGCCACATGGGGCACACGTTCAGTCATGTTCTCCTGCACGTCATCTTCAGCACGAAGAACCGGATGCGATTGATTCAGCCCGATTTCCGACAAAGGCTCTATGAATACCTCGCTGGCATCGCCCGCGACGAATTTGGCGCAGCACGGAAGATCGGTGGAACGGACGATCACCTGCACGGGCTGATCTCGCTGAGGACGGATGTCTCTATCGCCGAGGCATTGCGAAAGTGGAAGAGCCTTTCCTCCCTGTGGGTCCACCGGGAATTTCCGAATCACCAGGACTTCGCATGGCAGAGCGGCTACGGGGTCTTCAGCGTCAGCGAGTCCAATGCTCCCGCCGTCATTCAGTACATCGAGACTCAGGTCGAACATCACGCGGAGATGACGTTTGAGCAGGAATTCATCGGCTTCCTCAAACGACACAACGTGCAGTACGATCCGCGGCACATATTCGATTGAGTGGGTGTTCAGTCGCCCCCTGGCGGGGGCTCTGGAACGCAAACGGGCAACCCCCACGGGCTTGCGCCCGTAGCTACGATCAGATACCCGCTGCGCGGGTCGGTCCGCTGGCCGCGGGTGCGCGGCCTCGCGAGGCGAGATGGATTCGCGAGGTTTTTTGTTTATGGGCGCAGGGAAAACGGGTCTAATCGCACCGAGATCAAGGAACGGTGAATCATGGCGGATTATGATTTTGCGGCGGTGGAGTCCAAGTGGCAGAAGCTGTGGCAGGAGCGAAACACCTTCGCCCAGCCCAACCCGGGCGACAAGCTCTTCGAGCGCAGGCCCAAGCTGTACGTGCTGGACATGTTCCCGTACCCCTCCGGCGCGGGCCTCCACGTGGGGCACCCGGAGGGCTACACGGCCACCGACATCGTCAGCCGCTTCGCCCGCATGAGGGGCTACAACGTGCTGCACCCGATGGGGTACGACTCGTTCGGCCTGCCGGCGGAGCAGTACGCGGTGGAGCACGGCGTGCACCCGCGCGAGACCACGGCCAAGAACATCGAGAACATCGAGCGGCAGATCAAGATGTTCGGCTTCAGCTACGACTGGACCCGCCGCATCGCCACCACCGACGTGGAATACTACCGCTGGACGCAGTGGATCTTCCTGCAGCTGTTCAACAGCTGGTACGACCCAGAGGTCAACGCCGCGCGCCCGATCTCGGAGCTGCGCGACAAGCTGCTGTCGGGCAGGCTGGTGGTGGATCTGAACGGCAACGTGGTTCCCGCCCAGTCGGCCCTGCGGATCGCCGAGATCAACCTCTACGGCACGAGCCCCGGCGAGATGAAGTTCATGGAACTGGAGCCCGCCGAGCAGAAGCGCCTGCTGGACGACTACCGCCTGGCGTACATGGATGAGGTGCCGGTCAACTGGTGCCCCATGCTGGGGACGGTGCTGGCCAATGAGGAAGTCACCAACGAAGGCAAGAGCGACCGCGGCAACTTCCCCGTCTATCGCCGCGCGCTAAAGCAGTGGATGCTCCGCATCACCGCCTATGCCGAACGTCTGCTGGCCGACATCGACAAGGTCAACTGGCCCGAGCCGATCAAGATCATGCAGCGAAACTGGATCGGCAAGAGCATCGGGGCCGAGGTCGACTTCCCGATCCAGTCCATCGGGGATGCCGAGTGGTTCTCCGAACGGCAAGACAGTGGTTTTGGCGGAACGGAAGAAGATGTCATCCGCGTCTTCACCACGCGGCCGGACACGCTCTTTGGCGCAACGTACATGGTGCTGGCCCCTGAGCACGAGATGGTCGAGCAGATCACCACGCCCGAGCAGTCCAAGGCGGTGCGGGAATATGTGGCCTTGGCGGCGAGCAAGTCCGAGTTGGAGCGCACGGCCGAGTCGAAGGACAAGACCGGCGTGTTCACCGGCGCGTACGCGATCAACCCTGTTACGCGAGAGCCCATCCCCGTGTGGGTGGCCGACTACGTGATGATGGGCTACGGCACGGGCGCGATCATGGCCGTGCCGGCGCACGACACGCGCGACTTCGAATTCGCGACCAAGTTCAACCTGCCGATCATCCAGGTGGTCCAGCCGCCCCAAGGCGTGGACTGGCACGGCTACACCGACGACGGCGTCGCCGTCAACAGCGGCCAGTATGACGGCCTGCCCACGTCGGTGTTCAAGGTGACGATCACCGAGGCCCTGGCCAAGGCGGGCCT
>CAZTVF010000122.1:0-15287 GCA_964616985.1 uncultured Planctomycetaceae bacterium
GCTGCGGAAGCATCGCGTTTATGCATCTCGGATTTGAATCTGCGAATCCGCAATCGGGCTGCGGGCGCAGCCCGCGTGCGTCACTGCGGCAGCGAGAAGCAGAAGGTGCTGCCCTGCCGGGGGACCGACTCGATCCATATCCTGCCGCCGTGCTGTTCGACGATCTTCTTGCAGATGGCCAGGCCGATGCCGGTCCCGGCATACTGCTGGCGCGTGTGCAGTCGCTGGAAGATCAGGAAGACGCGGTCATGGAACTCCGGCTCGATGCCGATGCCGTTGTCCTTCACCCAGAAGCGCCAGTGGCTTCCTTCGCGGGTGGCGCCGATCTCGACCTTGGGCGCGACGCCCTCGCGGCGGAATTTGATCGCGTTGCCGATGAGGTTCTGGAACAGCTGGACCATCTGCGTCGGGTCGGCCTGCACGTCCGGCAGATCGCTCTGAACGACCTCCACGCCGGTCTCGGCGATGCTGGCGCCGAGATTGGCCAGCGCCGCCGCGACCGCCTTGCTGCTCGAGACGGTCTGACGCATGCGCTCGCCCGCGCCCACGCGGGAGTAGGTCAGCAGGTCCAGCACGAGGCTGGACATCCGCTCGGCGCCTTCATTGATGAACTGCAGGTACTCCCCCGCCCGATCCTCGAGCTTGTCGCGGTGGCGGTCCCATAGCAATTGCACGAACGACCGCACCTGGCGGAGCGGCTCCTGCAGATCGTGGCTGGTGATGTAGGCAAACTGCTCCAGTTCGCGGTTGGAGCGGGCGAGTTCCTCGGCCGTCTTGCGCAGCGCATCCTCGGCCGCCTTGCGGTCGCTGATGTCGATCTGCGCCACCGTCAGGCCGACCATCTCCCCTCCGTCGTTACGAAGGGGCTCGGCCCGGGCGAGGTAGCACCACGCGACGCCGCGGGTGCGGCCGGAGACTTCGCGGCTCTGGGCCTGGCCGGTGGCGAGCACGTGCTTCAGCAGCGACATGAGTTCCTGTACGTCCTGCGGGTCGATCAACTCATCGGGGCGTTTGCCGATCACCATCTCGGGCGTGAAGCCATGACGCGTGTTGTAGACCCACGTGTATCGCAGGTCCAGGTCCATCGCCGCCACCGTCACCGGCGAGCCCTGCAGCGCCACGCGGAAACGCTCCTCGCTCAACGCCAGCGCCGCCTGCACGCGCTTGGCCTCCGTCGTGTCCATCATCACGCCGTACGATCGGACCACCTCGCCGGAGGCGTCGCTCTCGAAGCGGCCTCGCGCTTCGAGCCACCGCACCGTGCCGTCAGGCCAGAGGGTGCGGAATTCGTGCGCGTAGGAGCCTCGCTCCTTCAGCGCCTGCTTCAGGGACGCCTCGGTGGCCGGCAGGTCCAGCGGATGAACGCGATCGGCCCACGCGCGGTAGCCGGGCGTGACATCGCCGGGCTTGTAGCCCATCATGGTGTAGTGGGCGTCGTTCCATATCGTCTCGCCCGTGGGCACGTGCCAGTCCCACGCGGCCATCTGCCCGGCCTCCAGGGCCAGTCGCAGCCGCTGTTCGCCCTGCTGGGCCCGCTGGCGCAGGCGGACCTGCTCGGTCGTATCCATCAACGAAAACACCAGCCCCTGCACCGCGCCATCCTTGTCTTTCACGGGCAGCAGCGTCCAGTCCCAGTACGTCACCCCGCGCTGGGGCTGGTCGGGGAAGGAGAAGGGCTTGTCGACGTACTCCGCCGCCACGCCCGTGTCGCGCACGCGGGTGAAGATGGCCTCATTCTCCGCATCAGGGTACAGGTCGAAATGGTTCTTCCCAATCATCTCCTCGGGCGTATAGCCGCACGTGCGGGCGTAGGTCTCGTTGACGCGGACGAAGTTAAAGTCGCGGTCCAGGTACACCAGGTGAAAGTTGGGTGTGCTGTTCATGACCGTCTGCAGCAGGTCGCGCTCGCGCTGCAGGCTCCTGGCCGCCTGCTCCAGGGCCCGCTCCAGCGGGATCCGCCAAGAGCCGGATTCGCCGATGGTGCTCAGGATCGCCAGCAGCATGTACACCCCGCCCAGCCACTGCACGATCCGTCCCAGCCAGCTCAGCGGCGTGGCCGGGGCGGGCGCCGCCCCCACGCTGGCCAGACCCACGCCCAGCATCGCCAGGCCCAGGCAGAACCACCGCGAGAACCTCGTCTGCGTGCGAATGTGCAGGCGGGCATAGAGAACGGCGGCAATCAGGAACCCCAGCACGGCCGAGCCCAGCACGGCCTGCCTCAGCGGCGTGAACCCGCCCCGAGGTGTGGTGAAATCGGGGATGACCTCGACGACGGCACCCAACACCAGAAGCCCCACCCCCGAGGCGGCCGCGACGTATAGCACGACGACCGGCCCCGCCCGCCCCCCAGCGGCCGCCGCCCCCGTGCGCTGGCCCTTGGCCTGGATCGCGCTGATCATGAACAGCACCGCCGCCAGCAGCATGCCGCCGTTATGGACAACTAGCGATACGTTCAACTGGCTGTGCAGCAGCGGCCCGGCCAGCAGATACGTGACGCCGAAGACAACCGAGCCGGCGCCCAGCGAAAGCATTCCGCGGGAGTGGTGGCCCAGGTACGTCTGTGCCGACAGGTACGCCACCAGCAGCGCCGCCGACGCACAGAACAGCGTGTTGAAGGTGGCCAGCAGCCCCGGGATTTCCCAGGGAGTCTCGAGGCGAAGCGCCGACAGGATCGTCGCGGCCGGCAACACCAGCATCACGGGCAGCCACGCCATCGCACGCGGCCAGAAACGATACGGAGACCCTTGGGGGATAGAGGAAGGGGACATATTGGGATCTGTCGCTTCGGCCACAGTTCTCCTTCGCACCGAGGATGTGTGTCGCCAGCATATCGCGGCCGATGCGAAAGAACATCCGGGATTTCCCCATATTCGATTAGGTGAAATCCCTACCTTTGCTGGCGCCGTGCGCCAGAGCCTGTCACTGCGGGCGGATCAGTGCGCGTGCGCAGGCTTGGTCGTCCCTGCGGCATCGGCAGGGCCGGGACCCGTTTGCTGTTTGTTTCGGATTTCGAGTTTGCGATAGCGAATCAGCATCAACCTGAAACACTACACTAGCTCACGGAGTCCTCAGGTGCTTCCCCAGGCCGTGCCGGTGCCGGTGGCGCCGAAATCGTTGCCGTTGTAGAACATCAGGTACCCCTGCGGCTGCTTGAGCACGTAGGCGTACTCGACCATCTGCGAGTCCCAGCCCTCGGCCGAGGGGGCGACGCCTTCGCGGCCGCGCCGCCACGAGAGCCCGTCGGCCGACTCGGCGTAGCCGATTCGGTACGTCGAACCCTCCGACCGCCGGCAGAACCACATGCGATAGCCGTCGCTCTCGGCCAAGACCATCGGGCGGGCCACGCAATACTCGGTGTCGTCGGCAAAGTCCAGCGCGACGTTGTCGGCCGGCTTTCGCCACACGATGCCGTCGTCCGATTCGGCATAACGGATGTGGTAGTAGTGGCGGTATCCGCCGCCCGGCAGCGGCCGCCACTGGCGGATGCTGGTGTACCACATCCGCCACAGGTCGCTGTGCTGGCGAAGCACGAAGACCGTGCCGATGCCGATGGGGTCGGTGGCGTCCCGCATGGCCAGCGGCGCGTGCGACCATCGCTGCCAGGTCGCGCCGTTGTCGCGGCTGATGGCCAGCCCGCACCAGTTGCAGAAGATGCCGCTGCACGCCGGCCCCCACCCCGCGTAGTACATGTACAGCACCGAGTCCGACACCCGCACGACCATCGGCATGCACAGGCCCGCGCAGTCGAAGCACCCCATCGGCCCCGCCGACAGCACCGGGTTTGCCGGGTCCTCGGCCACGACGGCCAGCTTGCTGTCCAGGTCCAGCCAGCCGATCTGGAACTGCTGGGCCGCATCGCGCCCCGTCAGGAAAACGCGGTACCCGCCCTCCCACGGCAGCACCGACACCATGCCGCTATGGCTCCTTCGCCACGTCGGCCCATCCTGCGGGCGGATGCACAGCCCTTGCTTGGTCCACTGGATCGTCTTCATCGTTCAGATTCTTTGCGTTTGCGTTCGCTGATGTCGGTGACGGTCGCCATCGTGACCAAGCCTTCGGTGTTGTCGCCCAGGGGCGTCAGGGCGATCTCGACGGGGAACTCCGTGCCGTCTCTGCGCAAGGCAAGCAGGTCGCGCCCTGCGCCCATGGGCCGCTCCTTGGGCTGAGCGACAAACCCGGCCCGGTAGGAAACGTGCTGTTTGCGGAACCGCTGCGGCAGGAGCGTTTCAATGGGGCGGCCAATCAGTTCGTCGCGCGAGTAACCGAACATGATCTCGGCCCGGCGATTGGCCAGCGTGATGGTCCCATCCACGGCGGCCAGCAGCAGGGCGTTCGGTGATGATTCCACAAGCTTTCGGAATCGGTCCTCGGTCCTTCGAACCACCTCATTGGCCTGCCCGAGCTGATCCACCTTGTCCTGGAGTTGGCTGACGACGGCCATCAACTCCTCGTTGCTTGACTGGAGTTCTTCTGTCGAGCTCACCAGTTCCTCGTTCATGGACTGGAGTTCCTCGTTGGTCGAGGTGACTTCTTCATTGGCGGCGCGAAGATCCTCGTTGGAGGACTGGAGTTCCTGGATCGTCGCCTGCAGGTCATGCTGGGTTGCCAGCAGTTCATCTTCCAGCCGCTTCACGGCCGCTTCGTTCTCGGGCGGCACAAGCACCTCGGCGCCGGCCGCCTGCGGTCCCGATGCATCCTCAAAGAACACCACCAGCATCGGCTCGATCTGCGGCCGCTGCGTGACAGGGGCCACCATGATGCGTGCGAAGGCAGCGCCCTCCTCGCGCGCCAGGGGCACACCCTCCAGGACGATCGCCTTTCCCTCGTGGATCGCCTTGTGCATCGCCAGGCGCAGCTGGGTGGACACTCTCTCGCTGACCAGTTCGTAGAGGCTGAAATTCGGCCCCCGGGCCGGAAGATTCACATACCGGTCGGCCTGCCCGTGGAACTGAAGCACGGCGCCCTTGCGGTCAACGAGCACGGCCGTGGCGCCATATCGCTTGAGGATCTCCAGCCTGACCACGTCGGCAAAGTTGGAGGTCGCGGGTCCGCCGACGACGTGCGGCAGCGGCGCGCTCCTTCTGCGACCCGGGAGCAGGGGCGAGTCCAGGATCGGCGGGCGGGCCGGCGTCAGGCGGCGGCATAGCTTGCCCCTGTTTCCGATGGGCTCGAAGAGGTCGGACAGCCCGGCGATCGTCTCCGACCTACCCAGGAAGAGGAAGCCGCCGGGCTTGAGGGCGAAGTTGAACAGCGCCATCAACCTGCCCTGCGCGTCGGTGTTCAGGTAGATCATCAGGTTGCGGCAACTGACAAGGTCCATCTTCGAAAACGGTGGGTCGGTGATGACATTCTGCGCGGCAAAGGTCAGCGCCGCGCGGAGCGATTCCTTGACCTGGTAGCCCTTTTCCCTCCGCACGAAGAACTTCGCCAGACGGTCGGCGCCGACATCGGCCGCGATATTCTCGGGGTAGTAGCCGGCACGGGCCGTCTCCAGCTCATCCTCATCCAGGTCCGTCGCGAACAACTGCAGAGGACAGTTCTTTCCAGCCTTCGCCACCTCCTCGATCAGCAGCATGACGATGGAATACGCCTCTTCGCCCGATGCGCAGGCCGGTATCCAGACACGGAAGGGCTCGTCATCGGACTTCGACCGAACCAGCGGCGCGATGGCCAGGCTTCGGAGATCCTCGAACGCCTCCGGGTCGCGAAAGAAGGACGTGACATTAATGAGGATGTCCTTCAGCAGCAGCTTCACCTCGCCGGGGTCGCGGCGCAGCAGGGACAGGTACTGCCCGACCTCCGCAATGTGCAACATCCCCATGCGCCGGCCGATGCGCCGCAAAAGCGTCATTGGCTTGTAGCAGCGAAAGTCGCAGCCGGTCTGCGCCAGCAGCACGGCCAAGATCTCCACGACCTCGCCGGTTATCCCGTGAGCCTCAAGCCCCTGGGATAGCCCCTGTTGTTTGACATACGGGTGCCGAAGGTACTGCAGGACCGCCTGGGGCATCTGCCGGGGCGTCAGAACGTGATCCGCAAGCCCCGCCGTGATTGCACCGCGAGGCATGTCGCCAAACTGCGCGTTCGTGGGGTCCTGGGCGATGACCATGCCCCCGCCCCCGCGGATAGCCCGGGCGCCGAGGGTTCCGTCCGTACCGGCCCCGGACAAGAGAATGCAGATGGCCCGCTCCTTGTGACCCTCGGCCAGGCAGCGGAAGAAGAAGTCGATGGACATCCGCGCCCCATGGTCCTGGACAGGTTCGGCCAGGAACAGCTTCCCGTCGCGAATACCCAGATGATGATTGGGGGGAATGATGTAGACGCAGTCGGGCTCGACCTGCTGCCCGTCCTGTGCCTGCATGACGCGCATCGAGGTATGTTTTGCCAGGATGGCCGGCAGCAGGCTTTCGTGCTCCGGCGACAGGTGCTGGATGACCACGAATGCCGCCCCGGCATCCGATGGCATGGCGTCAAAGAATGCCTCGAAGGCCTCCAATGCTCCGGCCGACCCGCCGAGACCCACCACCGGGACTCTGCCCTGCTCCTGGGCGACTTGGCTCGCTTGCCCCTCGGCTGGGGCCCCACTGCCTGTTGCGGCCTCGCCTTTGGACGCGTGGGGTTCTCCAGAGTCATCGTTCGGACGGCGTTCATCGTTCACATCGCACCGGTTCCTTCTGGGCTCCATGGCGACTCCAAGGGGTCATTTTCCTGCAGCCGGCAGCGTAAAGAAGAACGTCGAACCCTCCTGGGGCTGCGACTCCACCCAGATCCGCCCGCCGTGGCGCTCGACGATCTTCTTGCAGATGGCCAGGCCGATGCCCGTGCCCGCGTACTTCTCGCGGGCGTGCAGGCGCTGGAAGATGACGAAGATGCGATCCCGTTGCGCCGGCGGGATTCCAATGCCGTTGTCCTTGACCTGAAACACCCAGTGGGCCCCATCCCGCCTGGCGCTGATGCGAATCTCGGGGCGGCGGCCCTCCAGGCGGAACTTGATCGCGTTGGCGACGAGATTCTGCAATAGCTGCCTCATCTGGCCCAGATCGGCCACAACCGTCGGCAAGGGATCCACGGTGATCACGGCATCGGATTCGGCGATGGTGGCCCGCAGGTTGGCCTGGATGTATTTCGCCACGGCCGAAAGATCCACCGCGGCCTTCTCCATCTCCTTGGCCCCCGCCCGCGAATAATCGAGCAGGTCCTTGATCAGGTTGGACATCCGGTTGGCGCCGTCGACGGAAAAACTGATGTATTCCTGGGCCTTGGCATCGAGCTGTTCTTTGTACCTGTCCCGCAGCAGCTGCAGGAAGCCCGTCACCATCCGCAGCGGCTCTTGAAGGTCATGGCTGGCGACGTACGCGAACTGCTCCAGGTCCTTGTTGGATCGGGCCAGTTCGTCGGCGGCCTGGGCCAGGCCCTCGTTCGCCCGTCGCAGGTCCATCTCCGCCCGCTTGCGTTCCGAGATGTCCTGGGCCGTGCCGACGAGCCGCACGGCGCGACCTTGTTCAAAGCTCACTTTCCCCGTTGCCGCCACCCAGCGTTCTTTGCCATCGGAGCGGCTGATGACTCGGTATTCCGCGCAGAAGCTTCCGTCTCCGGCCGGGTCCAGTGCCTTGTCAAGGGCCGCCTTGGTCGGCGCTCGGTCCTCTTCATGCAGACCCGCCATAAACGTGTCGAAGGTGATTGGCTCGCCCTCTGCCATGCCCCACAGCTTCCGCATGCGGGCGTCCCACTGAATCGTCCCGGAGGTTATGTCGTAGTCGTGAATTCCAAGCTGCGCCGCGTCGGTCGCGATCGTCAGGCGGTGCTGGCTCTCGCGCAGTGCCTCCTCGGCGCGGCGGCGCGGGGTGATGTCGCTGATCAGCCACCGCAGGCCGACGATCCTTCCTTGCTCGTCGTACGAGGCGGCCGCCGTCACCGAAGCCCAGAACCGCCGTCCCGCCAGCGCGCGGATCTCGACTTCCCAGTTGGGCAAAGCCCTCGTGCCCGCGTTCAGCGAGGTCAGCAGTTGGAGGTAACCCTCTTTGTACGCCGGTAACAACAGGGCCGAGAACGGATTGCCCTTCATCTCGCTGGTCGAAGCCCCCAGCAGCCGGGCCGCCGCCTGGTTCACTTCCTGGATCGTCCCCTCGGAGTCGGTCACCAAGTAGCCGTCCGGGGCCGTCTCAAACAGGTCCTGGTACCGCGCCCGCGTCCTATCCAGTTCCGCCCGCGAAGCCGCGAGCTCCTCATTCTGAACACGCAGCTCTTCCTCGGTGGCCGCCAGTTCCTCGTTCGCCGCTTGCAGCGCTTCCTGCTGGCGGCGAAGCTGCTGGATCAACTCCGTCGAGTTCTCCAACTCCGTCAAGTCGCTCGCCACGACGCAGATGCTCAACCCGTCGGGCTGGTTCAGTACGTTCGCCGAAACATGCGCCGGAACCGCTGCGCCATCACTGGCTTTGAAAACAAGCCGCTGCCTGACCGGCTGCTGCTGCGCCGCTACCAGCAGCGAGGCGGCGGCCGAAAGATTAGCCTCGGCGACAAACTCCGCCAGAGGCCGGCCGGTGATCTGCTCCAGCGGACACTTCACAAACTCGCCGAACTGGGCGTTGCAGAAGAGGATCTTGCCGTCGAAGGCGAGGGTGAACGCGGCCTCCTTCATGGT
Organism: uncultured Planctomycetaceae bacterium; assembly: GCA_964616985.1. Taxonomy (GTDB): domain Bacteria; phylum Planctomycetota; class Phycisphaerae; order SM23-33; family SM23-33; genus CAZTVF01. Next base: position 8,639 of record CAZTVF010000122.1, read on the forward strand.
CTCGACGATCAGGCGATAGATCGAGTCGGTGCCCACCAGGGAGAAAATCTGCTCGCCCTTGCTGCCCGAGACGACGACGGCGTCCACCTCGCCCTCGCGAATGGCCCGCAGCGTGTCCTCCGCCTCCTCCAAGCGTATCTTCAGCTCTTCGTTCTCGCGGAGCAGGTCGGGTTTTGACTTCTTCGATTCACTCATGATGGGCCTTCATCTCCGCCTCCCCGTGTCTCCGCGTCTTTGTTCTTCATCTCCGCGTCTCTCTTCTCTTTCTCCCCGTCTCTCCCTCTCCCCGTCTCCCCGTCTTCTTCCATCTATTTCTTCGGCCGAACGTCCAGCCCCACCAGGATTCTCTCTTTGTCCGCCAGGTTGCCGATGAACCGACGCAAGGGCTCCGGCAGCTTCTTGATCAAGGTCGGGGCGGCGATGATCTGCTCGCCCTTGGCCAGCGTCGGCGACTGGTAGAGATCGACGATCTCCAGCTCGTAATGTCCCTTGAGATGCTCTTCGCAGATCTCGGTGATGGCCTTGATCGCCGCGCTGGAGCGGGGGTTGATCCCGGCCACGTAAAGTCGCAGCACGTACTGCCGGTTCCCCGTGCCCGCCTTGGCGGCCGCCTTGGCGGCCTTTTCGAATGCCGCGGTGGTCTCGTCGGCGATGTCATCTGGTGCTTTCTTCTTTGGCATGAGACTGCATCCTTTGTTGCAGGTTGTGCTGCGTGCTGCGTTCTTTGTTGACCCGCCTTCCGTCGAACTCGTCGCTAGACGCGCCGCCGCAGATCCAGGCCGATGAGGACCTTGTCCACGTTGGACATGTCGCCGATGATCTTGCGGACGGGCTGAGGCAGTTTTCGCACCAGCGTGGGGATCGCTACGATCTGGTCGCCCTTGGCCAACTGGGGCGTTTTCAGCAGGTCAATGACTTCCACATGGTAGCGCCCGGGGCAGTGTTCGTCGCAGATGCTCTTCAGGTTGGTGATCGCCGCCGAGGCCCGCGGCGTCTGACCGGCTACATAGAGGCGCAGGAGCATCAGATCATCCCGCTCGACCGCCTCGCCCGGGGCTTTCTTCGGCTTGGCCGCTTTGCTTGCCCTCGTCGTCTTCTTTGCCACTTACAACTCCTGTTCTTCTAAAATTCGAATCGTCATCCGCTGCAGCGGCACCGGGGGCGTCATCGGCGCGGGCGCAAGTCCAGACCCACAAGCACCCGCTCCGCATTGGACAAATCGCCGATGATCTTCCGCACCGGCACCGGCAGCTTCCGCACCAGCGTCGGGACGGCAAGAATCTGGTCGCCCTTGGCCAACTGCGGGTTCTTCAGCAGGTCAATGACCTCGATGGTGTATTGGCCCTTGAGGTGCTCATCGCAAAGCTTCTTGAGGTTGGCGAAGGCCGCCAGTGCCCGCTCGGTCTGGCCTGCAACATACAGCCGCAGTTCCCATATCTCCGCTTTGGCTACCTTCTTCGTCGTCTTCGCTGGCATCTTCTTCTCTCCGCGTCTCCGCGTCTCCGCGTCTTTCTCGCCGTTTCTCCGCGTCTTCTTCTCTCCCCGTCTCCCCCTCTTTCTCGCCGTTTCTCCCCGTCTTCTTCTCTCTTCAGTCCGCTTTCCTCGCCTGGGCGAGTTCCTGTCGTTCCTGCTCCGTCATCTGCCGTCGTTGGGCCTCGTGCTGCCGGGTGATCTCAAGCTCCGACCCAATCCCGGCCAAGCGGTGCTCGATGGCCTCGGCCTGGGCACGCAAGCTCGCCTGCTCCTGTTCCAACTCCCGCTGCTTGCGATCGGCCGCCTGCTGATCGACCGCGCCCTGGGCCTGATCCTTGGCCTCCTGAACCAGCCGGGCCGAGCCCGTCAGGACCTGCCCGGGGCCCACGTACACGTCCAACAGGTTGATTCCGTCGTCCGAGAGCTGGAACTCCCGCATCTGGTTCGAGTGCCCCATGCCCCTGCTCTTCAATACGTATAGAAGACGATTTCGCTCGTTGCTGCTTTCGATCATGCGGAGCAGCAGCCACGTATCCATCAGCGAGGAGATGCCCACCTCGCTCTGCTCCATGGCGCTGCCGCCCTCCGTCAGGCTGGTATAGATGCTGGTAATGCCCTGGCTCTTGAGGAAGTCGATCACGCGAACCAGCATCGCCTTGATCTCGTCGGTGTCGCCCACGCTGGTCAGGTTGGTGACAGGGTCCATGACCACGCCCTCGGGCTTGAAGTCATTGACCAGCTTGTGCACGTTGGCCAGGTGCATCTCCAGGCCGTAAAGCTGCGGCCGCAGCGAATGGAACTGCAGCAGGCCCTTCTTGGCGTGCGGCCCCAGGTCTACCCCGATGGATCGCATGTTGCGTATGATCTGGTCGGGCGACTCCTCGAACGAGAAGTACATGCACCGCTTGCCCTTGCGGGATAGAGCGTCCAAGAAGGTGGAGGCCAGGCTGGTCTTGCCCGTGCCGGCCATGCCGGAGATCAGGATGCTGCTGCCCTTGTAGTACCCCTTGCCGCCCAACATCGCGTCCAGCCGCGGCACACCCGAGGAGACCCGCTCGCTGGAGACGGCGTAGTTCAGGCCCAGCGAACTGATCGGCAGCACGCTGAGGCCGTGCTCATCGATCAGCGTGGGATATTCGTTCGTGCCATGCTTGCTGCCGCGGTATTTGACGATCCGCAGCCGCCGCGTGGCGATCTGGTTGTTCACGCGGTGGTCCAGGAAGATCACGCAATCGCTGACGTACTCCTCGATGCCGTAGCGGGTGAGCGTCTTTTCGCCCTTCTCGCCGGTGATGATGACGGTGACGCCCTTGTCCTTGAGCCAGCGGAAAAGGCGGCGCAGCTCGGCCCGCAGGATCGCCTCGTTGGGCAGGCCGGCGAACAGCGCCTCGATCGTGTCCAGCACCACGCGCTTGGCCCCGACCTCCTGGATCATGGCGTTGATGCGGACGAACAGGCCTTCGAGGTCATACTCGCCCGTCTCCTCGATCTCGCTCCGCTCGATGTGAACGTAGTCGATGGCCATCTTCTTGGCCGCGATCAGCGCGTTCACGTCGAATCCCAGCGAGGCGACGTTGGCGGCCAAGTCCTCGGCCGTCTCTTCGAAGGCCATGAAGACGCCCGGCTCGCCGAATTCGGTGATGCCTCGGACGATGAACTCCATCGCCAGCAGCGTCTTGCCTGATCCGGCCCCGCCGCACACCAGCGTCGGCCGACCCCGGGGCAGGCCGCCCTCGGTGATGTCATCGAGACCTTCGATGCCCGTGGGGCACTTCTGGAGAACCGCAACGCTCGGGGCTGACCGCTTCTTCGCCATGGATGACCTTTCATGTGAACTGAACTGTGTTCTTGCACGGTCCGACTAGTGCTCTGTCTCGTGTCATTCAAGGCGTGGCGGCCTAGGAAGGCCGCCACCCATCACGGCAGACAGAGCACCAAGGCTCTCAAAGAGCCCAATTCTGCGCCCACCGGCCCTTCATGTAAAGCGTCCTTCCGCCGCCGGACTCTCGCGTCCGCCGACCCGCGCGACGCCCCCCGTTTTATAGCCGTCGATATGGAGCCGCGAACATTCCAGTTTCGGGCAAGTCCCCCACATAAGCAATCGGGGAATTTACTATTCCCGCCATGAGTGCTTTTGCCTACCCCTTCAATGCCTCTGCGCCACCACCGGAGAGGGTACATGCGTGCTTTGGTAAGGATAGGCCCGCGGGCGCCGTCCCGTCGCCGTCAAACCGGCGGGATTCGCGAAAGCAGCCTTGACGGCGGCGCATCATACCGATAACACGGTATTAATGGGAAGCCGGTGCAAAGCCGAGCGGTTATTGCCATCCTTGCCTACCAGCCCCCTCTTGATCGTGATGTTCCGCTCCCGCTTCGACAGCCGTGTCCATTCGCGTCGAGCGGCCTATCCGTTGCATCCGGGCTTGCCCCCGCGCGCGCCGGCGATTAGCATCGCCGGGGCGGGCAGCAGGTTCACCCGGGCCGCCATTGCTTTTCGGAGACATCATGACCTTGATCGATACGGATCGTTGGATGGAAATGGAACTGGGCTGGTTTCGACCGGCTACGTTCCATCAGCAAGCGCAGGAACTTCTTGCCCGACTGGCGCCTCTGTGGAACACCGTGCAGGGCCATCGGGGAATCATCTTCTCCTGCGGACTGCGGGTGACGCTGGTGGCCCTGTGGAGCGGCGACTTCAACCAACCGCTGCCCGTCAGCGGCAACCGCTACGCCTCCTGGGCCGGGGCCACCTATGGCGACCTTCGCGACTGCCTCAGAATGCTCCACGACCTGGCCAGGGACATGGGGCTGGGCGACCTGAAACTGGGCATCATGTTCACCGGCGGGGGCGTGCACGTCGGCGGCATGGTGGCCACCGGCGACCCTCTCTATGAGGACCAGGACCCTGCCTGGTACCTGCGGCACAGCGAGTGCTACATGGGCTCCGAGGGCAGCGGCGCCCTGGATTCGCTGGCGCCCATGCGGCCGGACTCGCACCGCTACGCCTCGCGCCCCGGCGGCATCGGCCAGGGAGAGACCTTCGCCCGGTTTTTCGGCGAGCAGTGGGGCGCCTTCTCGCGCGACATGGGCATGGAGGCCATCGTTCTGCGCGACGCGTTCCTGGGCCCTATGCTCTACACCCGCTTCGGCCCCTTCGGCCTCAAGCTGCCGCCCCGCCCCGAGGATATCGACCTGTGGACGCGCCGCGCGACGGCGCTGTTCCGGGGCGTCAAGGACGGCAATCCACAATCGTTCGTCATGGGCTACTCTTGCGCCCTCAGCGCGGTGGCGGAATGGCGCGTGGGCTGCGTCGACCTGGAGGCCATCGTGGCCGCCGGCGCGATGGACGCCTTCATCGATCAGACCTGGGGCGGCGCGTGGCAGGACTTCTGGTCGGACACGATGCTGGGATGGACGTTTCAACTGGGGAACCTGCTGGTGCACCAAGCCCAGGTTGAGGGCGGCAATCGCCGCCGCGCCAAGCCCTGCCGCCACTACTTCCTCACCGAAACGTGGGATAGCTGGGAACCCTGGGACACCCTGCACCAGGTGCCCGGCAAACTGGCCTGGAGCATGTGGGCGTTCTCACACGCCGCGCTGCGGACGGGCGGCGGTCTCAAGCGGCCTGGGGGCGTGTACCTGTCCTGGATGAACAACCGCTTCGGCGAAATCCTCAGCCAAAAGGATGTCGCCTTCCTTGGCGAGAATCTCGACGCCGCCCAGCGCGACGCCGCCGCCATGGAAGAAGTCTACGGCCCGGCCGCTGTCTACGACCGAACGGCCCTGGAGGCCGTCACGCGCGACTGCCCCGATGCCAACACCAGCGACTTCCTGGACGACCAGGTGGGCCTGCTGAACAAATATGGCTTCGGCTGCCTTTGTGCCGTTCGCGGGCAAGACGTGGCCGCGTGCGATGCCGACGGACTGCTCTGGCAGACGCCGCCCGCCGATACGCCCCTTCCGCAGCGCGGCGCCTTGGTCGCCGCCGGGCGGGCCGACCGCATCGCGCCGGAGCTGCTGGCCCGCGCGGGCGCTGAGCTGGCCGGCGGGCTCATCCCGGCTGGCTACGACAACCTCATCGAGATCGACCACCAGCCCCTGGTGGAGCCGATCTACACCGCCGAGCGCCAAGGCGTGCGGGCTACGGCCGGCGAGGTGCTGGCCGCCACCCGCCAAGGGCCGCTGATCATCGCCGCTCCCGACGGCCGGGCGATCTACTGGATGCCGCAGGACTGGTGGCAGCCAGGCAATGCCGTCGTCCGCAAGAGCCATCTGGGTAGCCTCAAACCCTACGCCGCCTTGTGCCGCGCCTTCGCCAATTCCCTTGCGCAGCATGACGGCCGATGGTGGATCGAGCAGGCCGACGAGGCCCAACCGGTGTGCATGCACCTGTGGAAAAGCGGCGGGACCGTCCGCATCCTGGCCGGCAACCTCGAAACGTGCGTCTTCGGCGATGCCCGCCTGCCGCGCACCGTTCGTCTGGCGATCCAGCCGGGGCAGTTGGGGCTGCCGACGGACCGGCCGCTGCGGCTGGTCAACCCTGCAGGCGTTGTGGCCGCCGGCGTCACAGAAGACGGCGTGTGCCGTTTTGAGTTCATCGTGCAACCGGAAGCCTACGTGCTGCTAGATATCGTCGCATCCTGACGACGCCATGCCCGACAACCTGATCCGGATCTTCGACGGCGATCTCATCGTCGCCGGGCTTACCCGCGAAGTCGTGGCCCCCGATCGGCAAGCGGCGGGTCGACAAACCCACGCCGACGGTCGCACACTCGACGTCCACTGCCTCCGCCACACCTTCGCCACCATGCTGAGCAAGTCGGGCGTCGTTCCCCGGATGGCCCAAGAGCTCATGCGCCATAGCGACATCCGCCTGACGATGAACGTCTACACGCACCTGGGGCTCCACGACACTGCTGGCGCGGTCGAATCGCTGCCGAGCATTGACAGGGGACAACGCTGTGGATCTGCCGGTGCGGTCGCCTCATCGCTGCGAACCCGGGTAGTCATGTAGGTCTTCCCAGGGCTGTCATGTTCGAATCGCAATGGAAAATCCTTGACCTTTTGGCCGGCAGGACTAGATTAGGTGGCGTTACAGGTGTCCCACGGATTTGGGACAAAAGGGAAGGCCGTGAGAATCGGCCGCGGACGCGCCGCTGTAACCGGTGACGACCGC
>CAZTVF010000123.1:0-15247 GCA_964616985.1 uncultured Planctomycetaceae bacterium
ATCGCAGGCCGCTGTGGGGCGACAAGACGTGGTGGCCCAGGCGGGCCCGCCTGCTCGACCCGTCCAAGACAACCATCCTCAACGGCCACTGGCACTCGCAGCGATATGGAGTCTATGACGGCATCGAGACCATCGTCCTCGGCGCGACGGCGGCCCGGGTGGGCGGGCACGGCGGCAGCCCCAATCGCTCGCAGACCGGCGCCCGCGACCTGGGTGAGTTTCACTTGGTGGCCCAGGTCAGCGTGGACGGCTCCAAAACGACGATGGCGCTGCTGACGCTGGGAGAGATCTCGCCGAAGGATTTCGTCCTCCAGTCGTTTGTGGAGAAGGCCTCGAAGCTCTTCGACGCCAACCGCCAGTACGCGTTGCCGGCCGAAGGTGGATCGATGACGATGGAGGTATTCAACCCGTTCGACACGCCGATGAGGGTCTTGCTCTCGTGGAACGCCGAGAACTGGGAAATCATCCCGGCGACGGCCGACATCAAGATCGAGCCCAACCAGTCCTTCAAGGTTCCCTTCGCCCTCAAGCCGGCGGCCGACGGCGTCTTTTCGCCCGAGCTTCGGGCCACGTACGACGTCATCGCGCCAAACGGTGAACCCCGCAGGCTGGAGCGTTCGACGCGGGTTTCCGTGCCGACGTCGCTGGATATTCCCATCATCGAGGGATTGTCGCTGAACAGTGACGCGCAGGCGTGGGTCAAGATCAAGCCCACCAAATTGGGCAAGGCGAACGTGATCCGCGACCCGCAGGTCTGGGCCGGGCCTCAGGATTGCTCAGCCGACGTGCAAATCGCCACCGATGGCAACACGCTGTTCTTCCGCGTCGATGTGGCCGACGACCAGATCGCCGTTGACGGCAAGGACTCGTACAACAATGACGCCCTGGAGCTTTACTGGGACTGCCGCGAACCACCCAAGCGGAACGGCAAGCACGCACTGGGGACGGGGCAGGTGATCCTGCCGCTGGGCGCCAAGGGCGGGCCCATCGAGCCACAGTGGTACGTGGAGAAGCGCCCCCAGCCCAAGGGCATGGTCGCCAAGGTGACACTGCGCCCGGGCGGCTATACGTACCTGGTGTCGGTGCCACTGAGCGAACTGGGCTGCGCTGCCCCCGTGAAGGCCGGCCAGACCATCCTGTTGCAGGCTATGGTGGATGACCGCGACCTGGTCGGAGCGAGACCCAAGAACACTGCCATGACGATCGGCGCCAAGAGCGCCTTGTACGCTTCGCCCAAGGATTACACCGTTTGCACATTCCGGTGAGAGAGCTTCCTTCACGCCGGCCCTACCGCTACAATCGCTGAGTATTCGTGAGCGGTGGAATGACGGAACCCTCTATGCGTATTGAGATGTATGACGTGCGGTACGAGCGCGACCGCCGCATGATCCTGCATGACGTCAACTGGCGGGTCGGCAGCGGCGAGCACTGGGCCATCGTCGGCGCCAACGGCTCGGGCAAGACGACGCTGCTGCAGATCGCCGTGGGGTACATCTGGCCCACCGACGGCCGCGTGTGCGTCCTCGGCCACGAGTACGGCCAGGTGGACCTGCGGCAACTGCGGCGACGGATCGGCTGGGTGAGTTCGTCGCTCTCGCCGATGATCCGCCCGCGGCAGACCGCGCTGCAGATCGTGCTCACCGGCGTGTTCGCCTCCACCGCCCTGTTCGATGCGGTCACCCCCGCCGACCGGGCCGCCGCCGCGGAACTGCTGGCCACCCTGGGCCTCTCGCACGTCGCCGCCTCACCGTACGGCGTGCTCTCCCTGGGCGAGCAGCAGAAGGTGCTGATCGCCCGGGCCCTGATGGCCGCCCCCGATCTGCTCATCCTCGACGAGGCGTGCGCGGGCCTGGACCTGGCCGCTCGCGAGAACCTGCTGGCGACGATCGATTCCCTGGCCGCCTCGGGCCGCGCGTCGCTCATCCTCGTCACGCACCACATCGAGGAGATTCCGCCGGCATTCTCCCACGCGATGGTGCTCAAGGATGGCCGCATTCTGGCCCAGGGCGCCAAGGCCGACGTCCTCACCGGCGACACGCTCACCGCCGCCTTCGCCCTGCCCGTCGAGGTCGACTTCCGCTACGGCCGCTACTGGCCCCGCGTGCGAAACTGAGAGATTGCGCGGGCGAACGCTCCATAGAATGTCGCACCTAACCTTTGCGAGGGCGATATGACGCTATTCGTGATCGTGTTCCTGGCCCTGTACGCGGCGATGCACTCTTACCTGTTCTGGAAGGCGCACGCGGCGTTTCCGCACATGGGCTGGGTGCACTGGGTGCTGGCGGCGGTGCTGCTGGCGCTGGTGCTCTCGCCGCTGATCACGGTGCTTCTGGACCGGTCGCGCTACGCCCGCGCCTCGAGCCTCGTCGGCACGGTCGCCTACCCGTGGATGGCGATGATCTTCTGGTTCTTCGCCCTCGCCCTGGCCGGCGACGCATGGAACCTGCTGGTCCGCCTCACCGGCCTGGCCGTGCCGCCCGCCCGCGCCGCCGCGATAGGCCCCCGCGTCATGCTGGCCGGCATTGTCGTACTGGTCGCCGCGGCGGCTGTGTACAGCTTCATCGAGGCCGGGCGCCTCCGCATCCACCGCGTCACGATCCCCGTGGCCAACCTGCCCCCGGGCCTGCAGCAGCTCAAGGTCGTGCAGATCAGCGACGTGCACCTGGGCCTGCACATGCTGAGCGGCCGCTTCGAGCAGATGCTCGCCCTGATCAAGGAGGCCGACGTCGACATCCTGGTCAGCACCGGCGACCTGGTCGACTCGTCATTCCATAACATCCGCCACTTCGCCGCGCCCCTGGCCGAGATCCACCCGCGGCTGGGCAAGTACGCCGTCCTGGGCAACCACGAGTTTTACGCGGGCCTCGAGAACAGCCTGAATTTCCACCGCCAGGCGGGCTTTACCGTGCTGGCGGGCGAGTCGGTGTCGCTGGACAACGGCCTCCGCATCGCGGGCGTCGATGACCCCGCCGGCGGGCGGGACCAAAATCCGCGCACGGACGAACGGCTCGCCCTGCCTGCCGCACGCGACGCGGCGTTGACCCTCCTGCTGAAGCATCAGCCGGTGGTGTTCGCACCGTCGGTCCAGCGTATGGACCTGCAGCTTTCCGGCCACACGCATGGCGGGCAGATCTTTCCCTTCCACCTGATCACGCGGTCGGTGTACCCGCTGTTCTGCGGGCTTCACGAGGTGGGCGGCGCGAGCCTCTACGCGTCCAACGGGACCGGCACGTGGGGCCCGCCGATGCGCCTGTTCGCCCCGCCCGAGGTGACGCTGATCACGTTCGTCCGCAAGTAGTGCTCTGTCTGGTGCCATTCGAGGGGTGGCGGCCTTCCCAGGCCGCCACCACAGCCGTCTGCAGGTGGCGGCCTGGGAAGGCCGCGCCACCCCTCAATTGAAGGTAGACAGGGCACTACGGAACATATCAACCATTCGAGGTCCGCTGGCGTATTGTCTGTTATTGCGCCCCGCTGCTGCTTTCGCCGCCGCGTCGTGGCGATTATGATCTGGAACGCTATGACCTTGAAACAAACACTGCTTGCTGCTTCGATCGTGGCGTTGCTGTCCGCGAGCGTCCTTGCTGCCGAGGCCGCCGGGACCAAGCCTGCATCCAGGCCGGCCTCAGCGCCGGCCTCCATGCCCTCGCCGGTGTCGTCGCCGGCGTCCGTCCCGGCCGATGACGAACTCTCCGCCGCCGACGTGAATGCAGCCATCGCACGCCTGGAACAGGACAAGGATCTCGATGCCGCCGCGCGGGCGCGGGCCATGGAGCTCTACCGCCTGGCCCTGGAGCAGATCAAGGCCGCCGACGAATGGGCGGCCAAGGCCGCCTCCTTCGCCAGGATGCAGGAGGAAGCCCCCGGGCAGTTGGCGTCGCTGCAGGCGAAGCTGCTGGAATCCAACGAGCCGATGCAGCCGATCGACGCCAACCTGCCGCTGGCGCAGCTGGAGCAGCTGGCCGCCCAGGCCCAGGCGCAGTCGGCGGCGGCGGCGCGCGAGACGTCCCGCCTGGACGACGAGCCCAAGCGCCGCAACGACCGCCGGGCCGAGATTCCCCAGTTGCTGATCAACGCGATGGGCCAGAATGAGGAGGTCGCCCGCAAGCTGGCCGCCCCCGCCCCGCCGCAGGAAGCCCCGGAGGTCACGGCGGCATCTACCACGCTGGCGAACGCCCAGCGCCTGGTGCTGCGGAGGCAGATGCAGGCCTTCCGCAGCGAGCGCAACGCCTACGAGGCCACGCAGGAACTCGTGGGCCTGCAGCGTGACGTCGCCGCCGCCCGCCTCACGCGGGCCCAGAAGTATTCCCGCGCCCTGCAGGACGCGGTCGCCCAGCGAAGGCAGGCCGAGGTGCAGCGCGTTGCGATGGACGCCCAGCGCGCAGTCGAAGAGACGGCCACGCTGCACCCCGTCGCGCAGCGCCTCGCCCGCGAGAACAGCCAGCTCGCCCAGTCGCGCATCGACGCCAATAGTGCCGCCTCCGGGCTGGAGCGCGCCCGCCAGGACTTCGACCGCACCGTGCGCGAGCTGTCGCGCCTCCGCGGCGACTTCAAGAGCATCAAGGAGAAGGTCGAGGCGGTCGGCCTGAGCAACAACATCGGCCTGCTGCTGCGGCGTCAGCGCGGGACGCTGCCGGACCTGGGCGCCGTCCGGCGCCAGATCACCATCAACAAGGGCCTCATCGCCCAGACGCAGATGGAGTACCTCGAGCTGGCCGAGCGCCGCAAGGCACTCAACGACCTCGATGCCGCGGTGGCCGAGCAAATGGGCCACCTGCAGAGCGACATTCCCGAGCCCCAGCGGCTGGAGATCCAGAAGGTCCTCCGCAAGCTGCTGCAGGCCCGCCGGCAGTACCTGGACCTGCTGGCCGCCGACTGCAATTCCTATTCGGCCAAGCTGCTGGACCTGACGGCGTCCATGGGCTGGCTGGCCGACGAGACGCAGCGGGTGCAGCAGTACATCGATGAGCGGGTGCTGTGGATCCGCAGCGCCCCGCCGCTGTACTCAATGAACTTCCGTGAACTCGCCGAGGGCGCCCGCTGGCTGGTCGATCCGGCCGCGTGGACGGCCCTGGCCCGCCGCCTGGGCGAGTCGGCCCTGTCGAACCCCGTATCCACGGCGGCCGGCCTGCTCCTGACGACCGGCCTGCTGGTCCTGCGCCGCCGCCTGCAGAACCGCCTGACGCGGCTGGGCGAGCAGGTCTCGCGCAAGCCTGAGCGCTTCGGCCAGACGCTGGGGGCTATGACGCTGACGCTGCTGATCGTGGGGCTGGTGCCCGGGATCCTGGCGGCCTTGGCGCTGGTGCTGCAGCACAATGACCAGCCCACCGAACTGATGCTGGCGGTGGCCGAGGGCCTCAAGGCGGTGGCGATGGGCTACCTCACGGCAGAGGTGGTCATCCAGACGTGCCGCCCGCACGGGCTGGCCCACGCGCACTTCCACTGGCCGGCCAAGAGCGTGAACGTCCTCCAGCGGATGCTCAAGGCGCTGATGGCGCTGAGCCTGCCGATCCTGTTCCTCGTGGCGGTGATGGAAGGACAGGGCGTCGAGAGCCGCAAGGACACCCTCGGCCGCGTCTTCTTCATCGCCGGCCTGTGCGTGCTGGAGGTGTTCGCCTGGCGCCTGCTCAAGCCCTCGGGGGCCGTGATGCAGGCCGTACTGGACCGCCCCAAGGGCGGCTGGCTGCACCGCCTCCGCGGGGTGTGGTACGGGCTGGCCCTGCTGACGCCGCTGGCCCTGGCGGGCACGGCCTTCGCCGGGTATTACTATTCCTCGTTCGAGATCGCCGGCCGCATGCTGGCCAGCCTGTGGCTGGTGCTGGGCCTGCTGGTGGCATACGCGGTGGTCGACCGCGGCATCAGCGTCGCCCGCCGCCTGGCCACCCGCTCGCAGGCGATGACTCGCCTGTCGGCCATGCAGGAACGCCGCACCGACGGCTCCGTGGACGGCATCGAGCACATGGTGGCCGAGGCCTCGCCGGACGTTGGCCCGGCCGACATGCGCAAGCAGTCCCGCCGCCTGCTTCAATACCTCACGGCCGTGGGCATCGTGGTGGGGCTGTGGGCGATCTGGGCGCAGGTGGTGCCCGCCCTGAGCGTGCTCAAGCACGTGGAACTCGGCAGCTACGTGGACAAGGCGCAGGTGCTGGTGGCGCGCCCGGACGGATCGACGGCGTCGCAGGCGGTGGACCGCCGCATGCCGGTGACGCTGCTGGACGCGATCTGGGCGGCGGCGGTGCTGGCGCTGACGCTGGCGGCCGTGCGGAATATCCCGGGCCTGCTGCAGATGGCGCTGCTCCAACGGCTTCGCCTGGACAGCGGGGCGATCTACGCGATCACCACGATCACCCGGTATGCGATCATCATCACCGGCATCGTCGTCGCTTTCTCGCTGATCGGCGTGTCGTGGTCCCAGGTGCAGTGGCTGGCGGCGGCCATGACCGTGGGCCTGGGCTTCGGCCTGCAGGAGATCTTCGCGAACTTCGTCTCGGGCCTGATCATCCTGTTCGAGCGCCCCATGCGCGTGGGCGACGTGATCACCGTGGGCGACGTGCGCGGCGTGGTGTCCAAGATCCGCATCCGCGCCACGACCATCGTCGACCGCGACCACAAGGAACTCATCGTGCCCAACAAGGCCTTCATCACCGACAAGCTGGTGAACTGGACGCTGACGGACACGATGCTTCGCCTGGTGGTGCCGGTGAACATCGCCCTGGGGCCCGAGCCGGCCAAGGTGGAGGCGATGCTCGAGGACCTCGCCCGCCGCTCGCCCGATACGCTGCGCGATCCGCCGCCGCAGGTCTTCATGGTCAGCGTGGGCGCCAACGCCATGCGGATGGAGGTCCGCGTCTTCGTCCCGGACCTCGACACCTTCCGCCGCGTCCGCAACCAGCTCCTCATTGCCATCGAGGAGATGTGCCGCCAGGCCGGATTCCGCATCGTGTAGCGACGGCAATAGGTGTTTACAGTTTTCGCTCCCTGGCGTAAAATACGTTCTCTAACCTATGCCATAGAAGCGAGTGCCCATGGCCGATGAACTTGTTCAACATGAAGCACGTGTCGTGTGCGGCGCATCCAAGGACCCGGCCATCCGCCTGTTCATCGTGGCCGGCATGCTGCTGGGCTTTGGCGTCTGGTGCCTTCGCGACGGCATGGGCCTCAAACGCCCCACTGACTGGTCGCTCGCCAACGTCAATGAGGTGGCCAAGTACGTGATGAACGTCTACGGCCCCTACCTCTTCATCCCGCTGGGCGTGATCATCGCGCTGTGGGCCGTCGTCTTCCTTCGCCGCGTGCTGATCGCCGACGGCGCCGGCATCGGCTACCAGGGCAAGGGCCGCCTCGCCTGGTCTGACGTCGACCGCCTCGACGCCACCGAACTTAAGACCAAGGGCGTCCTGTACCTCGAGCATGGCAAGGGCGAGCGCATGACGGTGGACTCCTGGAAGCTGCAGAATTTCCGCGACCTGGTCATCATGATCGAGAAGCACGTTCCGCCTGAAAAACGCGTCGTGCAGTGAGCCTCGCCGCCCGGGCGAACCCCCTCATCAGTTCGGCCCGCCGTCGCGCTGCTGCTGACGGCGAGTGGCGTCCTGGAGGATCTTCTTGTCCTTGGCGCTGAGGCTGGCGATGCCCTTTTCCTTCACCTTCTGAAGCACCCGGTCCACCTCGGCCCGCTCCTGCAGCAACTGGGCCTCGTGGTGCAGCATCTTCCGCCGCCAGTGGCCCCGCTTGATCCGCCCCACCGCGTCGGCCCCGCGCAGGCGAGGCAGCACCCAGATCCAGAACGCCGCCCCCACCGCCCCGCCCAGGTGCGCCACGTCGCTCATCGCCCCGGCCTGGTTCGGCCCCGCCAGCGACGACAGCACCATGAAGATCATGGCGCCGAAGACGATCACGGCCGCGAAGCGGATCGGCACCAGAAACAGCACCAGGACGATCTTGAAGTCGGGGAAGTACACCGCGCACGCCAGCAGGATGGCAAACACCCCCCCCGAGGCGCCCACGATCGGAACCCACGGCGGCAGGGACGCCAGCAGGCCGATGGCCACATACGCCAGCCCGGCCACCACGCCGCAGCTGAGGTAGAACGCGACGAAACGCCGCGTCCCCATCCGCTCTTCCAGCGGCGGGCCCAGCATGTACACCCCCAGCATGTTCATCAGGATGTGCCAGATCCCCGCGTGCAGAAACTGGAATGTGATGTACCGCCACAACTGCAGCGAGCCCTCGACGGTCGCGCCCAGGTAGGTGCTCATCCAGCCCAACGAGAAAGGCGTGGACCGGTCGAAGAACTGCTGCAGCAGGAACATCGCGAAGTTCACCGCAAGCAGGACCTTCACCGCGGGCGTCGCCCGGGGAAGGCCCAGCGTCGTGCCCCCGCCGCCCCCGCCCGCATATGGCCGCTGCCAGAAGCTCATCTGCATCCGCCCTTCCGAATCCAGTATAGCGCAAAGGCGAGCATGCTCTTGCCGTCGTGCAGCCGGCCGTCGGCGATCATGCCGCCGATGTCGGCCAGCGGGACGATCTCCAGTTCGATCTGCTCGTAGTCCTCGAGGTCCTGCTCGCCCAGCTGCAGCTCGGTGGCGAGGTAGGTGTGCATGACCTCGTCGGTGCTGCCGGGCGCGGTGAAGTACGTGCCGAGGTCCTCCATCCTGCCCGCGGTGTAGCCCGTCTCCTCGAGCAGCTCGCGCCGGGCGCCGGCCAGCGGGTCCTCGCCCGCGTCGATGCCGCCGGCGGGCAGTTCCAGCAGGTTCTCGCCCACCGCGTAGCGGCGGTTGCGGATCATCACCACGCGGCCGTCGGGCAGGATCGGCAGGATGGTCGCCGCCGGCGAGAAGCGGACGAGGTCGCGCGGCAGCACCCTGCCGTCGGGCATCTTGACGCCCACGGTGTGCAGTTCCAGCACGCGGCCCTTGTGGATGAGCTTGTCGTATTCGAATGGCGTTGTCATGACTAGATTATAGATCGGCCACCGCGGGGGGCGGGAATGAGCAAACCGCCCGAACCAGTAATCGGTAAACAGCCGACCGAGGGCACAGATGCTCTTGAGCGCGTCATTCCGCTTCCGCCGTTGTGTGGTTCATCACATCGCGGAAGAACACCACGATATCATCGCCAGCGCCTCCTTCCCAAACGCCGTCAGGGCCGGCGCTGCCCAGCGCGACGCCCTTGCCATTCTGCGTCATGAACACCACGCGATGCCCCCATGTATCGAGAAGAGGCCCGTCAGGAGATGCAGACCTGCCGCTGTTGCCACATCCGTGGAGCGCAGCAGTAAATGCTTCAATCGTCGGCCAGTCATATCTTGTCTTCGAGTTGGACGCTGCCTCAATGATGGCAATCTGCAGTTCCATCCGGGTCGCTTTGGACCGGGAATATACGTGCTCAACGCGGACCTGATTCCTCAGGAGATCGACGCCCAGCAACGCCAGAGCCACGATCAGGCAGGTAATGATCAAAATGTTCCTTCGCCGCATAGCTGCCATCGGGATGCACCCTTGATGAGTGAATTGTCCGAGTCCGCGGACACCAAGTCAACTGATGTGTCGGGTAAAAGCATGACAGCCGGTGCGGGTTTTGCTTGTCCAAGATCGCACTATCGCTAAACTAGCGACGTACATGGAGTAAGAAAGGTCGCTTTGACTTCGAAACGCGTCGCCATCCTGGGCTGCACAGGCAGCATAGGCCGCCAGACGCTGGAGGTAATCTCCAGCCAGGGAGGCCTCACAGCCTGCGCGCTGGCGGCGGGGGCCAACTGGCAGCTGCTCGCCCGGCAGGCACAGCAGTTCATGCCCCAGGCCGTCGCGTTGGCCGATGAGTCGCACGCGGCCGACCTCCAGGCCGCCCTGCCCAAGGGCGTCAAGCTGGTCACCGGGCCGGCGGCCATGACCGAACTCATCCACCTCACGCGGCCGGACGTGCTGCTCTCGGGCGTGGTGGGCGCCGCGGGGCTGGAGCCCACGCTGGCGGCCATCGAGTGCGGCGCGACGCTGGCCATCGCCAACAAGGAAACGCTCGTGATGGCCGGGGCCATCGTCATGCCCGCCGCCCGCAAGGCGGGCGTCCCCGTGCTGCCGGTCGACAGCGAGCACTCGGCCATCTTCCAGTGCCTTGCCTCCGGCCAGCGGGGCGAGGTCCGCCGCGTCGTGATCACGGCCTCCGGCGGGGCCCTGCGCAACTGGAAGCCCGAGGCGACCGACGACGCCACCGTCGACGACTGCCTCGCCCACCCCACCTGGCAGATGGGACGCAAGATCACCATCGACTCGGCCACCCTGATCAACAAGGCCCTGGAGGTGATCGAGGCGCACTGGCTGTTCGACCTGCCGGCTGAGCAGATCGCCGTGGTGCTTCACCCGCAGTCGATCCTGCACTCGTACGTGGAGTTCTGCGACGGATCGGTGATCGCCCAGATGGGGCGGCCGGACATGACGCTCCCCATCGCGTACGCCCTGAACTACCCCAACCGCCCCGTCCGCACGGTGCCCGGCCTGGACCTGCCGGCCCTGGGCAAGCTGACGTTCGCTGTCCCCGAAGGGCGCTTCGCCCGCGCGGTGAACCTGGGCTTCGAGGTCATCCGCCGCGGCGGCGCGTCGGGCGCGGTCGTCAACAGCGCCAACGAGGCCGCCGTCGAAGAGTTCCAGCACGGCCGGATTTCGTTCGGGCGGATCGTCCCGATGGTCGAAGGTATAATGAACCGAGCCCCTGCCGAGCCGGAAGTAACGCTGGCGTCGCTGAAATCGGCCGACGCCTGGGCCCGCCAGCAGGTGATGCAGGCGATGTCGCACCGGAAGAAGCCGGCCGGCCCCGCGTTGCAGCCCCCCACACAAGAATAACCGAACGAGGACCGAATGGATATTATCGCGGCAAACGGAATTGGCAACGCCCTGAGCTATGCCTGGTACATCGCGCAGTTCATCATCGGCCTGGGGCTGGTCGTGTTCGTGCATGAGCTGGGGCACTTCCTGGTGGCCAAGTTCGTCAACGTCAAGGTCGAACGCTTCGCCCTCGGTTTCGGCCCGCGCCTCCTGGGCTTTCACCGGGGCGAGACCGACTACTGCATCAATGCCATCCCGCTGGGCGGCTACGTGAAGATGCTCGGCCAGGAGGACTTCAAGCCCGAGTCGGGCGAATTGCCCGACCCCCGTGCGTTCAACAACAAGTCCGTGGGCGCACGCCTGGCGATCGTCTCGGCCGGCGTGATCATGAACGTCATCTTCGCGGCCATCGCCTTCGTCATCGTCTCGATGGTGGGCATGAAGGCCAGCGCGCCCGTCATCGGAATCGTCATGCCCGGCTCGACCGCCTCCAAGGCCGACATCACGTGGACGACGCCGCTGCCCGCTGCCGCCGGCCCGGCCACCACCCTCGCCACCAGTGCCCCCGGCGCCTCCAAGAGCCAAGGGCTGCAGCCCGGGGATAAGGTCGTGCGCATCCAGGGCACCGGCATCTTCGCCCGCCTGATGAGCGACAAGGTCGATGACTTCAGCAAGTTGCTGTACACCTCGCTGCTGGCGGCCCCGGACGACAAGTTCGTCCTGACCGTAGAACGCTCCGTCGGCGGCAAGACCTACACCGGCGACGCCCGCCTGGGCGTGCGGGCCCTGGCCCCGGGCGACAGCGAGAAACGCGGGTTCGGCATCACCCCCTCCTACACGACCGAAGTCGGCGAGAACGACGACTACATTTCCAACACGCCCTTCCAGAAGGGCGACAAGGTCATCGCGTTCAACGGCGAGCCCGTGAGCTTCCTCTGGCAGATCAAGGAGATGCAGGACTCGCGGCAGGCCACGGCCGCGATGCTTACGGTCGCACGCGACGGCAACACGTTCATCGCCTCGCTGCCGGCGCACCTGGTCTACAAGGACGTGCCCCTCAAGCGGCGCGACGGTTCGTGGGTTCTGGCCGAGACGGCCGAGTTCAAAGACCGCAACGTCACGGCCCTGCTGCCGGACGGCAACAGCGTGACCTTTCCTGCCGCCGACATCATCGACGGCAGCCGGCGGTTCGACGGCAATACGCTGCTGGGCGGCGACCTGTCCATCCTGGGCATGAGCCCCCGCGCCTCCGTCGGCGGCGTGAGCGCCGGCTCGCCGGCCGAAGCCGCGGGCGTCCGCCCCGGCGACGTGCTGCTGCTGTACGGCGACGTTCGCACCCCCCCGGCCCTGCAGGTGCAGGAGATCAACAAGAAGGTCGCCGCCAAGGGCACCCAACTGGTGGTGGAACGCGACGGCAATACGCTGCCGCCGATGTGGATCGTGCCCAAGAGCCGCAACAACGTCCTGCAGATGGGCATCACCGCCACGACCGACCAGGACCATACCGTCGTCGCCGACGTCAAGGGCGACTCCCCCGCCGCCGCAGCCGGGATCATGAGCGGCGATGTCGTGGAGAAGGTCAACGACAAGCCGATCAAGACATGGGTCGATCTGTACCTGACGCTCAAGGACCTCCGGGGGCACAACGTCACGCTCCAGTACCGCCGCGGCGAGCAGACGCTGACGGCCGACCTGGGCAAGCTGGACGACAAGGCCTTCGCGCCGCAGGCGTACACGTTGGCGGCGCCGCTGGAGAGCGTCTCGTGGGAGCCCCAGATGGTCACCATTCTCGACCGCAACCCGGTCACCGCCATCGGCTGGGGCGTGACCAAGACGTGGGAGTTCGTGCTGATGCAATACGGCACGCTGCGGCAACTGGCGGCTGGGCGCGTCGGCGGCAGCGACATCTCCGGGCCGGTCGGCATCGGCGGGGCGGCGATCTCGTTCGCCAAGCGCGGCCTCATCGAGATGCTGTACTTCATGGCGTTCATCTCGGCCGCCCTGGCGGTGATCAACTTCCTGCCCTTCCCGGTGGTCGACGGCGGGCTGGCGGCCTTCCTGATTATCGAGAAGATCCGCGGCCGGCCCCTGCCGCCGAAGGTGATGTGGATCATCCAGCTGATCGGGCTGTTGATCTTGGGAGCGGTTTTCATCCTGCTGACGTGGAATGACATCATGCGCCTCGTGCGGAGCACTTGGTAGAATAGAAACCATCGGCGGCCGCGAAGCCGCCGCAAAAAGGAAGGGACGACATGCCGAAATACGTGTGCGATCTGTGCGGCTGGGTGTACGACCCCCAAACGGGCGACCCCGCCAATGGAGTGGACGCCGGGACCGCATTTAAGGACATCCCCGATAGCTGGGTGTGCCCGGAGTGCGGGGCCGGCAAGGACCAATTCTCGGTCGTGGAGTAGATGTGAAGCATTGATGGAGTTCAAGGCCCGAACAAGCGAAGACGACCTGGACCTGGCCTTGGCGGCTGAACTGCAGGCGGCCCTGCTTCCGCGGGAATGCCCGCTGAACTGTCCGCACCAGAAGGCCGCTGCCCGCAATCGCATGTGCGGCAGCGTCGGCGGCGACTTCTACGACTTCATCCGCCTCAATGACGACCAGATCGCCCTGGCGGTCGGCGACGTGGCCGGGCACGGCGTTCGCGCGTCGCTGGTGATGGCGCAGATCATGGGCTTCCTCCGCTTCGCCGACGACCGCCGCAGCCGCCCCAGCGGGATGATCACGGCCTTGAACCAGCTGCTCATCGACTTGGGCGAGCGGACGGGCCTCGTGACGCCCTGCTCGATGTTCTACGGCGTGATCGACTCGCCGACGGGCATGGGCATGTTCGTCAACGCCGGGCACCCGCGGCCCTATCTCGTCGACCGCGACACCGGCCGCGTGCAGCACCTGGGGGCCCACAACTTCCTGCTGGGCATTGAGGAGTTCGAGCCCGAGGAGATGTGCCTCACCTTCACGCCCGGCCAGCGGCTGGTGCTGTACACCGACGGGCTGACCGACGCGACGGCCCCCACCGGCGAACACTTCGGCGAACAGCGGCTGTACGAATTGATCAAGCAACATATGCATGAAGACCCCGACCCCTGCGCCGACGCCGTTTTCAACGCCGTCGCCCTCTTCCGCGACACTGCCCGCCAGGTCGACGACGAGACCATCGTCGTCATGGACCGCCTGGGCGGCTGCAACTGCTGCTGACGTCGCCGCCGTAGGGTGGGCAGGCCTGCCCACCATTCGCGCACAATCATCCATCATGTGATGGCGGCGCACAAATTGCGATCAACTCTATGTCGCCGCCACCACGGGATGAACCCATCGAACATCGATGGTGGGCAAGCTCGCCACGGCGAGTTTCGCCTGCGGCGGACCTGCCCACCCTACGGATCACGAATGCTCACGGGTTCGGCTGGGTCGTGGCCTTGGCGGCCACAATCTCGATCGAGGCCAGGACCGACTTGAACAGCCCGGCCACCTGCGCCGCCTCGGGATCCTGCGTCTCGTCCAGCAGCGTCAACTCAAGCCACTGCTTCCCATCCTCGCCCATCGGCGACCATGCGTTCACGAACAGCGTCGACTGCCACCCCTTCTTGGCGTGCGGGAACGTGATCGACCCGATCCGGTACTCCCAGTTCCGCCCGCCGGCGGATATCTTGCCGCGGTTGTACACCTGGTACAGCATGCCGCGGCGGATCGTGTCCGCCTCCTCGGCCGCGATCACCTGCTTCATGCCCGTGCCGGCCTGGCGGGCCTCGACGCGGATGTAGATCGGGTCCTTCTTGTGCTCGATGCGTATCTGCCGGATCGGCCGCCCGGCCGAGTCTACGATCTCGTCGCGCTTCGACCGCTCGCAGTCGGCCGGCATCTCGATCGCCAGGGCCGTCGTCTCGATGTCCTTGCTCACCTTCGTGCCGCCCGGCGCCTTGGCGGCCTTGTCAATCGCCGGCGGCAGAGCCTCGACCACTTTGCCGAACATCTTGGCCACGGCTGCCTTCTGCGGATCGGCCAGCGGCGCGGGGTGCTTGCCGGCCAGCACGTCATCCAGCCACGGGGCCAGTTCCTTCGGCGGCGGCATGTAGTGGCCCTTGCTCTCGCCGGCCACCGGAATGAGCGTGACGCTGGCGCCCTCGGGGTTGACCTTCTCCTGCAGTTGCCTCCAATACTGGATGTACGCGCCGTCGGCGATGTTGTTGCACACGAAGTACGGGCAGGTCTTGTACACCTTGCGGCTGGGGTAGAACCACACGCTCTCCTCGCCGCGGATGACGACCGGGCTGGCCGAGACCAGGATCAGCGCCCGGAAGGCCTCGGGCCCGTGGTCGGCCAGGAACATCGCCGTCTGCGCCCCGCCGCTGATGCCCAGGGCGATGATCTTGCGGGGGTCGATCTTGTACTGCTTCTGCACGTCGGCGATGGCGGCCTCG
>CAZTVF010000124.1:0-15237 GCA_964616985.1 uncultured Planctomycetaceae bacterium
GCCAAGGGCCTGCAGGATGTGCTTGATGTGGTGCGAGAGGAAGGCCACCGTCTCGCCGACGGCGGCCAGGCGCTCCGACTGCACGGCGGCCTCATACAGCCGCACGTTGTCCAGGGCCAGGCCCGTCTGAAAGCCGATCGCCGTCAGCAGCCTCAGCTGCTCGGTGGAGTAGGTCTGGTCGCTGACGCTGCAGTCGAGGTGAATGACGCCCAGGATCCGCTCGCGGCCCTTGATGGGCACGCACATGGCCGAGCGGATGCCGAAATCGTGCACGCTCTTGCCGGAGGTGAAGCGTTTGTCGTTCATCGCGTTGGAGCTGAGCACGCCGACCTGCTTGGTCATGACCTCGTTGATGATGGTCTTGGAGATGGGCACCTGCTCGCTCTGCTTGCTGTCAACGACGCGCGACGCCCGCAGCACGAGCTTGCCGCCCTGCGGCTGGCCGATCTCGTCGACCAGCAGGATGTAGCCGCGGTCGGCGCGGACGATCTCGAAGATCTTCGACAGCGTCCGCCGCAGCAGCTGGTCGATGTTGAAGATCGAGCCCATCTCGCCGATGAGGTCGTACAGGATGCGGAGGTTGCCGATGGCCTGCACGCCGGCCTCGGGCGTGGGGATGATGACGGAGTCCTCGTTGCTGGGCATGGTGGCGACGATGGCGGCGTCGACGAGGTTGCCGTCGTCGTCCATCTCCACCGAGGCCGAGGGGCCGCTGGTGGAAAAGACCAGCAGCGTCGAGCCGCAGCGGATCTGGTCGCCGCGGTGCAGGGCCTGGGGCTTGTTCAGCCGCACGCCGTTGAGGTACGTGCCGTTGGCCGAGCCGAGGTCCTCGAGCAGCCACTGACCGTCGCGAAGCACCAGCCGGATGTGCTGGCGCGAGACCGTGTGGTCCGTCAGCGGTGCGAGGTGGCTCTGGCGCCCGATGGTGTTCTCGCCGTCGACCAGGTCGAACGTGCGATCTTTGTCTGGGCCCTGAATGACTTTTACAGATGCCATGCCGGACCTTGTCCCTTCCCGCCCGCTGAATGCCCTGGCGGCGAACGTGTGGAGGTCGCCGGGGCCCCGTTGCCGGTGAAAACACGCGATTGTCAGCGCGTGAAGCACCGGCCGTTGGCGCCAAGTCTAAAGATGCTGTCGGATGTGCCTGGTGGAATAAGTTATTAATGAAGTGCGGCTGCTATAAACCAGGTTTCCGTATCCATCAATATAGACTTGCACGCGGGACCAGTCAACCCAACGCGATGTCGACCCGACGGTGACGGCCTTCCGGCCGCCGCCCGACAGGCTGTGGGCTACTCCAACTTTCCCGCGAAGAACGGATTGTACCGCTTCTCTTTACCGATTGTCGAGAGGCCGCCGTGGCCGGGATAAACTTTTGTCTCTTCCGGAAGCGTCAGGAGGTTCTGGCGGATGTTCCGCAGCAGCCTCGACGCGCTGCCTCCGGGGATGTCCGTCCGGCCGATGCTGTCGGCGAACAGCGCGTCGCCCGTCAGCACCACCCCCGCCTTGGCGCAGTAGAAGCTCACGCCGCCCTTGGTGTGGCCGCTGGTGTCCAGCACCTGCCACTCGCTGTCGCCCAGTCGCAACGTCGCGCCCGGTTCGATCAACTCATCGGCCGGCGAGACGGTGGATGACACGCCGAAGGCGGCCGACATGTTCAACTCGCCGCTGGTGAGCATGCCCGCGTCGGCCGACGGGCACACCACCCGCATGGACGCGAAGGCGGTCTTGAGCTCATCGATGCCCGCGATGTGGTCGAAATGCCCGTGCGTGATCAGCGCCTTGGCCGGCACGGCCGAGAGTACCTTGAGCCTCTCCACCAGGGGAGCGGGCCAGATGCCGGGATCGACCACCCAGCATTCGCCGCCGCAGCGGATGATGTAGCTGTTGGTCTCCAGCGGACCCAGCACCAGCGTGATGAGGTCCACCCATGTAGCAGGTTTGGTCATGGTCTACTCTAGCGCGGCCGTTGCATCGCGCGGCGGCGTCCTTGGGGCGAGCAGAGCCCGGGAGGCGGCGGCCGTGCCGGCAGCACGGTGCGTGGCAAGCCACGCACCCTACCAGGGGAAGGCCGCCACCCCGGGGGCATTATCTACTTCCGCGAGTGGAAGTGTTCTTCGATTGCCCGCTTGATGTCGCAGACGGGTTCGGCCTCCGAGAGGCCCACGATCTTGCGTTCGCGGATGGCGCTTTCGGGCGAATCGCTCGCGTGGGCGCCGTTGCGCATCAGGTCGCGCCCGAAGTCGCTGCGGACCGTGCCCGGCTCGGCCTTTGTCGGGTCCGTCGAGCCCAGGACCGTCCGGATGCGGTCGATGGCATTGGGGCCCTCGTACAGCAGCGCCAGGCACTTGGCCTTGCTCGCCGTCGCCCGCTCGGTCGTGTCGGCGACGTCCTCGGGATTGACGCCCGTCATGTACTCGACGATGCGGTTGAACTCGGCCGTGGCGTTGCGCTCGGCCAGCATGTCGGCCACCTTCTCGGCGTCATGCATCGTGAAGGGGAAGCTGAAGGCGTCGTGCATCCGCTGGTAGACTTCCTGCGTCACGTTGCCCTTGAGCTTGCGGACGAAGATGCTCTTGAGCGGGCCGTAGAACTCCTCGCCCTGGGCCACCGTCATGCTGAACAGCTTGGCCCCGACGATCCGCAGGCCCGTGAGGCTGAAGGCGTCGATGATGTTGCCCGGGCGGCGGCTGCGACGCTCGAAATTGTCGGGCTTGAGCATCACCAGCGAGACCTGCACGTTGGGCTGCTCGTACTGGATGCGGCCGGTGAGCACGCCGCCGTCGCTGCAGGCATACTCGGCGAACAGCCGCAGGTGCTCGTCGTTCAGACCCACGTCGGGGCAGGTGATGACGGCGGGCTCGAAGTAGCGGATGTTGCCCTTCTCGTCGGTGATGTAGTCGCCGTAGGTGCCGCGAATGGTGTCGCCCACCGGCTGCTCGGTGAAGCCGCCGATGACGTCTTCCTTCAAATGCCGCACCGCGTTGGGGCCGCGGAACAGCAGCAGCATGCACCGCGGCACGTAGCCGGAGGGATTGTCCTGGCGAAGGTTCATGTCGATGTACTGCTGCCAGGCGGCGGCCAGCTTGGGCTCGCTGTTGGCCGGGCAGACGACCTTCTTGTACTTCTCGACGAACTCGTCGCTGAAAACGAACATGCGGGCGCCCAGGAACTCCAGGCGTGCGTTGGCCAGCAGGCGGCCGATGATGCCGCCCGTGCGGCTCTTGAACAGGCTGTAGGGTGTGATCAGTGCGTATGCCATTTGGTCCGACATTCGTATCTCCTGTGATTCTATTGGATCGGAAACTCTAGCACAGCTTCGCGATTTGCACAACCCTTGATCGGCGGGATCGGCCGCAATGCAGTCCGTGCGGGTGGCAGCCTTCCCAGGCCGCCACCCCGTCGCGATGCGCACCGCGAAGGGATCACCACGCGCAGTTCTGGACCACGCGGCAGGATGGGCGGATGGCGGCGGGCAGACGCGCCAGGGCCGCGATGGCCTCGGTGGCGCTGTCGCAGAGCAGGAACAGCGCGCTGCCGCTGCCGGTGAGATAGACCGGGATCTGCGAGGCCGCCGACAACTCATCCCACAGGGCCGCCAGGGGTGGGCTCACCCGCCGCGCGGGCGGGCCCAGCTGGTTGGTCAGCAGGCCGCGCCACTGGGCGACGGGCCGCTGCACGAGCGGGATGTCGAGCTGGCGGCCCATCGGCTGCGGGGCGTCGTCGAACGCGCGGTACACCAGAGGCGTGGCGCACTGGCAGTCGGGCAGCACGAGCACCGCGAAGAAGGGCGCGACGGCGAGAGGCTCGATGAACTCCCCGCGGCCGGTCATGCGGCAGGCGGGCGGGCCGAGGAACAGCGGCACGTCGCTGCCGAGTTGGGCGGCCAGCGACATCAGCTCCCCCGCCGTCCGCCGCAGGCGCCAGAACACATTCATCGCGTGCAGCACGGCCGCCGCGTCGCTGGACCCGCCGCCCAGGCCCTTGCCCGGGGGGATGGCCTTCTCGAGCGTGATGTGCACGCCCGGCAGCGGCTGCGTTGAACCCTGGGCGAGCAGTGCGGCCGCGCGGTAGGCGAGGTTCCTGGCGGGCTCGCCGCAGTCGGCGCCGCCACAGGCGAAGCCGATGCCGGCCTCCTCCTGCGGGCGGATCTCGATGGTGTCGAACAGCGTGACCTTGGCCACCAGCGAGTCCAGCGGGTGATACCCATCCTCGCGTTTGGGCCCCACCAGCAGGTTGAGGTTGATCTTGGCCGGGGCCAAGACTCGCAGACCCCCGCCGGGCAGGGGCTCGGTGCGGCAGGACAATCGGTGACGTTCGTCTGAGGTCATCATCTTGGACCTGCCTGCCGGCAGGCAGGTTTCGAAATTCCTACGCGAGTCCGTGCTCTTCCATCAGCGTCCGGTCGTCCAGTATATCGGCGGCGGCGCCGCAGGCAATCAGGTGTCCGCCGTCGAGCAGCAAGGCCGTGGTGCACAGCTCACGGGCCAGGCCCAGGTCGTGCGTTGAGAGCAGCATGGCCTCCTGGCGGCCCGCGAGCAGGTGGGCGATCCGCCGCTGGCTGCGGAAGTCCAGCCCGGCCGTCGGCTCATCGAGCAGCAGCAGCTTCACCTGCATCGCCAGCACCGTCGCGATGGCACCCGCTCGCTTCTGCCCGCCGGAGAGGTGCGAAGGGTTCCGCAGTTCCAGGCCCGCCAGGCCCACCGCCTCCAGGGCCGCGCGGGACTGCGCCTCGGCCGCGGCCGCCGAGAGCCCCTGGTTCAGCGGGCCGAACGCCACGTCGTCCAGCAGCGTGGGCATGAAGAGCTGGTCCTCGGGGTCCTGAAAGATCATGCCGCAGCGGCTGCGAATGCTTTCCAGCGTGCCGCGCGACAGGGCGATGCCTTCGAGCGTCACGCGGCCGCGAATGCCCACCGCGCCCATGATCGCCAGCATCAGCGAGGTCTTGCCCGCCCCGTTGGGGCCGATGAGGGCCATCCTCTCCCCCGCCGCCAGGGCGAACGTGACATCGTGCAGCGCCACCGTGCCGTCGGCATAGCGGACCTCGAGATCGTCAATGTTCAGCAGCGTCATGAATTCACCATCGGGTAGAGCCATCGGCAGGCGGTCAGGTAAGCGGCGGCGGCCAGGACGAACAGGACGTCGGGCCCGCGAAACCGCAGCCGCAGCAGGCTGTGCGGCTCGCCGCGGTAGCCGCGGGCGCACATGGCCACGTGGATTCGGTCGGACCGGTCCAGCGTGCGGACGAAGAGGCTGCCGATGATGCCGCCGACGGCGGCGAGTCGCCGGCGGGCCGGGGCGCGAGCGGCGCCGCGGAAGTCGCGCCCGCGGCGGATGCGCATCGACTCATCGAGCAGCACGAACAGGTAGCGGTAGAGGAAGCCTAGTTGCATCACCAGCAGCCGCGGCACGCCCCCTCGCCGCATCGCCTCCAGCATGGTGGCGAACGGCGTGGTGGACATCAGGGCTGTCATCGCCAGCACGCCCAGGGAGAACTTGATCACGATGTCGGCCAGCGTCAGCCAGCCGCCGCCCAGGGCGAACCGCCAGGGCCCCATCGCGACGTCGCGGAGGGAGTGGTCGTACAGCGGGCTCAGCAAGGCGAGCATCGCGATGAACGGGCTCAGCACGGCCACGCGCTTGAGGGCGAACGCCACCGGCACGCGCGACAGCCAGAGCATCGCCAGGGGCAGGATCGCCATCGGCGCCAGCACCGCCACGGCGTAGCGATCGAAGCTGATGAGCACCGCGGCGTAAGCGATGACGACCAGCAGTTTGGCCCGCGCGTCCAGGCGGTGGATCGGCGAGTCGCCGTGCGAGAACTGGTCTATGTGGCTGTGGTGCATGCGTTCACTCGATGCCGCGGGCGTGCACTAATTGACCGTTGCCCCTCGGCGCCGGATGACTCGCGAGACGGCGTAGACCAGGGCCAGCGTGACCACCGTGCCCAGCAGCCCGGCCAGCGAGCCCCACCCGCTGGCGTTGGGCCAGGCGGCGGCGCCCGTCTGGACCGGCGGGGCGGCCTGCCCCAGCGGCACGGGGCGTTTGTCGTACGAAGGCAACAGCGCGATCTTGGCCACCGCGGCGTCGGCGGCCTCCATGGCGGGCGATGGATGGCCGGGGGCGGCGGCCGCGGTGCGGCTGCTCTCGGCGATGCACCACTCCAGGCCATCGGGGGCGGTGGAGGCGAACCACGACACGACGCCACCCAGCAGCAGCGCGGTGGCCAGGATGGTGGCCAGGATGGCCCGGCTGGGCCGGCGGTCCGGGGCGTCGATGGCGGGCGAGTCGAGGCCCAGCGTAGCCGGGCGGGCGCGGCGGAGATAGGCGATGACGGCAAACGTGATCACGCCCTCGATGCAGCCGATCAGCAGGTGCACGCCCACCATCAGGGCCATCGGGATCTTCAGCACGCCCGAGAGGTCCGCCTCCAGCGGCACGAGGGCAGCGCCGCCGGCGACGCCGATCATGCACGCCGTCCAGGCCGAGAGGTACTGGCGGGCGCCGCTCACCCGCCCCGGCCGCCCCAGCACCAGGCGGTACACGCCCGCGCCAAGAACGCATGGAATGACACCCATGTTTATCAGGTTGCAGCCCAGGGCGAGCAGCCCGCCGTCCTGGAACATCAGGCACTGGACGATGAGGATGGCCGCCATCGTGAGCACGGCCGCCCACGGCCCCAGCAGAATGCCCAGCAGCACGCCCCCGCCGAGGTGCCCGCTGGTGCCGGGCATGCCAGGCAGCGTGAAATTGATCATCTGGGCGGCGAAGACGAAGGCCCCCATCACGCCCATCAGGGGCAGGCGGGCCGGGTCGAGGGTGCGGCGCGCCAGCGCGGCCGCCAGCATCACCGCCAGCGCCCCCGCCGCCAGCGAGGCCGCCGCCACGGGCAGGCTCAACAGCTCGTTCGCCATGTGCATCGCAAGGAGATTCGACATTCACTGCTCCGCGTGCGAGGAAGAGGCACGATGGTAATAATTTTACCAAAATTGGTATTACGCCCGGCAAAAAAAAGAGAAAGAAATTCCCCTGGGGTTGGAGTCACGCGAAAAACATGCGTCAGAAAGGTGTTCCTGCTTTACGAACGTTCTGCCTCGGGCATCAACTCGCGTGCGACCTTTTCGGGATCGAACAACGGCTGGTTCGATTCAGCCCGTTTGGCATACGTCCGCATGTTCACTAACCGGGCCTCTTCGGCGGCCGGGTCCGTCGCTGGCCCTTCATCCAGCGGCGCGAACTGACTGGGACGAAATGCTCGCATTCTGCCGAACCTCGCTTCAAGTGGCCACGTGATCCTGGGGGCCTAGGAGACCTGATTCCTCGCTTCACTTCCTTGCTCAGCGTGCTACGACATGTGCCCATCATTTTCCCCCGACAACCCCAAAACACGCAAGACAAAAAAACGGAAATTTCCACGCCGATCTTAAGGTTGATTTGCGTGGTGCGAATGACGATTCTAAAGGCATGGCGATAGGGAATCCAACCTCGGGCCCGGAGCGCGGGCTGGATGATCTGCTGATGAAGATGGCCGAGCTCAAGGCTTCGGACCTGTTTCTCCAGCCGCTCAAGCCCCCCGTCTACCGCGTGAACGGCAGGATCATCCGCGGCACCGAGCCCGCGCCGACGGCAGAGCAGTTGTCGGCGTATGTCGATCACCTGCTCACGCCGGTGGCCAAGGAGAAGTTCGCCGCCTCCCCGGACGTGGACCTGGCATACATGATTCCCGGGCGCGGGCGGTTCCGCATCAACCTCTTCCTGCACCAGGGAAGGCTGGGGCTGGCGGCGAGGCTGATCCCCGCCGACGCGGTGCAGTTCAAGAAGCTCAGCCTGCCCGATTCAATCCGCGAGATGGCCGAGGCCCGCACGGGGCTGATCCTGGTGGTGGGCCCCACCGGCTGCGGCAAGAGCACGACGCTGGCGGCGCTGGTGAACCACATCAACGCCACGCGCGAAGACCACATCATCACGATCGAGGACCCCATCGAGTTCGTGCATGACGAGATCAAGAGCCTCATCCACCAGCGGCAGGTGGGCTACGACACCGTGTCGTTTGCCACGGCCCTGCGGCACGTGGTGAGGCAGAATCCCGACACGATCCTCATCGGCGAGATGCGCGACACCGACACGATGCAGACCGCCCTGTCGGCCGCCCTCACCGGGCACCTGATCCTCAGCACGCTGCACACCACCAACGCGGTGCAGTCGGTGGACCGCATCCTGAACTATTTCCCGCCCGACGCCCGCCGGCAGGCCCAGATCGACCTGGCCGCCACGCTGGTGGGCATCGTGTGCATGCGGCTGCTGCCCCGCGCCGACGGCAAGGGGCGTGTCCCGGCCGTCGAGATCCTCCGCGGCACGCCGCTGGTGCGCAAGCTCATCGCCGAGGGCAAGCTGGTGGAGCTCTACGATGTCATGAAACGCGGCAACGAAAGCGGCATGTGCACGCTCAACCAGTCGCTGGTGGACCTGTGCGGCCGCAAGCTGGTGACCGAAAAGGACGCCCTGCCAATGGCGCCCAACCCCGAGGAATTCCGCCTCAACATGCAGGGCATGTTCACGGGCATCGACTCCATCGACCTCAGGACAACCGAGAAGGACGGCAAGAACAAATGGAACGAATGAAACCGGCGCCCTCGACCCCCGCGCTGACGGCGATGCTTTCGGCGGGCAAGCTGGACATGAAGATGCTGTTCGAGCACTCCGCCGCCATCGGCGCCAGCGACATGCTGATCACGGCCGGCGCCCCGCCGATCGTGCGGATCGACGGCGACCTGTTCCCGGTGATCCAGCACACGCTGACGAGCGAGCAGACGCGCAAGCTCGCATGGAGCCTTCTGAATGAGACGCAGCAGGCGGTGTTCGAGGAGAAACGCGAGCTGGACTTCTCGCTGGCGGTGACCGGCAACCTCCGCTTTCGCGCGAACATCTACTACCAGAAGGGCGCGGTCGCCGGGGCGTTCCGCCTGATCCCGCGGACGATCCCCAGCCTGGAGACGCTGGGCCTGCCGCCGGTGGTGAAGGAGATGACCACGCGGGCCCGCGGGCTGATCCTGGTGACCGGCCCCACGGGCTCGGGCAAGACGACGACGATGGCGTCGATGATCGACCTGATCAACACCAACGAGCGTGTGCACATCGTCACCATCGAAGACCCCATCGAGTTCATCCACGAGCACAAGAGGGGCATCGTCGATCAGCGCGAGGTCTACGCCGACACCCTGTGCTTCGCCAATGCCCTCAAGTACGTGCTGCGCCAGGACCCCGACGTGATCCTCGTGGGCGAAATGCGCGACACCGAGACGATCGCCATGGCCCTGACGGCCGCCGAGACCGGCCACCTGGTCATCGCGACGCTGCACACGAACGACGCGATCCAGTCGATCGACCGCATCATCGACAGCTTCCCGCCCCACCAGCAGGAGCAGATCCGCATCCAGCTTTCGTTTGCTCTGCTGGGCGTGATCTCGCAGCAACTCGTGCCGCGTGCCTCGGGCAAGGGCCGCATCCTGGCCACCGAGATCATGGTCAAGAACCACGCCATCGCCAACCACATCCGCGAGGGCAAGACCCACCAGACCCGCTCGATCATGGAAGCCAGCCGCAAGGAAGGCATGATGACGATGGACCACCGGCTCAAAGAGCTCTACGAGGCCGACCTCATCGACCTCGCCCAGGTCAGCCGCCTGATCTCCTCACCCTCCTTCCTCAACGACTTCATCCAGACGGATGGGAGTCACTGATCGCCCGACTGGCATGAGCAATTGCCGGATGCTGCACTTGCCGATGCTTCTTCGCCCCTTCGGGGCGGTAGAGACCAACGCTCCCCTGCCGGAGGCAGGCGCACCCGCGCGCGCATGCTCGGGGATGACCCCAGGCGAGGCATGCCGGCGCGTCGCAACGGCGCGACGCTTCGGCATGGCACCCATGCTTCGGGATGCACCCAATCGGACTTGCTTAGCTGTTCCCGAGGGCCCGATTGACATTCGGCGGCGGTTCAAGGATGCTATTGAGACCATGAAACAGACTTATTACGTCACAACCCCGATCTACTACGTCAACGATGCCCCGCACATCGGGCACTCGTACACGACCATTGCGGCCGACGTGCTGGCGAGGTTCTTCCGCGCCGACGGCAGGGATGTTCGCTTCCTCACGGGCACCGACGAGCATGGCATCAAGATCGTCAAGGCGGCGGCCGAGAAGGGCACGACGCCGCGGGCCCTGGCCGACAGCGTGGTGGTGCACTTCCAGTCGCTGTGGAAGGACCTGGACATCTCCAACGACGACTTCATCCGCACCAGCGACGCCCGCCACGAGATCCGCGTGCAGGAGATCATCCGCCGCCTCGTCGCCAACGACCAGATCTACCAGGGCTCCTACGAGGCCTGGTACGACGAGGGCCAGGAGGAATTCGTCACCGAGTCCACCGCGCGCGAGAACGAATACAAGAGCGCCATCAACGGAAAGCCCCTCGTCCGCTACAGCGAGCAAACGTACTTCTTCCGCCTCAGCCGCTGGGTGGACAAGCTGGCGGCGCACATCAAGGCCAACCCCGACTTCATCCTGCCCGAGGCGCGCCGCAACGAGGTGCTCAGCAAGCTCGCCCAGGGCGTCGAGGACCTCAGTATTTCCCGCGCCCGCGAGAAGCTCAGCAACTGGGGCATCCCGATGCCCAACGACCCCACCCACTCCGTCTACGTCTGGATCGACGCCCTGAGCAACTACTACACCGCCCTGGGCCTGCCGCCCGTCGGCGACGAGTTCGACAACAAGTTCGCCCAGTACTGGCCCGCCAGCGTCCACCTCATCGGCAAGGACATCCTGTGGTTCCACACGGTGTACTGGCCGTGCATGCTGATGGCGCTGGACATCCCGCTGCCCAAGACCGTCTTCGCGCACGGCTGGTGGACGTCCGAAGGCAAGAAGATGTCCAAGTCGCTGGGCAACTTCATCAGCCGCGAGAAGATCGCCGAGTTCTGCCAGTACTACTACGTCGACGTCTACCGCTACTTCCTGCTGCGGGCCGTGACGTTCGGGGCCGATGGCGACTTCTCGGCCGAGATGCTGCACGCGCGGTACAACAACGACCTGGCCAACGGCATCGGCAACCTCCTGTCGCGCACGGTGAACATGATCAGCCGCTACTTCGGCGGCTCGGTGCCGCCCGCGCAGGCCACCGGCGAGGTGGAGGGCGAAGTCCTGGCCGCGGCGGCCAAGCTGCAGTCGACGGCGGCGGCGTTGCTGGAACGCTGCCAGTTCCACGAGTACCTCGACAACATCCTGAACCTGGCGGGCGCCACCAACCGCTACATCGACGTGACCGCCCCGTTCAAGCTGGCCAAGGACCCGACGCAAAAAGAGCGCCTGGGCACGATTCTTTACACCTGTGCCGAGGCCGTTCGTATCATACTTCTGTACCTCCAGCCGGTCATGCCGACCACGGCCCCGCGGGGCCTGGCGCAGATCAACTGGCGCCCGGCGGGCACGCTGGAGCAGGCGGGCCGCTGGGGCGTGCTGCCCCCCGGCACCGTTGTGCAGACCGGCGAGGGCCTGTTTCCGAGGAAAGCCTGATGGAACGCGACGGCGAAAAGCAGATGGAAGACGTGATCCGCGCGGACGGCCGCTACCCGATGGAGGCCTACGCCTTCCTCAATGAGGGCCTGGGCAAGGCCGTTGGCGAGGTGCACGGCGAGGAGACGGCGGCCGGCACGCAGAAGCATGTCACCGGCAAGCAGCTGTGCGAGGCGCTGGCCCGCGTGGCCGTGGAGCGATGGGGCCTGCTGGCCCGGACGGTGCTGGCCAAGTGGAACGTCCACGGGACGATCGACTTCGGCAACATGGTCTACCTGCTGATCGAGCACGACTTCATGCGAAAGACCGAGGAAGACAGCCTGGAGGATTTCCGCGACGTATTCGACTTCGCAACCGCCTTCGCCGCCGGCGACGGCTTTGAGTTGAAAGAATGACGCCTCCTGCCGACGACAAGGCCCCCGAGTCGGGCCCCAAGCTTCACGCCCCCATTGACGTGGTGGACGGCATCGCCGACCGCGAGGCCAAGCCCCCACGATGGAAATACCTGCTTATCGCCGCGATCTTCCTCGCCTGGGTGGGCTTCCTGCTGTACTGCAAGCTGGCCGGCAACCTGTAGAGCGCAGGAAACCGATAGAAAAAGTCCGGGATTGACGATATAGTACCGACCGTCGCGCCGGCTGCGCAAGGAAGCGGAACGAACCGGCAAGAGCGTCTCGCAATAACGGAGTGATTATGTTTCATAAGCCATCCAGGGCCTTGTGGGCACTCGCCCCGCTGGCCCTGTTCCTGGTCGGTTGCCCCGAGCCGCAGAACGGCTGGAGCGGGCGGGACGTGCAGCCCAACGGCACGTACAGCGTCCACCAGCTCGGCGGCATGCTGGGCATGCGGGTCGAGCAGTCGGGCCAGTCGGTGGCGTCACTCCGCAGCGTCAGCAATCGCGTCACAATCTTCGGCGGCTGCAATCCCAAGGTTCTCGTCAACGGCCAGGATATCGGCGACGCCCGCGGCGTGGTGGCCGTGGGGGGCACGCTGTTCGTGCCGATGCCGCTGGCGTCCCACATCGAGGCGTCGCTGCGGGGCGAAGTGATCGTCCGCGGCCCCGGCATCGGCACGCGCCCCCCGGGGCCGACCCCAAAGCCCACCCCTAAGCCGCCTGAGAACCTCGCCAATGCGCGCGGCCTGGTCATGCTCGACCCCGGGCACGGCGGCAAGGATTCAGGCGCGATCAGCCCGTTCAGTTCATCCATCCAGGAAAAGGACATCAATCTCCGCGTGGCCAACTTCACGGCCGAGGCCCTCAAAGCGGCCGGCGTGACCGTGGTGATGACGCGGCCGGGCGACACCTTTCCCGAACTGGAGGCCCGCCCCGAGATGGCCAACCGCCGCAAGGTGGACGTCTTCGTGAGCCTGCACTCCAACTCGGCCGAGAATGCATCGGCCCGCGGCACGGGCGTGTACGTGCACCTCACCGCGAGCACCCAGTCGACCTCGCTGGCCAACTCGATCCTCCGCAGCCTCGCCGAGAGCGGCATCACGGCCCACAACAGCCAGCCCATTCACAAGAGCCTGGCGGTGCTGCGGCTCAACGAGCGGCCGGCCGTGCTGGTGGAGATGGGCTTCATGACCAACCGGCAGGAAGTGGCCCAACTCGTGGACAAGGACTACCAGCAGCGTTTCGCCAAGGCCCTTGCTGCCGGCATCGCCGACTACCTGCGGAAGCATTAGGCAGAGTCTTTGCGGCGCCGCGCGGTTCCACCGGCGCCACCCCCAGAACTCGTTCGTGCTGTGCCGTGTCAGGAAGACGCGGTACTGCATCCGGCGTCCGTCAGCGCGCGCACAAACCTCTCGAGATCGTCCCATGCGTGGTCGCAGCAGAGGCTGACGCGCAGGCGGCTGGTGCCGCGGGGCACGGTGGGCGGGCGGATGGCGGGCACGAGGAAGCCCTCGGCCAAGAGATGCTGGCTGAGGCGGACGGCGGCGCCGGCGTCGCCGATGATGATCGGCATGATGGGGCTGCGGGAGTCGCCGGTGGCCAGGCCCGCGCGGCCGAGGGCGTCGCGCAGGCGGTCGGCCGTGGCCAGCAGGCGTTGGCGGCGGGCGGGTTCCTTCTCGATGATCTCCAGGGCGGCGACAGCGGCGGCACAGATCGCCGGCGCCGGGGCCGACGTGTAGATGAACGCGCGGGCGGTGTTGATGATCGTGTCGATGAGCGCCGCGGGGCCGGCCACGAAGCCGCCCATGGCCCCGAGGGCCTTGGACAGCGTCCCCACCACCACGTCGATCTCGCGTTCCACACCGAGCAGTTCCGCCGCCCCGCGGCCGCCTGGCCCAAGGACGCCGGTGGCGTGGGCCTCATCGATCAACAGCACTGCGTCGAACCGCTTCTTGAGGGCCGCCAGCTCCCCCAGCGGGGCCAGGTCGCCATCCATCGAGAAGATCGAATCGGTGACGATGACGCACCGCCGGTGGCCGCCGCGGTGGCGATCCAGCAGCGTCTCCAGCCGCGACACGTCGCGGTGGGCGTAGGTTCGCACGGTGGCCCCGCAGGCGAGCGCGGCGTCGAGGATGCTGGCGTGATCGAGCTTGTCGCACAGCACCAGGTCGCCCCTGGCGGCCAGCGCGGCCAGGGCGACATGGTTGGCCGCCCAGCCGGTGGAGGTGACGATGGCGGCCTCGGTGCCTTTGAATGCGGAGAGGCGATTCTCGAGCTGGCGGTGCGGGGTCATCGTCCCGCTGACCAGGCGCGACGCGCCGGCCCCGACGCCCCAGGTTCGCACGGCATCGATCGCCGCGGCCTTGACCGCCTCGTCGGCGGCCAGGCACAGGTAGTCGTTGCTGCACAGGCAGACGACGTCGCCCCCGCCGATGCGCACGCGCGGGCCGATGGGCGATTCGATCTCGCGCAGCGTCCGCCGCATCGACTGCTGCTCCAGCGCCGCCAGGGCCTGCTGCATGTCGTTCCAGATGTTCACATTCTCGGCCATCGCGAATCAGTGTACCGGCATTCGCGTGCGGTGGGAATCGCGAGTGCGAGGTGCCGCCCCCAACGCCGGCCCGCGGCGTGGGGCGGTCTTAAGAAGGCGACACCGAGCTTCCGAGCATAACAGAACCCCATCGCGTGACCGCGGATTCATGGATCACTGAAGTGACCATGCCGGAAAATGGCGACGACGCTCTTGACAGGCCCCGCCCGCTAGCCCCATAATTCGCCATGGCATTCGCCAATGTTTATGAAGACTCCTGCGGGCGAGTTGGGCCCGTCTTGCGGCCGGTCGGCCGATGCAATTCCCGTGTGCCCCCTCAGCGCCCCGGGACTATCGATCCCCTTTCCATGGAGAGGATATGAAAGACAAGCTTTTCGGTGAAGGAATCACGTTTGACGACGTCCTGCTGGTGCCCGCCCGCTCGTCGGTCGTGCCGCGCGAGGTGGACACGGCGACGCAGCTGACGCGGAAGATCCGCCTGAACATCCCGCTGCTGTCGGCCCCGATGGACTCGGTGACCGAGGCGGCCCTGGCGATCGCGCTGGCCCAGGAGGGCGGGCTGGGCATCATCCACAAGAATCTCTCGGTCGAGGCCCAGGCCCGCGAGGTCGAGAAGGTCAAGCGGTCGGAGAACGGCATCATCACCGATCCCATCCGCCTGCCCCCCACCGAATCGACCGCCACCGTTCGCCGCATCATGGCCGAGCACAACGTCTCGGGC
>CAZTVF010000125.1:0-15182 GCA_964616985.1 uncultured Planctomycetaceae bacterium
TGGCCGAGGTGCTCGGCTCGGCCGTGGGCCTCGACCTGCTCACGGGCATCCCGCTGGTCTATGGCGTGTTGATCACCGGGTTCGACGTGCTGATCCTGCTGATGATCCAGAAGGCCGGCATCCGCAAAATGGAAGGCTTCATCATCCTGCTGATCGCCACGATCGGCATGTGCTTCATCGTCGAACTGTTCCTGTGCGAGCCCTCGCTGGGCGGCATCGCCGGCGGGCTGGTGCCCAGTCCGCTCTCGGGCGAGGCGCTGTACATCGCCATCGGCATCATCGGCGCCACCGTCATGCCCCACAATCTCTACCTGCACTCGTCGCTGGTGCAAAGCCGCGACGTCACCCGCAGCACGCTCAGCGTCGTGCAGGCGTGCAAGTACAACCTCATCGACTCGCTGGTGGCGATGAACTGCGCGTTCTTCGTCAACGCCGCCATCCTCAT
The DNA here is from genome assembly GCA_964616985.1 of uncultured Planctomycetaceae bacterium. Lineage (GTDB taxonomy): Bacteria > Planctomycetota > Phycisphaerae > SM23-33 > SM23-33 > CAZTVF01. The sequence goes on from CAZTVF010000125.1 coordinate 446, forward strand.
CGTCGCCGCGGCCACGTTCTACCGCATCGGCCACCCCGTCACCGAACTGCAGGAGGCGCACAAGCTGCTAGGCCACGTCCTGGGCCCCGTCGCGCCGGTGGCCTTCGCCATGGCCCTGCTGTGCGCGGGGCAGAGCTCCACCGTCACCGGAACGCTGGCCGGGCAGATCACGATGGAGGGCTTCCTGCACTTCCGGATGCGGGCCTGGCTGCGGCGGCTGCTGACGCGGTCGCTGGCGATCATCCCCGCCGTCATCGTCATCAGCATCATGGGCGACCGCGGCGTGTACAAGCTGCTGATCTTCAGCCAGGTCGTGCTGAGCCTGCAACTACCCTTCGCCATCGTGCCGCTGATCAAGTTCACCTCCAGCCGCGTCAAGATGGGGCCCTTCGCCAGCCGCACCTGGGTGAAGGTGCTCGCGTGGGCGGCCGCGGCGATGATCATCACGCTGAACGTCAAGCTGGTGTTCGAGGAGATCGTCGACTGGTCCGGCACGGGGCTGGTGGGCAAGATCGGGGCGCTGGTGTCGGCCCCGGCGGCCGCGGGGCTGCTGGCCCTGCTGGTGTGGATGATCGTGCGTCGCGAGCGGGCCGTGGCGGTCGGCCCGCGGGTGTCGGCCCAGGAAGTGGCCGACGAGGCGAAGGGCATGCAGAAGGAATTCAAGCGGATCGGCGTGGCCCTGGAGGCCGGGCCGGGCGATTCGCCCATGCTGGCTGAGGCCATCTCGCTGGCCCGCCTGCACAAGGCCGACCTCGTGCTTCTTCACGTCGTCGAGGGCGTCGGCGGGCAGTGGTACGGGCCGCAGACCGGCGACCTCGAAAGCCGCCGCGACGAGGAATATCTCCAGGGCCTGGCCGACCGGCTGCGGCAGGACCTCAAGGACGGCGGCGTGGGCAAGATCATCCCCGTCCTGGGCTACGGCGACGTCTCGCACCAGATCGGCCGCCTCGTCCTCGACCACGAAATCGACCTCCTCGTCGTCGGCGGCCACGGGCACCGCGGCCTGGGCGACGTCGTCCACGGCCAGACCATCTCCTCCGTGCGGCACAATCTCAACATCCCCATCTTCGCGGTCAGAAGATAAGGTCTCACCACAAAGGTCACAAAGAATGCAGAGGGGGGAACCGCGAGGAACCGCTTGCGGTTTCGCGCACGGTTTTCAGCCCGAAGGGCTGGGATTCTATAGCCCAGGGCGAGCAGCAGCGACGCCCTGGGTCTGCCGATATCGACACGACAAGCTCTGAAGGAGCGCAATAGGGAATTGTGAAACAATCCAACCGTGGGTATTGCGCCCTTGCAGGGCTTGGAATTCGCACTCGCCCGCTAACCCAGGGCTTCGCCCTGGGCTTCAGGATGCCAGCCTTTCAGGCTGAAGAACGGCGCCGCGGCTCGACAGGTGGCGCCGCTCGCCGTTGCCTTCTCTTTGCACTCTGGGGCTCTCTATGCTCTTTGTTTACGCCCTATCCATTGACGGATCTAAACGTTTCCCGCCAGCGCGACGAGTTCCTTCACCAGTTCACCATGGATGTCGGTGTAGGGCAACTGGCCGACCATGATGGGCACCTGCTGTGCGGCGTAGCCGCCCTTGGCGGCCATCGTGCGGTCGGTGGCGTAGGAGGCGACGTCGTTGGTCAGGCCCATCACCAGCGTCATCGGCGGGGTGGCGGCGACGACATCCTCCTTGATCGCCCGGAAGATCTCGAAGGGCGTCCCCAGAAGCCGAAGCGGGCCCACGCGGAAGGCCTGCAGCTCGGCCGGCTCGCTCAGAGGCTGCCCGGCCTCCATCCTGGCGATCAAGCGTCGCAGCGTCGTCGCATACACGGCCGCCATTCGGACTTCGAATTTCGCGTCGCTGGCGTCGGGGGCGTGCAGGATGGCCTCCTTCTCAAGAAGCCACTTGCGAAGCTCCTCGATCTTCAGCGGTACGCGGGAGAAGGCCACGAGCTTTGCGGCCGAGCCGATCTCGTCGGCCGCCATGGGCGCCGCGGCGGCCAGGGCCGACCGCACCGCGCGGGTGTATCGCGCGGAGATCACGTCCAGCGCCAGCAGCGAATCCTGCTCGCTCTTGTGCACGACGCAGGTGTTCACGTCGCCCTGGGCGCCCTGCAGGAAGAGCCCCACCGCTCCGCCGAACTCGCTTTCAAGCAGGTTGGTGGCCACGCCCGCGTAGTCGCCGTGAATGTATCGCGTCTGCTCGCAGCAGACCACGGGGTGGCAGCCGAAGTAGCTGAGGAAGCCGATCACCTTCCCGCCCGCCTCGGCCTTGAGCACGTGGCAGACGGTGTCGGTCAGTTCGGGCTTCTTCGGCCGCCAGTCTTCGCGCAGCACGTCAGCCAGCGGCGGGCAGGCGTCTTCATATTCGCGATTGACCGCGATGCCCTCGCACGGGCCGCGGCCATAGCTCAGCGTGGCCGGCACGAGGCCTTCGATCGCCTTGATGGCCGCCTGCGAGATCCGCTGCGGCAGGATCTCCATGTACGGCGCGTCGGGGTCGCCCCAGCCCACGAGGTTGCAGGTGGTGGGCCCGCTGTGGGTGTGCGTGCAGTGAACCATCACGTCCTGCGGCGCGAGGCCCGAGGCGGCGCCGATGAGCTCGCGCACGCGGCGCGTGACGGCGGTGCTGACGCCGACGAGGTCGCAGCTGATCAGGACGAGCCGGCGGCCGCCCTGCTCCATCGCCATCGCCCGCGCCCACAGGCGGTCGCGGACGAACACGGAGTGTCTGTTGATGAACGGCCCGAACCCGCACAGTTCCACGCCGACTCGCGGCGTGATGTCGATCTTCGCAAAACCCAGTTTCATGCTCGCTCCTTTTCGCCTGCCGCCGCATCCTCGCGTGCGGCCCCAATAGTGGCGCGGGCGTTTCGCCCGCCAGTCGCGAGGGCATCTTGCCCTCGCAGATCCAAACCCGCGTCCTCGCGTGCGGCCCGGGGCGACGTGCCATAATAACTGCGAAACGCCCGGCTGAAGTACAGGGGATCGGTAAAGCCCACCCGCAGGGCGATCTGCTTGACCTGCAGGTCGGAGTTGCGGCACAGTTCCAGCGCCGTCTCCATGCGGCGGCGGTTGAGGTACGCGTGGACGGCTTCGCCCGTCCAGCGGCGGAAGATGCTGTTGAGGTAGTTGGGCGTCAGGTGGAACAGCTCGGCCAGCGACTCCAGCGTCAGCGGCTGGTCCAGACGGGTGTCGAGCACGGCCTTGAACTGGCGGAGCAGTTCCAGGCGCCGGTCGGCGGCCGCGGGCCTGTCGGGCGTGAGGAAGCCCTGCCACGTCAGCTCGCCCAGGGCCTCGGCCAGCATCGACAGCAGCAAGGCGCCCAGGGCATCGGTCGCGCGGCGGTGGGCGCGGGGGCCGATGCTGGCCAGGAGGTCGGCCAGCTGGCGCGCGGCATGCGGCGGCGCCGGATGGTGCCACGGCGGCAGCCAGCGGCCTTTGTGCCGGCTCGAAAGCACGAGGGACGCCTGCGAGGCCGACGTGGCCAGCACCCAGACGACGTCGTACTCATCGGCGCTGCGGCAGACGCCCTCGCAGTGCGGCTGGCCGCTCTCGATGACGACCATCGTGGGGCGGTCCATCGGCAGGACCCGCTCGCCCAGTCGCAGCGCCGCCCGCCCGCGGACCAGCAGGCAGATCTCCACGAACGAGTGCTCGCCCATGCCCAGGGGGAAGGGCGTGAAGGCGCGGGCCGAGTGGCGGCGGATGCCTGCGCGTGCGGCGAGATCGCTGGTGAAAAGCACCTCCGCGCCGCCGCAGGCAAGGGCGGCGATGGCCGCGCGCAGCACGTCGGGGCGGATGCCGGCGGCGGCGATGTCCTTGCGATCGGCCATGGCGGTATTGTCCGGCGCGGGCGAGGGCGGGGGCAATGGGAATCCGCCGGCGCGTTGTTAAATCCATGTCATTGCGCATGCCCGGGTCGCCGGCGGCCGATAGAGTGGCGTGCACGGCGGGAGAAGTTCCAGCCCTGCCGACGAAAGGAACTGATCATGGCCGCAGCAACCGGCAGCGAACCTCTGGCCCTCCTGGGCGGCAAGCCCGTGACCTCTCCCCTGGCGACTCCCGCCTGGCCGCCCGTGTCGGCCGCCACGGGGCAGAAGCTCGCGCAGGCGTACCTGGGCGGCAACTGGTCGTTCAACGGCCCGGCCGAGCAGGAATTCTCGCAGGCGTTCGCCGCCTTCCAGGACGCGCGGCACGGCATCTTCATGGCCAACGGGACGGTGACGCTGCAGTGCGCCTTGGCCGCGTGCGGCGTGGGCGAGGGCGACGAGGTGATCGTGCCCGCGCTGACGTGGCTGGCCACCGCGATGGCCGCGCGCTACCTCCGCATCACGCCCGTATTCGTCGACATCGATCCGTCCACGCTGTGCATGGACGCCGCGGCCTTCGAGGCCGCCATCACGCCGCGGACCAAGGCCGTCATCCCGGTGCATCTGTACGGCGGCTCGCCGGACATGGACGCGGTCGTTGCCATCGCGCGAAGGCACAAGCTGTACGTCATCGAGGACTGTGCGCACGGCCACGGCGGCAAGTGGGCGGGCAAGGGCTACGGCAGCCTGGGCGACATCGGCTCGTTCAGCTTCCAGCAGTCCAAGGCCATCGCCAGCGGCGAGGGCGGCCTGTGCGTCACCAACGACGACACGCTGGCCGAGAGGCTGTTCCGACTCAAGCACATCGGGTATGGCCCGGGCGAGCTGAAGGGTTCGTCGCGTGGCGGCCTGCCGGCGGACCTCGTCTGCCACAATTTTCGCGGCACGGAGTTCCAGGCGATCATCCTGCGCGACCAGCTGGCGGTCTTCGGCGAACGCATCGCGTTGTACAACGCCAACGCCGACCGCCTGGCCAGGCGACTCGCCGGGTGCAAGAACCTCCGCATGCAAAGTCGGGGCCGGCGGACCGACCGCCAGAGCTACTACGGGCTTGGGATCCTCTTCGGGAACGCCCTGGCGAAGGTGCCGCTGCCCAGGATAGCCGAGGCGGCGAGGGCGGAGGGTTTCGGCGCGCTGTACAACACGTACGGGCCGGTCTATCGCCACCCGCTGTGGAACCTGCCGGCCGGCGACTTCCGTATCTCCGGCGGCGCCTGCCCCGTGGCCGAAGGGCTGGGCACGGCCAACACGGGCATCATCATGCACGCCTGGCTGGGCAGCGACGCCGGCGTCATCGACTGCCTCGGCGATATCCTGGCGAAGATCGACGCCAACGCGGAGTTGCTGGCGCAAGAGTAGACGGGTGACGCCGTCTGCCTGAGGCGTGATCGAACAGCGCAAAAAAGCGAGCGAAAGCGGTTCTCTTTGCGCGCTCGCCGCATTACTGTTTACCGTTTACCGCTTCCTGCTTCCCGCCTACTTGCTCTTCATCCACCAGTTGCGGTACCAGGCGACGGCCTGCTTTTGCATCTCGGCGTCGTGGAGCCAGTTGGTGTAGTAGTCGAAGCCCTTGGGGCACTCGGTGATGGTGTGCAGCGCGGTGAGGATCTGGGCGTCGCTGAGGCGGTCGTCCATCTGGAGCATGTTCAGCAGACGGGGGACGGCCTGGCGGCACTTGAGGTCCGAAAGGATCTGGATAACGGCCGGCTGAATCTTGTAGTGGTTCAGATTGGCCAGCAGGGCCGGCACGGCGGCCTCGCCGAGCGACTTGAGCTTCGTCATCGGCTGGCTATAGTTCACCTGCGTCCAGGCGGGCCGGCGGCTGATGAAGTCGCGGGCCGGGGCGGCCATCAATTCGTTGAGGGCGTCGGCCACGGGCTTGGGCGTGTCGGCCGGGATGACCAGCGGCTGGGGCGCGCACTGGAGGAGAAGGTCGCTGGTGGATACGTAGATGCGGCGCTTGGGCCCGCCCTCGCCTTGGCAGCGGTACTGCACGGCCCAGGAACCGGTGGCGGACATGTGGACCTGTCCCTGGCGGTCGGTGAGGCGGATGTCGACGATCTCGCCGGGCATGACATCCTCGCCGGCGACGGCCTGTGTCACCGGCCGGGGCTTCCACGACAACTCGTCATTATCCGTCATCTTGCGGACGATGACGGTGCCGCCCTCTTCCGTCAGCGGCATGGGAGCGGCCTTGAGTCCGGCGTTGGTGACGATGAGCGTGAGCTCCAGCGGCTCGTACTCGTAATAGACGTCCTTGAGCGCCCGCAGGCGGTAGACCAGGCCCTCGGGCTCGTAAGAGGCAGAACTCGTCGGGGTACAACCCGCCGCCGTCACCAGCAGGCCAAGGGCCGCCAAAAGAACGGTGCGATTCATGATCATGCTCCATCAAAAACAGCTGTCATCCGTGCAACCAGAACACGCGCAAGCGCGATCGCGGCGCCGCCCGCGCGTGCCACAACCAACAACGAACCATATGGTATCATCGGCCAGACCGCCTGCAATGCTAAACGGAAATCCCCGCTTTGAGTTGCACGGATAGGAAGACACGGGGAATCCACGGGGCGGCTATCGCTCGCTTTTCAGCGCTGTTTGCTCGCGCGGGGAGCGGACAGCGCTAAAAAGCGAGCGACTTCGGGGGTTGCCCTATGCAAGGCGATTCCGGTGCCATTTGAAGCAAACCTGTCACTTCTCCGTCAGGTGAATCTCACCCGCCCAGCCGTCGGTGGGCGGCGAGGCGAGGTACTGGCGGCAGAGCGAGAGGTAGACGCCGGCGGCCTTGTCGGCAGGTGCGGCGAGGGAGAGCGGTTCGAAGACCGCGGCGGCGCGGGTAAAATCGCGGGCGGCGAAAAGCTCCACAGCGCGGGCGAACTCCTCGGCCGCCTGCTGCTGGGCGGGGTCGAGCCCCTCGCGACGGCCCAGGACGTTCCACACGGCCACGGGCTCGTCACGCCCGACGACGAAGATCCGTCCCATCGGGCGGGCGACGATGTCGGCCGCCGCCGCGCGAACCCACGTCTCGTCCTCGGCCAGGATCAGCGTGCCGAACGACTTGTTGGCGCCCTCGAGGCGGCTGGCCAGGTTGACCGTGTCGCCGATGGCGGTGTAGTCGATGCGGTCGGTCGAGCCGCAGTTGCCCACCATGGCCGGGCCCGTGGAGATGCCGATGCGGCAGGTGAGCTTGACGCCGCCGACCTCGGTCGCCAGTTCGCGGTTGAACGCGGCGACGGCCTCCTGGCACTCGACGGCGGCCAGGATCGCGCGGGCGGGGTGGTCGTCCTGAAAGACGGGGGCGCCGAAGAAGACGAAGATGCCGTCGCCCATGAACTTGCTGAGGTAGCCCCCCCGCCGCGCCCAGACCACGTCGGTCATGCGGTCGAAGTAGCGGTTCAGCAGGCGGATGGTCTCCTGCTCGCCCAGGCGTTTGGACAGCGGGGTGAAGCCCGCCAGGTCGGAGAAGAAGCACGTCAGTTCGCGTTTCTCGCCGCCCAGCTTCAGCAGCGAGGGGTCTTCCTCGACGCGGTCGACCAGGGCCGGCGAAAGCGTCTGGGCCAGGATGCCGCGGATCTTCCGCTTGGCCCGCTCCTCGGTGAGCTGGCGGAAGGCGGTGATCACCAGGAAGCTCAGCAGCATCGCCGCCAGCGGCGACACCACCGCCAGCCACACGTTGAACACATGGAACACCAGCAATGCATTGCCCGCCACCAGCGCCCCCGCCAGGGCCACCGTCATCGGCCCGCCGCGAAGCACGGGCTGCGTGGCGGCCAGGCACGAGGCCAGCATCCCCGCCGCCAGCACGGCCAGCAGGTTCCACGCCCAGGACGCCTCGTGCACGAAGGCCCCGGACAGGATGGTGTTGATGATGTTCGCGTGGACGATGACGCCCGGCGTGCGGCGGTCCAGCACGGTGGGCACGAAGTCCGCCGCCGCCGTCGCCGTCGAACCCACCAGGCAGATCTTGCCCGACACCCGCGGCCGCAGCGACTCCAGCCGCTTGAGCGTCTCCTGGCGGAGCGTCTCGTTGGCCTGCGGGATCTCTTCCAGCATCGCCAGGATTTCCTTGGCCTCCTTGAGCTTCTGCTGCATGCCTTCATCGGCCGGCGCGGGGGCGTTGGCCTCCCCCGGCGGCTGGAGGTAGAACTCCAGGTGCCGGGCATCGGCCAGCTCCGCGTGCAGGGCCTGGTAGGCCCGCTCGGCCTGGGCCTCGAGCTTCTGCTCCTGTTCCATCGCCTCCTGGGGCCAGGGCGGCAGGTGTCGGGGGTCGTTCAGCAGGGCCCACTGGTAGGCGGCCTGCTTTTCGACAATGCTCTCATAGAGCAGGTCCATGTCCGGCAGCACCTTCATGCCCACGCCGGTGATCAGCTCCTCCAGCTCGGGCGTGCGGAAATTCAGCGTCGACAGCTCCATCAGCCTTCGCATCAGCTGGGCGCGGAGGCGGTTGTTCGCCTCGATCTTCTGCCCGAACACGTACGGCAGGCCGACCTCGGTGGCCGAGATCTCGGCCACACCCCACTGCCCCAGGTCGCTGCGCATCCAGTTGACGAGCATGCAGCCGTTGGCATCGATGGGAATACGCCGCACGACCTGCCCCGGCGAGCCCAGCGTGACGTGCCTCGCGTCGGCGGCCTGCACGGGCGAGGGCGCGCCCAGGTCGCCCGCGGCCACCGCCAGCGCCAGCTGCGGATAGAACGATCGGCCGTCGGTGCCGATCAGCGGGATGCGGCGGATCAGGCCGTCGACGTCGGGCAGGACGGTGACGAAGCCCGTATGCTTCAGCGCCCGCGCGAACTGGGGCAGCGGCGGCCTCATCGCCCCGGGGATCGCGGGGCAGCCGTTGACCACCTCCGGCGCCAGCGCCAAGGCGCCCAGGGCCTTGACCGAGCGGGCGCGGAGGTACGCGCGGCGGATCTTCGGCGCCTCGTCCACCCGCTGCGACGGCGTCGGCGAGCGAAGCGAGTTCCACGCCGCCATCGCCTGGGCCAGCGAGACATCGCCCTCGCGCAGGACGATGTCCTCGATGTCCTTCTCAAGCGGCGAGCAAGGCCGGTCGAGCTCGAAGTGGACGGGGAGGAAAACGATGTTGGCCTCGCGCTCCAGCGTGGCGGCCATGTTGACGTCATCGAACACCGCCAGCGGCCGACCGGAATAGACCGCCTGGCTGGAGGAGGCGCCGTAGACCTCGGCCGCCTCGGAGACATAGCGCGTGCCCTGCGGGTGGGGCAGCTCGATGTCGAGCATCACCGCCCGCGCCCCGCACTGCCGCAGCACGTCAACCATGGCCGCGGTCTGCGATCGCGGCCAGGGCCAGCGACCCAGCACGGAGATGCTCGCGTCGTCGATGCTGATATTGACGATGTGGTCGTTGCCGGCGGCGGTGCTCAGCGTGCGAAACCGCCAGTCCAGCGCCAGCAGTTCCAGGCGGCGATCGATGCCCAGCAGGCCGCCCGCCCCCGCCAACAGCGACGCGCACAGCCCCAGCAGCAGGCAGTTTCGAAGGACATGAGATTTCGACGCCTCTGCCATGTTCACACTCTGTGGCCGCCGCGAGCATCGATGACCCGACGCAGCCGGCCTATCGCGCCACGCTCTTCGACATGACGTCGCTTTCGACGACCCTGCCGCCCCGGCCGGGGACCGTGATGGCCGTCCCTCCGGCGAGGGGGATGAACTTGCCGATGCCTTCGCCCTGCACCAGGCGGTACGAAGGGTACGACCCGGACAGCAGCGTCCACAGGCCGTTGTTCATGTTCACCAGTTCCGCCGCCGTGCGCGCAGGATCGTAGGCGTCCACCCGCATCTGCAGGCCCGAGGGGTAGAAGTAGGAGTAGCCCCCGGAATCCAGGCCGACCGCCTCGGGCAGCGGGCTGAACAGCTGGTTGCTGAACGTGCTGGTGTTGGGGACGAAGTCTTCACCGCCATGCCCGCCGGTGCTGCCGCCGGTGTTCCCGCGGCCGCCGCCATTGAAAGCGATGCCGCGCCGCTCGGACTCATCGAGCCCGCCGAACGCGTCGCCGATCAGCGTGCGGAACTGGCCCAGGATGCCGTTTGTCGGCGGCTCGTGGTGTTCGTTGAGCCCCTCGCCCGGGTTGACCGTCTGGCTGTGGCCGAACCCGTTGAAGGTGAGGTGGCCTTCGTGGCTCCAGCCTCGGGCGCCCTCGTCGCCGCTGAAATGCGTCTCGGGCTCCGAGCCGGTGACGCTCAGCGTGGCCGACGGCGTGCTGACGCGGAAGTCGTTTTCCTCGCGGCTGGAATCGACGTGCGCCCGCACCGTGCCGTACTTGAGCCCCAGGTTGGTCTTGGTCAAAGCGCCTTCCTTGCGGAACTCGCTGATGCCGACCTTGGTGGCGCTGTTGATGCGGGCTTCGATGGTGCTGCCCAGGCGGATGACGGCGGTGCTCTTGAGCCCCGTGCGGATGATCGTCAGCGGGTCCAGCACGTCGCCCACCTTCAGAACCTGCCACTTCATCTCGCCGTTGACCAGGTCGCCCCGCTGCACCTGGCCGCTCACTTCCAGCACGACGATCCGGAAATCGGCCGCCGGCGCCGGTTGCGAGGCGGCCACAGGCGCCGCCGCAGGCCGGCTGGTGGGTTCGTCAGCATAAAGCGATGCCGCCCACAACAGCGGCAGCAGAACGACGATGGCTATGAAGAACCTCATATCGCACCTCAGATGATTGGCGGCTCGGAGATCGCTGCGAAACGACGACAGAATACTACCAGAAAACGTCGCGGAGTTGAAGCGCCCGAAAGTGCGTTTGGCAGCGGCTTGCCGACACTGGCAACGACGAGCAATGCGCGATAGAGTGTAGTGCAACCTCGTCAAAGGCGGAATATGCAGACACAGGCCCAGATCAAGCAACTGCTGGAGGAAGGAAATCTCGCCCCGAATCGAACCTACGGGCAGAACTTCCTCATTGACCAGAACCTCATGGCCAAGCTCCTGGAACTGGCCGAGATCGATGCGGCCTTGCCTATCCTGGAAGTCGGGCCGGGCACGGGCTCGCTGACGGAGGAACTGATCCAGAGGTCCGTGCGCGTGGTGGCGGTGGAGATCGACCGCGGCCTGCACGGCCTGGTGCAAAGCCGCCTGGGCAACAACCCCAATCTCGTGCTGATCCACAATGACGTGCTGTCGGGCAAGCATGCGCTGGCCCCGGCGGTGCTCAGTGCCCTGGGGCCGGCGGCCCAGCTGGTGGCGAATCTTCCTTACAGCATCGCCACGCCCCTGGTCGCCCAGTGCCTGCTCGATTCGTGGTCGGCCGGGCCGGGCGGGCAGAAGGACCTCACCACCTTCCGCCGCCTGACCTTCACCGTCCAGCGCGAGGTGGGCGACCGCATGGCCGCCGACCTGCGCGATCCGGAATACGGTCCCGTCAGCGTGGTCGTCGCCCTGCTGGGCAAGGTCACGCTGGGGCCGGTGGTGCCGGCGACGTCGTTCTGGCCGCGGCCCAACATCGTCAGCCGGATCGTGCGGATCGACTTCGACCCCGTCGCGGCCGGTCGGCTGGCTGACTGCAACGTGCTGTCGGCGGCGCTGTTCTTCGCATTCAACCAGCGGCGAAAGCAGATTGGCTCGGTGGTGCGCCGCAAGGACGTTGGCCTGGGCAGCGAGGTGTTCCTGCAGGCGGTTCACGACGCCGGCATCGAGACGACGATGCGGGCCGAGGAGATCAGCCCCGAGCAGTACCTCGCCCTGGCCAACAGCCTCGCCCGCTCGGAGGAAGGGCGCAAGCTGGTACCGGTCTGGCGCCGCGGGGAAGCAGAAAGATAGGCAAGAACGGTCCCAAGTCGCTGGCGTAGAAACTCGAAATTCGAAGCACGAAATCCGAAATCCGAATCCGGACCGCTAGATTGAAGGGCCTCTGATTTTCGTTTCGGTTTTCGAATTTCGTGCTTCGAATTTGCCGTTCCTTACACTGGATGTGCCCGCTCCTCGGTCACGGTGGTGCGGCGGTAGACCAGGTGCGGCGAGCGGATCGCGACGTACACCCCGCAGATGCCCACGACGATGTAGATCAGCCTCGCCACGACCGGCACCGCGTAGAAGATGCTCGCGACCAGGTCGAAGTTGAACAGGCCTACGAGCCCCCAGTTAATGCCGCCAACGATCAGGATAACCAAGCAAATCAGGTCGAGTCCCTTGAGCCTCATGTTCCCTCTCCTTCAACGGTGTTTGCAGCGTTCACTTCTCGTTCCCCCAACACATCATTCTAGGCCCCGCGGAATCTGCGATGCTCCGCCCGTTCGACCCTTGCTAGTCGCCGGGCGATTGGTTAGATTGGACAGCGTATTTCACGCCGCCTACAGAAGAGCATGGAGAAGCAGCCGTATGACCGCAGTCAATCCAGCACAAGGTCCCAACGCGGGCAAGGGCAAAGCCTTTTTCGACCGGGCCGAGCAAGTGGCCGAAACCGGCAACTGGGACTTCGCGATCGAGATGTACCTCGAAGGCATTCAGCGGGAACCCGAGAACGTCGCCCGCGGGCATCAGCCCCTGCGGGAAGTCTCCCTCAAACGGAAGTCCAAGGGGGGCAAAGGCGCGGGCATGATGGAGCAGATGAAGCGCCGCCCCGTCAAGGACCCCGTCACCAGTCTTGTCAACGCCGAGTACCTGCTGGCCAAGGAGCCCGGCTCCGTGGCGTACATGGTGCAGATGGTCAACGCGGCCGTGTCGCTGGGACACAATGAGCTGACCAAGTGGATCTGCGACATCCTCCAGGAGTCGCAGCGTCAGGCCTCCAAGCCCGACCGCAGGGTCCTGGTCCTGCTGATGAAGACGTACGAGAAGACCGAGAACTACAACTCCGCCATCGTCGCCGCCGAAATGGCCCGCAAGCTCAGCCCCGATGACGCCGCCATCGGCGACCTCATCAAGGAGCTCGGCGCCAAGGCCACCATCAAGAAGGGCAAGTACGACCAGGAAGGCGACTTCAGCAAGGGCGTCAAGGACATGGCCATGCAGAAGAAGCTGGCCGAGCAGGGATCGCTCAAGCAGAGCACCGAGTTCCTCCAGGCCGCCATCGAAGAGGCCCGCCAGCAGTACCTCGCCAGCCCCCTCGTCCAGGGCAAGATCATCGCCGTGGTCGACGCGCTGCTCAAGCCCGAGGACGAGAGCTACGAGAACGAGGCCATCGACGTCCTGACCAAGGCCAACAAGGACACCGGCGCGTACCAGTTCAAGATGCGCATCGGCGAGATCCGCATGAAGCAGATGACCCGCCGCTACCGCAAGCTCGTCGAAGAAGGCGACAAGGCCGCCGCGGCCGAGCAGGCCAAGCGCCAGCTCGCCTACGAGCTCGAGGAATTCGCCGAGCGGGCGATCAACTACCCCACCGACCTGGAGATCAAGTACGAGCTGGGCCGCCGTCAGTTGCTGTCCGGCAAGCTCGACGAGGCCATCGCCTCGTTCCAGGTCGCCCAGCGCGCCCCGCGCAAGCACCTGGCTGCCATGAACTACCTCGGGCAGGCCTTCATGGCCAAGAAATGGTACCGCGAGGCCGCAGAAACGTACGAGAAGGTCCTGGGAGAAGAGGTCACCGAGGAGCGGGCCAAGGAGCTCCGCTACAACTTCGGCGACGTGCTGGAGAAGATGGCTGACACCAAGGCGACGCCGGAAGAGAAACGCCCGATCTACCTGAAGGCGCAGGACGAGTTCTCCCGCGTGGCCATGACGGACTTCAACTACCGCGACACCCGCGTCCGAATCGAGAACGTTCGAAAGAAGATCGAATCGCTGAACGCCTGAGCGACGCTCCGGCGGGTGCCATGCCGAAGTTCGCGTTGTCTGCGGCCGGCATGCCTCGCCCACGCAGGCGGCAGGTAGACTTCGACGCGACAATCATCAAATGAGGCGGCGGTCACTCGAGTGACCGCCGCCTTTCTTTTGCGCCCCCGCCGGGCAGTTATGGCCTCGGCGAGAGCAGGGTTACAGGAGCGGCCGTCCCTGAGAGTCCCTCCCTCTCATCGTGACGGGCGGGCCGCGAAGAAGATCACTTCATGCTGCGAGCCCGACGCCGCTTGAGCATCACGGCCACGGCCCCGATGCCCATGATGGCCATCGTCGCCGGCTCGGGCACGGGCTGCGAGACGGTCACGTCCAGGCTCACGCCATCGTTGAAGAAGTGGCAGTCGGGGTCAAAGCCTAGAGCGAAGCGGCCGTCGGCGGCGTAGGTGTTCAACGAGGTCAACTGCGTACTGGTGAAGGTATAGAACAGGTCGCGAGGCGTGGTGTTCAGGTTCGTGTAAGTCACCAGCAGCGGGCCTTTGCCGGAGAAGTAGTCGCCGCCGCCTTCGTTGTCCCACCCGCTGGTCACGCCCAGCGTGCCGGTGTTCAGCAGGTGCGTGTACAACACGTTGGCGGCATTGTCCCAGTTGTAGATGTTATCGAAGGTCAGCTTGGCGGCCGTCACCTGGTACCCGCTGGCCCAGGGCCGATTGATGCCCCAGGTGTAGTAGTACGTGTGTTCGAGGTCATTGAGGTCGGCGGGCGTGGGCGTGATATGGTATGTGAGCGTGTCGGCAAAAGAGCCCGATGCGGGGGCCAGCAGGGCGAGGATCACGGCGGCAAAAAGGAGCTTCTTCATGGTTTTCCTTTCAAGGTCTCTTGCGTCCTTGGTTTCGTGTGCAAGGACAGTACGATTGGCTTTTGCCCCGGGCCAATGACGGCGAGTTTTTTTGGGTAGTTTTCATACCTCTATATATGTTGCAATGGAGCGGACGAATGGAGGCGATGGCGGACCTGGCGAACGGGTGGCGGCAGGCTTCGACGCAAGGGATAGCAGCAGGGAAATTCTCGTTCGCGGCCGGCCGGGTGCGTTCGCCTAGAGCGTCTCCAATGCAGGCGTAGCGCGTTCGGCGCTTGTTAGGTATTGCGC
>CAZTVF010000126.1:0-14934 GCA_964616985.1 uncultured Planctomycetaceae bacterium
TCGGATCATGTCCGGTCCGATGTGGTCGAGTTGACCGCGGCCGATGCCGACCTCGGCCTGCCCAGCTCGGGCTGGGTGCCGGCGCCGGTGCGCACCGAGCCCGGTCCGGACTTCCACCTGCTCGATGAAGCGACCGGGGCCGTCGTACCGGTCTGGCGCGAGCCGGCGATTGCGGACTCTGCGCGTCGGCCCGCGCAGTTCGTCCGGTTTCTGGCACAGGATGTGCCGGCCCGCGGTTTCCGGCGCTATCGCGTGGTGGCGGGCGAGTACTCCGGTGCCGCGCCGGCCGCGCGGAAGGCTGGCATCCTCGCCGACCATTGTGGCATCGCAAAACTGGGCGATTGGTGCTTCGGCGGCGGGCACGCCCTTGGCGAGGTGATCTACGAAACCATCCCCGGCCCTTTCGGGCGCGAGAAGCTCTGCGGCTGGGGCGGCATCCGGCGCGATTGCGTCTTCGAGCGCACGTCGCTGCGGTTCGGAGTGCCGGAGACGGTGTGGCTGCCCTATGGCTCGGGGCTGCGCCTGCGGGCTGAGTCGCTGCCGGGAAGCCTTCGGTCGCTCACGCTGGATGTGGCATCTTACGACGCTTTGCCGTGGGTGGACCTCCGCTACACGTTGAACAAGGTGCCGAACACGGAGGCGGAAGCGCTCTATGTTGCCTTTCCGCTCTTATCACCGGTCACGGATCACGGTTCACCGATCACGGTTCACCTCGACCTCCCCGGCGCCGTCATGCGTCCGGGGCTCGACCAGGTGGCCGGAACGGCCACCGACTGGCACAGCATCCAGCACTACTTCGCCGTCGAAAGCGGGGATCGGAACGCGGTTGTCGCCTCGCCCGATATCCCGCTGGTGCAGGTCAACGGTATCAACACCGGCAAGTGGCAGGAGTCGCTGTCGCCGCACAACGGCCTGGTCATGTCCTGGGTGATGAACAATTACTGGTTCACGAACTTCCCGGCGGCCCAGGGGGGCGGATTTTCATGGCGATACCGTCTGCAAACGAGGCCTGACAATTTCGACCCGGCGGCGGCGGGCCGCTTTGCCCGTGCGGTGCGCCAGCCGCTGGCGGGTTGCGTCATCCCCGTCGCTGGCAGAGGGAGCGAGGTATGACCGTCACAAGCGATCAACTCCGTGAGGCCGTCCTGGGATTTGTCCGGCAGCACGCTGTTGCCAAGGCATGCGCCGGCCGCTACCGCTATGCGGTCGGTTGCGCCGCGCCAACCCTCTATTCGTCCACCTACGCCGCCATGGCGCGGCATCTGCTGGGCGATCTGGAGGCGCTTCCCGCCGGGGAGCGCGCGGAGTGGATTGCCTTCCTGCAGGCACACCATGACGACGACGGCTTGTTCCGCGATCCGGTGATGTTCGGCCAGGGCTGGTACAAGGACGACCCGCTCTGGTGTGGGCGCCCTCACCTGACCTGCCACGTCGTTGCCGCGCTGGCCTGTTTGGGCGTGGTGGCGGCCAAGCCGCTAGCCTGGCTCGACCCGTGGCGTGATGTGGATGCGCTGATCCGGTGGCTGGAGGCGCGCGACTGGGGGGCGCAGGTCGCCTGGACCGGCAACGAGATCATGAACGTCGGCGTGCTGCTCCAGTACGCGCGCGATTTCCAGAACGATACCCGCGCCGGCAATGCCGTGGCCGTGCTGCTCGAGTGGCTGGCCACGCATCACATCAACCCGGCCACCGGTGTCTGGGGTGCGGTGGACACGGGCGATCCGAAGTGGCGCAGTCATGCCGTCCAGGCGGCCTATCACTGGTGGCCGCTGTTCTTCTACGACGGCGTGGCGATTCCGCGCCTTGAGCGTGCCATCGACACCGTGCTCGCCACGCAGAACCCCAGCGGCGGGTTCGGCTGGGGCGTGCACAACCCCTCCGAGCCGTTCATGTCCAGCGCCTGCGAGGACATCGATTCCATCGATCCGCTCTGCCGGATGATGCGACTCACAGACTACCGCCGCACTGACATCGAGGCGGCACTGACCAGAGCCGCCGACTGGGTGCTGACCAACCAGATGCCGGATGGCGGCTTTGTGTTCATCCGTAACGAACCGTTCGAGTATGGGCATGCGCAGCTCCGCGGCGAAGCCACGCGGGGCGCCATGTTTCCGACGTGGTTCCGCCTGTTGTCGCTGGCGTTGATTGGCAAGTCGCTGCCGGATCATCCGCTCGGGCGAATTCCCTGGGGGTTCGTACATTGTCCGGGGATGCAGTCTTGGAGGGGGATAACCTGATGCTGAAGCGCAACTGGACCGAAGTGCGGGACCGCTACCGGGCCTTCTGGCGCGGCGATCCACTCGACCGGCCGCCGGTGATCTTCGACACCATCGGCCCTTGGCGGCACCCGATGTACAACGGCGCGGGGTACGACTACACCCGATACGGCGAGGACATCGTCGCCTTCTGCCGCGACTTCCGCGCCGTCTGGGAGGCGCGGGCCGCCGTGCCGGACGACACCGTGCCCTGCATCGCCCCGCAGATGGGCGGCGCGATCGAAGCGGTGCTGCTGGCGGGGGGAATCGAGTGGGGCCCGGAGCTGAGCGTCCTGAAGCCGCACAATCCGCTCGAAGCCTGCGCCGATCTGGGCGCCATCCGCTTCCGGCGGGACAACCCGTATTTCCAGCGGATATGCCGTGAGCTGGCCTATCTTGCCGGTCAGTCGCGCGGCGAGTTCGGGGTCAACATCGAGGCGTCTATGTCGTTGACCACCACCATCTCCCAACTGCGCGGCGGCACGCCGTTAATGTACGACGTGACGGACCGCCCGGACGAGGTCCGCGCCCTGGCCGAGGCGGTATTGGAGGCGCTGCTGGCCATGCAGGGCGAGGTGGCGCGCCTGAACCCGCTGCTCAACGGCACCGCCCACCGCTGGCTGAATTACTGGCATCCTGGCACGGGATTCTGGTTCTCCGAGGACGATGCGGTCATGATGTCGGCCGATATGTATCGCGACCTGTTCCTCGACCTCGACGTGCGGCTGTGCGCCGGCGTCGAGACGGCGGTGGCGCACTGGCACACCGTGGGGCTGCATCTGATCCCGGCGCTGCTGGAGATTCCCAACCTGAAGATGATCCAGTTATCGCCCGATCCCAACGGCCCCGACTTCGAGACGGTGCTCGCGGCCTGCCGGCGCATCGTCGCCGCGGGGCGCAAGGTGTGCTTCCAGATCGGCTACGACGAGAACCTCGTCCGCCGGATCTTCGCGGTTCTGCCCCCGGAGTCGTGTCTGTTCTATTTGTCCTGGGCCAGGGATCTACAGGAGAGCGAACGGATCTTGCAGGGGATCGAAGACCTGACCAGAAACCACCGGAGAAAACAATGAGTATCGACTTGAACGGAACCTGGGACTTCGTCGCTGATCTCGACCCGAAGTACCACGCCATCCACGGCGGATTCCACAGGCCGGAGGCGAACCGGCGGCACTGGCTGAACGTGCCGGTGCCGGGCGTGTGGCAGAAGTATGCCGAACGCTACGACATCTTCGAGGGCGTCTGCTGGTTTGCCCGCGAGTTCGAGGTGGCCGACTTGCCGGCCAACGCGCGATCCCGGCTGCGCTTCGGCGCGGTGAACTACATGGCCAACGTGTACCTCAACGGCGAAAAGGTCGGCGGCCACGAGGGCGGCTACACGGAGTTCGTGCTGGATGTCACCGGCAAGCTGAAGCCCGGGATGAACCATCTGGCCGTGCAGGTGGACAACCGGTCCCTGATCACCAAATGGCCGCCCTGTCTTGGCTATTTCCACTACGGCGGCATCCACCGCGGCGTCTCCCTGGAGATTGCCGCAGGGCCATCCCTGGCCGATGTGCGCCTGGAGGCCGTTCCGGCAGCGACTGGCTGGGAGCTGGCGATGAGTGGGCGGGTCGAATCAATCGATTCGGAATCGAGGGATTCGAGTGGGGCCGTGGTGGTGCGCATCTCCAGTGACGGCCTCTCCTGGGAAACGCCCATCGGTCCCGGTGGCGCGCTTGCCGCGCGGGTGCCTTTTTTCGACACGCCTGCCTGGACGCCGGAGACCCCGAACCTCGTGCCGGTTACGGTCGAACTGCTCGACGCCGCCCGCAGCGTGCTCGACCGCCGGGAGTTCCAGTTCGGCTTTCGCACCCTCGCCATGCAGGACGGCAAGGTGCAGCTCAACGGCCTGCCCTATCCGCTCAAGGGCGTCTGCTATGTCTACGATTCGCCCGTGACCGGCCTGGTGATGACGCCGGAACAGATCGAAACCGACCTGCGCCTCATGAAGGAGGCCGGCTGCAACGCCGTCCGCTGTCACTACCCGATGGACGACGCCTTCTACGCCGCCTGCGATCGGCTTGGCCTGCTGGTGTGGATCGAGCCGCCAGTCTACTGCTACCACCCCGGCGACCAGGAGACCGGCACGCGCTTCGCCGATCCCGAGTGGCTGGCGTTGGCGCAACAGATGGCCCTCGA
Organism: uncultured Planctomycetaceae bacterium; assembly: GCA_964616985.1. Taxonomy (GTDB): domain Bacteria; phylum Planctomycetota; class Phycisphaerae; order SM23-33; family SM23-33; genus CAZTVF01. The sequence continues at coordinate 4,434 of CAZTVF010000126.1, forward strand.
GATGATCGCCGTGGCGCGCAACCACCCGAGTGTGGCCATCTACAGCATCGGCAACGAGTGCAATACCAGGAACCCCGAGGCCGAGGCCTTCTTCCGGCAACTCGCCGCTACCATCCGCGAGGCGGACCCGACGCGGTTGATCTCCTATGCCGCTCTCTACGGCATCGTCGGCCCCATCACTGACATCGTGGACGTACTTGGCATCAACTCCTACTGGGGGTGGTACGACAAGATCTGGGGCGGCAAGGGGCTGGCACCAGAGGAAGAGCATTCAGCGGCCACGGTTCGCCATTCCGTGAAGCAAGAGCCGATTGATCTGGCACCAATGCGGAAGATGCTCGACGAGGTGCTGGCGAAGAAACAGAACCTGGCCCTGCTGCTGACCGAGTTCGGGGCCGACTCCGTCCCGGGGAGCTACTCGGCCAGCCGTGACATGTGGAGCGAGAACTACCACGCCGACCTGCTGCGCGAGATCCTCGCCCTGGCGAAGGGCTATCCCCAGATCGTCGGAACCTTCCCGTTCTGCTTCAGCGACTATCGCGACCCCAGCAAGGTGCACAACGGCTACTGGAACGAACTGAACCTCAAGGGATTGGTGGATTACCGCCGGAACCGGAAGCTGGCGTTTGCCGCCATTCAGGCGGCTTACCGAGCAACACGGAAAGGGGAGCGGCCATGACCAAGCTCGAACGCGTTCTGGCGACCTTGAACCACCAGCCGGTGGACCGCTGCGCCGTGCTGGAACAGCTCAGCTACAACCCGCGCCTGATCGCCGACTGGACCGGCAAGACCATCGACGGCTTCAACTACACCGTGGACGACATCTGCGCGGTCATCCGCCAGACCTGCGATCTGGTCATGCCACCCTGCGCTCCGCGCGGCACGGCGCGGGTCACTACGCACGATGGTTTTGTGATCCAGAACGACAACTGGACCGGCTGGCACGTCTCACGGCCGTTCAGTGACGCCGAGGGCGCGAGGGACTGGTTGCTTGCCCGCACCCGGGCCATCCGCGAGGCCCCTTTCGATCCGGTCCGCGCCCGCCAGGAGTACCGGCGCGGAATGCTCGATCTGCAGGCGAAGACCGGAGACACGGTCATCCTCAACTTCTCCTGGACCGGCTTCTGTCACCCCTTCGACAGCATGGGCCTTGAGATCTTCACCTTCTTCCAACTCGACTATCCCGAGGTGCTTAAGGCGTACATGGAGGCGTCGGTGGCCGCGGAACTCCGCCGCGTCCACGCGGTTGCGGACTCGGTCCTGTCGCCGGTGATCCTCATTCCCGAGGATTTCGCCACCAAGCAGGGGCCGATCTTCGGGCCGGAATTCCTGCACGAGTATCACTATCCCTACATCCGGCAGGTGGCTGACGCCTGGCACGAGCACGGGGTCAAGGCGCTGTACCACAGCGACGGCAACTGGAAGAAGGTCATCCCTGCTTTGATCGCCTGCCACGTGGACGGCTTCTACTGCCTCGAACCCAATTGCGGCATGGACATTGTCGAGCTGAAGAACGCCTGGCCGGAGCTGGTCTGGGCCGGCGGGGTCGACGGCGTGGACCTGATGGAACGCGGCACGCCGGCGCAGGTGAAGGCCGAAGTCCGCCGCCATATTCGCGAAACGCGGGCGCTGCAGACCGGCGGCATGTTCGTGGCCAGTTCCAGCGAGATTAACCCGCCCATTCCACCGGAGAACTTCCGCGCCATGGTCGAGGCGGTGTGGGAGGAAAGGATCAACCATGCCATTCGCTGAAGGCCAATCCCTATCGCCGCGCGTCACGCCGGAGCTTCTGCACCCCTGTCCCCCCGAATAATTCCGTCGCGGCCGTGGGATAAGGACTTACGGCAGGTTGCCATCGAAGGCCGTTCGTGCTATCGGGGACGCATGAATACCGTCGGCAGCGTCTTTTGGAACCTTCGGAACGGGCTTGGATGCATCGTCGAGCTGCTCGGGTACTTCCTGCGTTTCATTGCAGTGTTCCTCCGCACCCGCGCATCACTGGCCGCCCGGCTGCTCGCCGCCGAGAGCCAACTGTCCGTGTACAAGCGGCGGACAGAGCAGAAGGGCTCTCCCAGGCCCAGGTTCACCGCCGGATTTCGACTGCTATGGGTCGTCTTGTCCAAGTCGTGGGCGCCTTGGCAGGCTGCTGCCCAGTTGATGAAGCCGGCGACGGCTTGGAGGGTGTATCTGGCGGTGTAGCCGCCCGACACGCAGGCGAACTACGAAGTCGCCTTGCAGGAATGGGCCATCAGGAAGAGTGCGGTTGATGGGCGGGGGCGGGATCGTCACCGCTGTTGTCGCCCCGCAGGTAGTAGACGTGGCCCCGGTAGAACTTCTTGTAGCAGCCACGTGCCTTGTACCAACTGAGTTGACGGGGGCCATCGGCGATCATGCGTCCTGCTCCGAGTCGGCGTCGGCGGGGACATTCAGAACGTCTTCGATTTCCCTCTCCTTCTGTTGGAGGGCGGCGATGAGCCTCTTCAAGTTCCGCAAGGTGGTGGCTGCGTAATCATCAGCGGTCTGATGCGGAGGTCGGGTTGTTGCGATGCCGCTCATGCCCCCGGATGTACAAGATATCAAAACCTTCTGGCCCCGGCGACGGGGCTTGCCGCCCTTGGCATCCGGAGGGGTTGGGGACTGGTTGGAGGTGGTCATCTGGCACCATCCCGATCCCGCCGATCAGCTTCTTCCGCCTCCAAGAACCGTTTGATGGAACGCTGGAAGTTGTCGGGCATCAATTCTGCCCCGACGAAGCTGCGTCCCTCCAACAGAGCGGCGACCATCGTGGTGCCGGTCCCGCTGTAAGGATCGCAGACGATGCCGCCCGGTGGACACCAGAGCCGCACGATCCGTTGGGCAAGCTCCAAGGGGAACGGAACTCTGCCGCCGCTGCTCGGAACCATGTCAATCTGCCAGACGGAGCTACAGCCACCGTTGTGGAACGACGGCCTTCCGCCCGGCCTGCGGAACACGTAAAGGTCTTCGTGATGCGGACGAACGAACGACGGCTCAAGGTTCATCGTCGAACGACGGTCCCAGATGACATGATCGTACAGGGTCAGCACGTCAGGCGGCGGGAACCACAACCACGGGCAGAGCAGGCACCGCTTTCGGTGCCGATCCTTGTGGTTGTAGACCAAGAAGGCGTTGTCCGTCATGTGGCCCGGACACCAGCAGGCAGGCAATTCCTGCTGCTGAGCCTGATACACGTCTTCGGGCAGGCAGTCAGGGTAGGCCGTCACCCCACGGAACTTGATCTGGCCCTTCTTGCCTCGCTTGGGGCCAATGTTGTAGGGCGGCGAAAAGAAGAGCAAATGCCACAGTTCTGGTGGAAGAACCGTGCGGTAATCTCCGCAGAACAACCGATACGTCAGACCATTTCTTTCATATTTGAACCCGTCCATAGCGAGCCTTTCGCCCGACGATGGACAGGTTTTCGGGGGCTACGTGGCACTCTGCTTTCCATGTTCGGAACCTCAACAGACCCGTGAAGACAAAATGGCGGGAAGGAGCAGACGAAGCTGCTCGGCATTCTTCACGGATCGGACTACTCGTATCATCTTGTCGTTCTCGCTCGACAAGCCTCTTGCCACGATCAAGGCCGTGGACCTGCCAGCGGTCTTGCTGGCCCAGCAGTGTATCCGTCAGTAGTTGCAGCCGTTCGGACACTTCCAGTACCCACGGTGATTGCGACGGCCTGCCTACGCGCCGATGGACATGGCGCCGTTCGGCGCATCGCACGCGCGGGTCAACTACCGCATCCTGCGGTGGGGTGGCTTACGATTGGGGGCGTGCGACGCCCAGTGATCTTCACACCAACGGACTGGGCACGCCCCACGCCCATCCGTTGAATCAGCGATTGGCCAGTCCACCGGAAACGCTAGTCAAAGCGTTCCGACTAGAGACGCTCGATGAAGCTGGAGAATGGTGGACGCCGTTCGAAACAGAACAGAACTACCAACGCATCGTGCGCATTGCTCTGGATGTTACCGCCACTGCCATACGGCTCACGCCTCTCTCCACATGGGGAGCCACGCTGGCTCATGTGCAAGCGTGGGAGATCACGTGATATCATCAGTGCGGTTCGGAGCTGCCGATTGGCACCCCTACGAAATCGCACCCGTTGCGCCACGGCTGGCAACGTCACGAAATCGCCCTGGAGCGAGTCCTGCGTGCTGGGCAAACCGTCGGGTGAAATGGTAGACGTCGGCAAAGCCGAGAATGCTGGCGATTTCCTTGATCGGGCGGTTGGAGGAGCGGAGGATCCGCCCGGCCTCCTGAATGCGGCGGCGCATCAGATATCCCGCAGGCGACTGGCCGGTCATCGCTTTGAACTTCTTGCGGAATCGATCATGCGACAGGGCCAATGCGGAGGCCAGCTCGGCCCAGTCCACCGGTCGGTCGAGTGGCAGGGCATCCAGAACACGCTTGGCTTCCGTGGCCCACGCCTGCGTCGCGCCCTTGGGCGACAGGCCATGAGCGATGGCATCGGCCAGGAGTTGCTGCAGGCCGCACAGCCGGCGAAGAGCATCTCCCGGGGCGTCGGCGGATTCACCGGCCACGGCTGACTCCAGTCGGTTCTGCCAGTACGGCACAGGCTCCAGGTGGTGCACAGGGCAATCTGGGCTGATCAGGCCATGATCTCGCCAAAGATCAAACGCCTTGCCGTTGAACTGCACATACACCTCGCTCCACGCCTCACGCGGGTCCACCCAGTAGCGGTAGCCGTGCCGTGGGAACATGATCATCAAATCCCCAGGTCCCAGCGGCTGCTTCCTGCCCAAACAGTCTTCGTAGCGACCCCGGCCAGCCAAGACAAAAACGATGCTGTATATGCCCCAGTGCCGCATCGGCATTGGAGGTAGATCGATGGCTTCCATGTGATGACCCGCCAGAAGAATCTGGCCGATCGAGGATCTGCGCGGCGAGAAGAGCAGCCGCGGCGATGGGCGTCGGTTCCCAGTGGGCTTCATATGCCCAGAATGTACAAAGAAATACCCCACGCGTCCATTGCTGTGCCTGTTAGAGAGGATAGCATGCACCCAACGAGAGCAAATACGACCTCGAAACCGTTTGGCGCCTGTGCTTGGCGGCTTGGCGAGAGTTCTTGTGGAGACAACACCATGTGGCAGCTCTACGGTGTGGCGGCGATGGTCCTGCTGGCGGCGATGCTGGTGGTCATCAAGAAGATCAGCATCACGGGCGTCTCAGCGGGGGTGCTCCTGCTGTACGTCTTCCTGGGCGGCTTCCTGTTCAACACGGCACATCTGGTTGCCACTCGACAATCCTTCCGGATCGGTCCTTGGGCGCTGGCGATGGTTGCGGGTGCGGCCCTCCTGAGCTTCCTGGGTAACTTGTTCTACATTAAGGCGATTGCCCTTGCGCCCAACCCCGGCTACCCGACGGCTATCGAAGGCGCCAAGGCCGTGCTGGTTCTGCTGGCGGCGTGCCTGCTGATGGGAGCGGAGTTCTCGGTGGTAAAAGCCGTCGGGGTCGCGCTTTGCGTGGCTGGCGTTGCCCTCATCGTGCTGTAAACAAAACCGGAGACAATCATGGCTAAGACCGGCCGCAAGAACTGGCTGCAGGACTCCGCAATGAATCTGCTGGTGGACTATTACCCCGAGGTGCAGTTCCGGCCTTACGGTTCCGGTGCCACGCGTGAGAATGTCGTGCCCTTCCTCAAACAGCTCGAGCTCGGGTATCTCTGCATCTACGCCAAGGGCCATAGCGGCTACACCACCTGGCCCAGCTCGCTCAAGACCGAGCACAATATGCTAGGCCGGGACATGTGCAGAGCCTTTCGCGAGTATACCCGCGAGGCCGGCACCCGGCTCGTGCTCTATTACAGCGGATTGCTGGATGGCATCGCCGGCGAACGCCATCCCGAGTGGCGCCAGTGGACGATCGAGGGCAAGCCATGCGACGCCGGGTTCGCCGACTTCAAGTGTTTCATCGCCTACGCGATCTGCCCACTCAGCAGCTACTGGGAGGAATGGGTCAGCGTGCAGTTACGCGAACTCATCACCCAGTATGATCCCGACGGCATCTGGGTCGACGGCGACTGGCCGGGCCCTTGCTATTGCGACCGCTGCCGCGCCCGCTTTCGCGCCGACACCGGCTGGACGGAACCGTGGAGCGACGCCATCAAGCGTCCGGACTTCCACTCGGAATACACCAAGAGTTGGAACAAGATCACGCACGGCTGGCGCACGCGGTTCCGGGACTTCGTGAAATCGCTCAAGGCCGACTGCGTCTACAGCGCCGGCAATGTCAGTCCGCGCCGCGAATTCGCCGCGCCCTTCGACTGGCGCAGCGGAGACTTCTTTTCGCCGGGCTTCCTCCATCTGAACGACATGGCGCGCATGATGCGATGGTATGGCACTCTCGATGTCCCTTACGACGCATATGTCTGCGACACCAGTTTCACTCACGTCCGCAAGCATGTCCGCAGCCGCTCGAAGACCGTGGATCGCATGATGCAGGAGGCGGCGTCCGTGGCGGCGACCGGCGGCCAGGTTGGATACTGGACTTACCCGCTGGGCAATGGCGCCTGGGTGCCTTCGCGCATGGGCAAGGCCATTGCCGTACGCCGCTTCCTCAAGGAGCGCGAGGGCCTGTTTGTGCACTCGCGCAGCGCCAGGTGGAATGCGATCCTTGTCAGCGACCCGGCAACCCCGACCATGGGCGGTTCCGGCGTTGAGGGGGCGCACAAGGCCCTCGCCGCCCTGCACCGATCACCGGACATTCTCGACGAATCGGGCGTCAGCGACAGCATGCCCTATGACCTGATCGTGCTGCCGGACCAGCCGGTTCTCGACAAGGCGACCGCCGCCCGGCTGGGGACGTTCGTGCGCGTAGGCGGCAAACTGCTCAGCGCCGGCACCAGCCTGCGCTCGCCGGCGCTGCGGGCGATGCTGGGCGTGAAACAGGTCCGCTACAACGCGTTCAAGGACGGGCACGTTCTGCTGAAGAGCTCCGACGAACCCACCGGCGTGGACAGCGCCTGGGATGGGGTGGAGACGGGGACCGGCGACGGCACCGCGCGGGAACTGTATCCGTTGTACCTATCTTGGGACCAGATGAACTTCGAGACGCGCAACCTCACCAACAACTGGCCCATGCACGGGCAGCTCGACGAGGAGCATCCGGAGCCGGCGGGCGTCCCGGCGGCCATCACACGCCGGCTGGGCAAGGGACGCATCGTCCACCTCTGCACCGACATCTTCACCCAGTACCGGCATCTCGGCGACCCGCAGATGCTGCGCTGGCTGCGCGAAGTGGTCGAGTATATCCAGCCGGAACCGCTGGTCGGCACGAATGCGCCGTCATGGGTGGACTTGTCGCTGCGCCGCGCCGCCGATGGACGATTGCTCGTCCACTTCGTCAATCAGAATCCCGGACGTGACTTGAGCTTGCTCAATACCGGCGATCTCTGGGTGGACGAGATTCCGGAGGTCGGCCCCTTCACCTGCGAACTTCGCCTCGCCAAGAAGCCGCGGGCGGTGACCTGGGAACCCGGCGGTCAGAAAATCGATTGGAGCTGGCAGAAAGGGTGTCTGCAAGTCACGCTGCCGCGCTTCCGTATCCACGGCTGCCTGGCGGTAATGGAATAAGGATTATGGACATCATCGTTGCCCCTTGGGGTTCGGACAATAACCCCGGCACGCGGGAGAAGCCTTTCGCCACTCTGACCCGGGCGCGCGCCGCCGTGCGCGAGCTGAAAGCCAAGCGGAACGGTGTGTTGCCGGAGGGCGGCGTGACCGTGTGGCTGCACGGTGGGCGCTACGAGTTGGCCGAGACCTTCGCCCTGGACGGCGCGGATTCCGGGCAGGCGGGGCGACCGGTGGTGTACCGGGCCGTGGACGGGGAAACGCCCGTCCTGAGCGGCGGGCGGATCATCCGGAACTGGAGCAAGGTCGAGGGCGACCTTGGCGGACGGCTGTCGGTGACGGGGAAGGTCTGGGCCGCAAGCGTGCCGGAAGCCCGGGACGGCGCATGGCCGTTCCGGAATCTGTGGCGGGATGGCAAGCCGCTGCAACGCGCCTCTCTCACCAGTGGGAACCAGGGGCCGAGTTTCACCTTCATCCATCGCATGCACCCGTATCCCACCAAGGAGATGAACACCGACCGCAAGCGTTATGAGGAGTGGCGCGCCAAGACCTGGAACGAAGTGGCGGTTTCCGGCTTGCCCGCCCAGTGGCAGTCGGGTGGAGCGTGGCCGGCCGCGGTCAGCAAGGAAACCGACATGGAACTGTTTGCCCAGGTGGTCGGCGGGTGGACGACCATGCGGGTTCCGATCGCCAAGGCGGCGGGCAACATCCTGACATGCGCGACGCCCCTCGGCGTTCTGACCTGGTACTGGGGCCAGATGTCCATGATGGCGGCAAATGTGATTTCCATCGAGAACGCCTTGTGGTTCCTGGATTCGCCCGGGGAATGGTATCTGGATCGCAAGGAGGGAGTGGTCTACACCCTGCCGGCCGAGGGTGAGGACCCCAACTCTGGGGAGTTTGTGGCGCCGAAACTGGAGACGCTGGTGCGTCTGCGCGGCACGCTCGATGCGCCGGTACGGCACGTCGAGTTTCGCGGGTTGACCTTGGAACACGCCGGGTGGAGCCTCCCGGAGATCGGATACAGGCCGGGGCTGGGCGGCTTCTATGGGCATCAGATCACCCCGTTGTATTGGGATGAAGGGGGACCGGTGTGCGGGCGCGAGAAACCGGGCACCCTCCGGAAGAAGGACGAGTTTCCGGAGTATTGCATCCAGGCGGCGGTTGACCTGACGTACGCGTGGGATTGCCGACTGGAAGAGTGCCGTGTCCGCCAGACGGGGGCCTCGGGCATCGGATTGGCGGAAGGTTGCCGGAACAACCGCGTGATCGGGTGCGAGGTGTGCGACACCGGCGCCCACGGCATTCACGTCGGCATGCCGCACGGTGAGTGCTGCGCCGAGGATTTCGACTGGCAACGGCCGGAGGACCTGCCCGTTTCCAACGAGATCGCGAATTGTTATGTCCACCACGTCGGCCAGATGGATTGCGGTTCCTACGGCATCTTCAACAGCTACTGCCAACAGACGCGTATCGCGCACAATCTGGTGGAACAGGTGCCCTACTGCGGCATCGCCGGCAGTTTCAGCTGGATGGTTTTCCCGACCGGCAAGGATTACAAGGTGACGGTGGAGTACAACCGCGTGCGTTATCCCCTGCGGGTGTGTCACGATGGCGGCGCCTTGTATTTCAAGGATAGGGCCGCGAAGACCTCCGTGGTACGGGGTAACTTCCTGACGCTGGACCGGGAGGACGTGAAGGCTCGGGGCATTATCGAAGGCTGGGAGCCGCGCAACGGCCTCTATCTGGATGACGGCACCAGCGGGCTGCATGTGGAGGACAACGTGGTGCCCGACGCGCCGATCATCATCAATGCCTACCGGGGCGTCAGGCGTGACGGGTTCAAGTGGGGCACCAATTACGTGGACGGAAGTCGTCCCGCGGCGATTGTCGCCAAGGCCGGGCCTGAAGAACCGTATCGAAGCCGGTTTCATGCCAATGAAAATGGAGGCCATGACCGGTGAAGCTTCCCCCGAAATTCGACACTAAAAGGTTTCTACCAATGGCAGATCCTTCCGAGGCATCCGTTCCCAGCAGCCTAATTTGGCACTCGCCCAGTCGAGACTCCTCCGGGTCGATGCCGCTGGGCAACGGCGATATCGGCCTCAATGTCTGGGTTGAGGAAAACGGCGACCTGCTATTCTATCTCAGCAAGACCGATGCGTGGGATGAGAAGGCCCAGTTGCTGAAGCTTGGCCGCATCCGTGTCTCCCTATCGCCCAATCCCTTCGTCACCGGCGCCGTCTTCCGCCAGGAACTCGACCTTGCCGCTGGCGCAGTCCGCATCATATCCACTCACCGTTCACCATTCACTCTCCTCCTCTGGGTCGATGTCAACCGGCCCGTCGTGCGGGTTGAGATCGAGGCCGATCGCCCGGTCGAGGTGCGGGTGGCGCTGGACCACTGGCGCACGGACGAGACGATCGTCAAGGATGCCGGCGGCGATGTCATCTGGTGCCACCGCAATACGTCCTCCTGCTGGGCCGCCACGCTGGAGCACCAAGACATGGCCGACTGGATTCCGCAAGGCCGCGACCCGCTGCACAACCGCACCTTCGGCGCCCTGCTGCGCGGGGAGGGGCTGGTGCGGGAGGGCGACGCCGCCCTCCGCACGGCGACGCCGTGCACGCGGCTGGCGTTCGCCCTCCATCCGCTTACGGCGCAGCCGGAAACGCTGGCGGCGTGGACCGAGGCCGTTTCGGCGCTGGCAGCGCGCAACGACGCGGTGTCCGATTTCGCCGCGCATACCGCCTGGTGGAAGGCGTTCTGGGAACGGAGCTATATCCGTGTCACCGGCACTCCCGAGGCGGAAGCCGTGTCCCGCGGATATGAACTGCAGCGCTTCATCAATGCCTGCGGCGGGCGCGGCGCGTTTCCGATCAAGTTCAACG
>CAZTVF010000127.1:0-14529 GCA_964616985.1 uncultured Planctomycetaceae bacterium
CAATCCGCAAGCTCCGTTAGTCGTAGTGCTCTGGTATCAGACATACTCGGCTAGTCTAGCCGCTACGCCAGCCGCGTCAATGGCCTTTTGCGAATGCTCATCCTCCATCCTCCACTTGGTGGAGGGGTAGGCCGTTCGGCAGTGAGGCCACCCCAAGCAGCCTGCAACGACCATGCTGGCTCCGCCTACGAGCAGCTTTCTTTTTCGCCGCTGGCCGGTAGAATCTTCGACCCTATGGACCTCAAACCCTGGACGTTCTTTGTCGTAGCCATTGCCGGCTGGATGAACCGCCAACAGCAGCAAGTGATCGATTACTTGCGAACCGAGAACCAGGTGCTCCGCGAGAAGCTGGGCGGAAAGCGGCTTATCCTCAACGAGTCGCAGAAATGTCGCCTGGCGACGGCGGCGATGAAGCTGGGCAAGGATCTGCTGCGCCAGTGCGGAACGCTGTTCAGCCCAAACACACTCCTCCGCTGGCATAGATGGATGGTGGCCCGCAAATATGATGGCAGCGGCAAGAGAGGGCCGGCGCCCAAGAAGGCCAACTCCATCCGCAAGCTCGTCCTCGAAATGGCCGAGGCCAACCCATCGTGGGGGTACGGCCACATCCATGGCGAACTCAAAGGCCTGGGCTACAAAGTTTCGTGGCAAACCGTCCGGCGGGTCATGCTCGATGCCGGCCTATTGCCCGACCCCGACAAGCCCTACAAGAGCACGTGGAACACGTTCATCAAGAGCCACTGGGAAAGTGCCTGCGCTTGCGATTTCTTTTCGGTCGAGGCGTGGGGACTCAAGGGCTTGACCCGTTACCTGGTGTTCTTCGTGATCGAGCTTGCCACCCGGAAGGTCGAGATCGTCGGCATCCATGCTGATCCATGCGAGACGCAGATGATGCAGTGGGCCAGGAATCTCACCGACGCCCAGGATGGCTTCCTCAAGGGCAAGAGGATCCTGATCCACGACCGCGATCCGCTTTACACCAAGAAGTTTTCTCAGACACTTCGAGCCGCTGGCGTGCGCGCGTTGAAGCTCCCGAAGATGTCCCCGAACCTGAGCCCATACGCGGAAAGGTTCGTCCTAGCCATCAAATCCGAATGCTTGGATAAGATGATCCTGTTCGGGGAGAAGAACGTTAGATATGTCGTGTCTTCTTATATCGAGCATTATCTCCGGGAACGCCCGCACAGGGTTCTGGGCCGGCGGATCATCGAGCCCGAGACTCCGATGCCCAGCGAAGGCGAAGTCCTTTGCCGCGAGCGTCTGGGCGGGCTGCTGAAGACGTACTACCGCAAGGTCGCCTGATCTGGCCATGCAAGCTATCGAGTCCTCTGCTGCAGGCTGCCCCAGCGGTCAGCTTGCCATCCAAAGGTTGGTCTCCCATCTGAACAGCCCCGCGTTGTGCGCCAAGCTCACCCGGCTTGCGCTCTGGCAATCCGGCCGACCGATCCGGGCTGTCCCCACGCCTCCTTTGCCGCATGCCCACCCCTCTCCGCATCGGAGATCTCGGCCCGACTCAAGAATGTAATACCGCGAGAATCCCTGGGGGAATGGCGTGCTCAACGGCTATCCGGCAAAGCTGAAGGACGGACCCGCGTAGAACAGATGTCCTTCGCATCCGCAGTCGGACGATCCGAATCTTGGGATGATCCGCGGATGCAGGGCAGCGACCTTCCGCGCCAAGCCGCACTCCTGCCGGCGCGAGCCGGGCACGAGAATCGCCCCCAGCATCGTGGCCTTCGTTGACAGGTAGTCGATGTGCCAACGCAGGGGCTTGTCCCTTCGTCCATGGCGTTCGATCCTGGCCGCCAGGTTCCGCTGCGCGCTGCCGACGTACAGGTACACGCCGGCGCGGAACGTGAAGGTGCCCAAGGCGCCGACGCGGAGACGCAGTCGTCTGGTCAGCACGAAGACGGCGATGTACAGGCCCTTGTCCACGCCGGCCTATCCTACTCTGCAACGATCTCCTGACAACCTTCACCCCCGAACCTGGTCAAGCATCAGACGGACATCCTGGCCTGCTCAAGGCTCTCACGGGCAACATTGGGCCAAACCCGACAAGCTGTTTTCGCCCAGTTTTTGGCCCCAGGTGCAACTAAAGTGCAACTAAAATCGTGCACATCCTGGTCATCCTGGTTATCCTGGTGAAGAGAAGAGTTTGGCCTAACGGACAGTCAATTCCGTAACTTACGAAAAAGCATGGACTTCGGGCGGTCGAGCATATTGGGCTCATAACCCGGAGGTCGTGGGCGTTGCCGACGTAGAGGTGGGGAACGTGCCCCGCCGTTTCCAGTGCGGCCTTCACGTTGCCCGCGACGCTCCGCCAGTGCGGACCGATCCGCGGATCGAACAGGTCCAACTCCGAGAGAATGCCGATGCGCCGGCGATTGGCCTGCTCGGCCACGAACACGCCGTTGCCGTTGCGTCGAACCACGATCCCGCCCTGCTCCAACAGGGCCAGCGCCATGCCGACGGTGTTTATGCTGACGTCGTAGCGGCGGCACAGCTCGTGCATGCCGGGCAATCTCTCGCCCGGCGTGAGACCGACGATCTCGGTCCGGAGCATTCCCGCCACCTGTCCGGCGAGCGAGGATCGCTCGATCTTTCGAGCAGGGTTCTCTTGCATGCGCTCACCTTATCAGAAGCTGATAAGCACGTCAACTGTCCTTGGTGTCGTTCCAGGCGCGGGTGTCCAGCAGTCGCTTGCCCGGCGCCGACGCGTGCCGCGGCCAGCGCAGGTGCGGCTATCGCTCCAGCACCACCACGGCCGATTCGGGGCCGATCAAGATCGGCCCGACCACCGGCCGCTCGTCGGGGTGGTCGGGGCTGACGATGACACACGGGCCCGATGGGCCGCCCTCGAACTCCACGGCCGCGAGGATCTCGCTTCGGGCGTCGTCGTTGACGATGACGATGGCCCGCTTGCCGTCGGCCGTGCGGAAGACGGAGTACGGGCCGTGGTCCTTGCCGCCGACGGTGACCTTGGCGTGCTGGGTGTCGCGGAACTCGCCGTCCCACAGGTAGGCGCTATAGCGGCGACGGAGGGCGTCGACCTTCTTGCCGTGTTCCATCGTCAGCGGATAGTCGTCGAGCCGGCCCTTGAAGTTCAGCGGCTCGTAGCTGATGACGTAGCGACACAGCAGGCACTGGTTGATCATGCCGCGGTCGTTGTAGCCGGTGACGGCGACCATGAGGTTCTGAAACGGGTCGACGTACCGCGGCAGCGGCACGTGTCCGCAGCCGATGCGGAAGTACGACAGGCTGTAGTGGCGATACTGCATGTCCCAGCAGGCCTCGCCGGCGAAGAAGAAGTCCGGCGCCTCGCGCCTGGCGATCTCGTGGAAGCCGCGTTCCAGCAGCGGATCGCCCGCAAAGACGTGGGCGGGCACGCGGTGGCCGTGGCCGCCGTGGAAGCAGTACCGCGCGCCGCCGTGGTGCTGGCACTCATCGTACAGCATGCCGGCGGCCCCCAGGGCGATCAGCTTGCGGAACTCGCGGTTGGCGATCTCGCGCCAGGCGGGGGAATTCTGGCACATCGGGATTAGCCGCCGCGTGTTGATGTCGGCCAGTTGCGTGGCGGTCTGGTACTGGTAGCCGCCGTAGACGTGGTAATCGCCGTACGGGTCGGTGCAGGCGTAGTTGACCAGCTCGCGGCGGAACCACTCCTGGCTGCGGTCGGCCCAGGTGAACTTGCTGAACAGGATGAGCTTCACGCCCAGGGCCTGGATGGCCGCGATGGCGTCGCGCAGCTCCTGCCACGTGCCCAGCCGCGGGTCGTGGTCGTGCGAGGGGTTGCCGCGGTCCTGCCCGCCGTCGTTCCAGCCGACGAGCTGGATGGCCGCCACGCCGTGCTTCGCGCAGTCGCGGCCGTACTGCACCAGGTCGCTGTAGCGACAGCGAAGCTCATCCTCGGGCGAGTTGATGTGGATCTGCTGCCACGAGTGGACTTTCGCGGCCCAGTCGGGGCAGGCGGGCCGGCGGAACCAGGTGGCCCGCCACCGCTTGTAGCAGTCGGCGCCCTTGTGCCACGTGCCGGCGTAGGGGGTGAGCTGGATGGGCGAAAGCGAGGCCGTCTCGCCGGCGGCCGCGAACGGGAAATGCACCACGTTGAATTCGATGCGGACGTCCTGGTCGCCCAGTCTTTCGCCCTCCGGCACGCGGCTGGTGAACGAGTTGTCGTAGCCGGGCTTGAGTTCGAATACGAACTGCACCATCTCGGCCAGGCTGGTGTCGTGGCAGCCGACGTACAGGCCTTCCTTCGGCGCCGTCACCAGCGCGAACGGGGCCTCGGGCGTGGCCGAGATCTGGATGGGATAGTCGGTGCCGTAGTAGCCGCGATGGTTGGAGAACGTGGGCGACAGCGCGTGGCGGGCCATGCCGCCGTAGCCGATGTGCTGATGCTCCAGGCCCTCGGCGCCCTCGGGCCGCGAAAGGTCGCCGATGCATGGGTAGCAGACGGTCTCCACCACGTGGGGCGAGCGGTTCTCGAGCGTACACTCGAACGTCAGCCCCGCCTCGCTCAGCGTCACGCGGGCGGTGAAGGCGATGTCGTGCTCGCCGCCGAACTCGCTGCGGAGGTTCTTCCAGACCAGCGTGACCGACCGGCTGTCGGGGCCGACTTGGAGGGCGGCCAGCTTCTGCCGCTGGCCCAGCACGGGGTTGTTGCGCCTTCCCGGCAGCGGCACGAGCATGCGCAGAGACATCGCGTGCTCCGGCCGCCGCTGCACCGCCCAGCCGGTGGCCTTGTTCTGCAACCGCAGCAGCGCCCCGGTCGCGCCATCGAACTCCGCCCGGATCGCCTCGTCTTCCAGAATGACGTTCTTTGACATGGCCTCACATTCTCCTTCGTTCAATAGTCATCCAGCCGCGATGGGTCCACGCCGGGCATGGTATCGAGCTTCCAGATGTCGACCGGGCTGTCGTTGGCCTGGCGCGGGCCGGGGGTGCTGCGGCCGTCGTCCACAAGCCTCTTGAGCAGGGCGACCATCTTCTTCAGTTGCTCCGGGTAGCGGGCCTGGAGATTCGTCGTCTCGCCCGGATCGTCCCGCAGGTTGTAGAGCTGCACCAGCGGCAGGCCTTCGCCGGCCGCCTGGGCGTCGTTCTTCGTCCAGCCGCCCGAGCCCGGGCAGAGCACCAGCTTCCAGTGGCGGTCGCGGATGGCGAACTTGCCCTCGATCGAATGATGCACCAGGTGGTCGCGAACGGCGACGGCCGGGTCGCGGAAGACCGGCAGCAGGCTGACGCTGTCCTCGCCGGCGTTTTCGGGCAGGGGCTCGCCGACGATGTCGGCGCAGGTCGCCATCAGGTCGGCCAGGCAAACGAGCTGGTCGCAGGCGGCGCCCGGCTGGATCACGCCCGGCCAGCGGGCCAGGCACGGGATGCGGTGCCCGCCGTCCCACGCGTCGGACTTGTAGCCGCGGAACGCCCCGCTGGGGCGGTGGCCCTGCGCTTCCATTTGCTTCGCGCCGATGTAGTGCGCGCAGCCGTTGTCGCTGGCAAAGATCACCAGCGTGTTGTCGGCCAGGCCGTGCCGCTCGAGCGACGCCAGCACGCGGCCTAGCACGTCATCGGTCTCCATCACCAGGTCGGCGTAGAGGTTGTTCAGGCCGCTGCGTCCGATCCAGGGCTTGTTGACCGACAGCGGCGTGTGCGGCGAGGTCATGGGCAGGTACAGGAAGAACGGCTCGCCGGCGGCGGCGCGGCGGGCGATGTACTGGTCGGCCTTCTTCGCCCACGTGGGCAGGAGTTGCTCGAAGTGCCAGTACGGCATGGCCGGGCCGCCGATGCTGGCCAAGTTGTCCCCCAGCAGCCGCGCCGGCAGGAACTCCGAGGGCGTGCCGACAGTGCGGTCGTTTTCGATGAAGCAGTACGGCGGCCAGTTCGGAATATCCACGCCGAAGTAGTAGTCGAAGCCGCGAGTGGTGGGCCCGCCGGTGGTCGGGCGGCAGAACGCCTCGCGCCAACGCGCCCGCTGGCGGTCGGTGGCCTCCATCTCGGCCTCGGGGTCGTTGCGGATGGGGCCGTAGTTGGTCCGCGGGTAGAAGTCGGCCTCGTCGGCCTCGAAGGCCCAGCCCTGGCCCAGGTGCCACTTGCCGATGCAGGAGGTGTGATAGCCGTGCTGCCTCAGGAAGCCCGGCACCGTCAGGCGGTCGGCCGCGATGAGCGGCCGGCCGTAGAGGCCGACGATCCCCTTCTGCAGCGTCGAGCGCCAGTTGTAGCGGCCGGTCAGCACGCTGTAGCGCGACGGCGAGCAGACGGCCGAGGTCGAGTGGGCATCGGTGAACGTGACGCCCTCGCCGGCCAGGCGGTCGATGTTGGGCGTCTGGATCCGGCCGGAGGGGTTCAGGCAAGACGCGTCGCCGTAGCCCATGTCGTCGACCAGGAAGTAGACGACGTTCGGCCTGGGGTTCATCGGCCGGCCTTCCCGCTGTCGCAGAGGGCCCTCAGCACCGGTTCGATCCGGTCGGCCATGCGCATGTAGCCCAGGTCGCCGGGGTGGATGCCGTCGATGGAGGCCTCGCCGTCGGTGCCCAGCAGTTCCTGCCCGGGCACGTAGTGGAGGCCGCGCACGCCGTCGGCCGCGAGATGGTCGTGGATTTCGCGGTAGCGGCGGCACTTGGCGTCCTCAGCCTGCTTGTAGGGCATGATCCAGGCGTTGGTGCGCGGGAAGTCCTCGACCAGGACGATGGGCGTGCGGGGGCGAAGCTCCCGCAGGCGGCGGATGAACCGCTCGGCGCGCTCGTTGACCAGTTCGAGGTTCATGTTCGGCAGCGGGTCGAGGATGTAGACGCCGGGGTCGAGTTCGGCCAGCAGGTCGGCCAGTTCGATCTCCATCCTGGCATTGCCGGAGAAGCCCAGGTTGATCACCGGCCGGTCCAGGCGGCGGCCCAGGATGGCCGGATAGACCAGCCCCCCGTGCGAGGCGTACGCCCCGTGGACGATGGACGTGCCGTAGAAGACCAGCGGCTTCTCCCGCCGTGGCGGCAGCGGAGTCAGCGCGGCCGTCTCGGGCACGCCGATTTCCAGCTTCCGCACCGGGTTGCGCAGCGGCAGGTACAGCAGGTAGTCGCGCTCGACGCCGTCGAGCCACTGGGCCACGCCGACCTGCGGGGTCTGCCCCTCGAACTTCTGCGTCGAGGCCGCCCACCGCCACGCCCCGCCGCCGTCGCGGCCGTAGAGATCCAGGCCGCTGAAGCTGCAGCGATTGAAGTTGGGCTCCTCGAGCATGGCGTCGCGCAGCTCCCAGCGGGCATGGATATGACAGGCGTTGGTCCGAAACCGCACGCACAGGCCGGTGGCGCTGCGGCTGAGGTTCCACACGGCCGCGGGCACCGTCGCCTGCGCCCTGCCGGGCAGGCGGTCATATGGTTCGCAGGTGTCGGACCAGCCCTTGCCCTCGATGCCGATGGTCAGCGCATCGGTCCACTTCAGGGCGATCTGCTCTTCCGTCATGGCTGTTCTCTCCGGGCGGGGCTGGGCGGCGTAGCCGGCCGTGCCGCCGGCTCCAGCGGAATGCAGACGTTGAAGGAATGGGTCATGTTGGCAAAGCCTCCCGGCCCGTCGCCGGTGGCCGCGAACATGTACTGCGGCACGCCGCCTTCGACCAGCAGTTGGCAGCGTTCGAGTTGTCCCTGCACGCTCTGGCTGCCGTCGGTCCAGCGCACCTTGCGCTCATATCCCAGCGGGTTGTCACACAGCCGCCAGTCCACGCCGTTGTCGCTCCAGGCATGGATGCCGCCGTGATGGACGCCGCAGAGCTTGCCGGTCATGTCCTTGCAGAGCATCTCATAGTTCGTGCCGTTGTGCCAAACGTAGGGGTCTTCGATGCCCTGATCCAGGTCGAGCGTCTGGGGCTTCAGGATCGCCTCGGCGCTCAGTCGGCGGTACGGGCCCTTCCAGTGGTTGGCCCCTGCTGCGCCCAGGAAGAGGTTCTGGCCTGGCCGGGTGAGGGTGTGCAGCGGCTCGCTTCGGCGGCGATAGTAGTCCAGCCCGTGGGCGCTGCGCAGGCCCTTGTAGATCAGCAGGACCGAGCCGTCCCCATGCACCACCGGGGCGGCGTTGCTGACAAAGAAGTTGTCCCACCCTTGCGCGTTGCGCCGCAGGATCGGCTCGTCCAGCCGCGTCCACGGACCCGCGGGGTCGGTGGCGTGGGCCAGGCCGATCTGTTTGCTGTGCAGGACCGCGGCATACTCGGCCGTGGTGCAGTAGCCCTTCTGGGGGGTGATGTCGAACGGATAGGTCACGCCCGTGTAGAACAGGATGTAATTGCGGCCGTGGCGATGGATGGTGGGGTTGTGCGCCATGCAGCCGTCCCAGTACTGCGGGCCCCGGGCGCCCAGGACGACCTGCTTGAACTCGTACGGCCCCTCCGGCCGCGATGCTTCGGCGCGGACGACCTCCGACTTGGTGGCCCAGTGGCTGAAGTTGTACTCCCGCGACCAGCGCGAGGCGAACATGTGGTGGCGGCCGTCGTCGCCGCGGATGACGCTCCCGCACCAGATCCAATATCGAGGGTCCTTGAAGGCGCCTGCCTTGTCCGCTTTGCCCAGGGGTCGCCAGGTGTCGATCATGTCGGTCACTCCACGGCGATCAGCACGAAGTCGTTCCTCACGATCGGCAACTCGAAGACGCCCGGCGCCAGGCGCTTCAGTTCGCCGGCGGGCGGGGCACTGGCGGGGGCCTTCTTCAGCGGCGGCTCCTTCGCCTCGCCGGGGGCGGCCTTGGGCCTGCCGGCGCGGACTTCGGCGTCGTAGGCCTTCGCGTTCTCGCCCAGGCCGAGGGCCTTCAGGTCGAGCGTGAGCTTGACGGTGTAGGTTTCGTCCTTGTCGGCCGGGGCGGCGGGCTTGGCCTGGTCGGCCGGCTCTTTCACCCCGCGCTGGCCGGCGTCGTAGTCCTCCAGTGACGGGGCATCGCGCGGTTGCGTTGCGTTGGCGTCGCCGCCGGCTTTGGACGGGCCGTAGTTGCCCATCGCGATCATGGCCTTGCCGCCGCGAGCCAGCACCAGCGCCCGCATCTCGGCGCCCTCTGACCGGAGCGGGAAGCCGTCCTCCCAGTAGCGGAAGACGCGGCAGTTCGGCAAGCCGTAGCCGAACCGCGCCAGTTGGGTCTGGACCAACGAGACGGCTTGGTCGCCCGCGTGCATGCGGATCTCATGGGGGAAGCACACCGCCATGCCGGTCCGGTGCAGCCATTCGCGCGAGACCCCGCCGCCGCCCTTGAGGATGTTCCCGGTGATGCCCACGGACAGGTTGCCGGCCTGGAGGCCAAGGTTGTGGGCCAGGATCAGGTCGAGGTCCATGCGGTCCTGCAAGTCCATGCTGGCGTAGTTGCCCTGGTCGCGCCACTCCCAGTCGAGGTTGACGGTTCCGAAGGAGAGCATGGGCACGACGTTGACGTTGGTCATGTGGATGTAGGTCATCGGACGCTTGCCCATGACGTGCATCATGGTGGCGGTGCGCTTGACCAGTTCGCGGAAGCCCATCAGGTTCACCCCGGCCCGCGGCCGGCCGTCGTCGTCCACGTAGCCCGGCCCGCCGGCTCCGGCGGGCGCGTAGTTCGGCTGCAGGAAGAAGTTGTCCCAGTAGATGCCGTCGGCAAAGGTCTCAAGCATCTTCTTGTGATAGAAGAGCAGCATGTCGATGCGGCTGGGCACCGGTTCGACCTGGTACCAGCAGGCGAAGCCGGGAAACTCGGTGTGAACCCGCCGGGGGCGTTCGAAGGTCGAGTAGTTGTGCCAGCGTGGATCGACGATGTCGCCGGAAAGCCACTCGTCGATATAGGTGGTGAGGAACTCCGGCGTCTCGAAACTCGCGCCGCGCGCGTTGGTGTAGGGGATCACGTAATGGTACTTGGTCGTCTCCGGACCATTCGCGGGCGTAAAACTGGACCATTGAAATCCGGCTCGCATGGCAGGCTCGAACTCACCGCGTTGCTTCGCGGACAGGTCGGAATACCGGGCAAACCACTGCTGTTCGTATTCCTTGTCCAGCTTGCCCGTCCGGCGTTGTTCGGCCAGCTTCTCCCAGAAGGTGTAATCCTTGCCATCCGGGAAGACCGACGTGGCAAAATGGCGTCCGCCCCAGTAGCCATTGCCGCCCCAGAAGCCGATCCCGACATCCTCGACATCTCTGTTTGTGCCCGTGTTAGCCCACCAGCGACGCCAGTTGTAGGGCTGCTCGGGCATGGGCTTTGCGGGGGTGGCCTGAAGGCTGAAAGTGATCGTCCGCTCACGCGTGAGGCGCGCGGGCCTGGCGATCAGGTTCAGGCGGAGAACCACCGTATCGCCCTGGCGATCCAGCGTCATCATGGGCGTATTGGGGTCCGTGATCCAGTCCCGGTCGTTGTCCGCCGCGAAACAGATGCCGCGCTCCGGGCCGCCCAGGTAGATGTAGGGCACGAAGACCCCGTTGAGGCGGTCGGGCACCTTCGACGATTCCCACACCCTGCCGCCCGGTACCGCCCCCTTGGGCATGGTCGGCCCTTCGGCCGGGCTCAGGGTCGGGATGCGACCGGCGTAATGCTGTCGCAGCCCGGTGGTGACCGGGTGCATGAGCCAGGCCTCCGCGGCCCGCAACGGGATCACAAGCTGCACGCGGTCGATCTCGGTCTCTGTGGGGGAGAGCTTCAGCGTGATCGTCTTGAGTCCGTCGTAGTCGTAGACGAAGCGCGTCGTGCCCGAGAGCGCCCCGGCCGTCCAATCGGCCTCGCCGCTGACACGCGTCTTGGTGGCCTCGACGATGCGCGGGGGTTTGCCCCCAGCTTTGTGGATGGTGTTGCCGCGGATGACTTCCAGACGTACCGGCGCCGCGAGCAGATCGCGACCTTGGCTTTGCACCTGCGTCCAGAGCCCCGCCTCGCCGTGCGTGTGGCTCCGCAGTACGCTGCGCACAACTTGCCCGTCGGCCTCGACCGCCAGCGGCGTGAAGGGCGGGATCACGATGTCCTCGCGCCCGAGCTTGTGGCCCTCCCACTCCGGCCGGTCGCGGCGGATGTGGCGCTCCTCGACAATCGGCTGCGCGCCGCCGGTCAGGGTCAGCGCCAGGACATAGTCACCTTCCGGCAGGTCCGGCACCGGCATCGCCTCGCCGCCCGCGGCCATCGGCAGCTTCCCGGTGCGCTCGGCCAGCGCCGTGCCGCCCTTTTCGGGGCGCAGCGCCAGGCGCCAGTCCGTGGCGTCGGCCGGCGGCTGCGGCAGATAGATGCGTACCAGGTTGTGCGAGGGATAGTAGGCGTAGCGGAAGTCGCGCTTCAGATCGGTGAAGTGACCAAGCAGCTCCTCCTGCGCGGGCGGCTTCGAGAAGATTTGCACCTCCGTCGCGCCGGGTTCGCCGCCATGTTGCGAGCGGAACTCGAGCCGCAGCTTGCGCAACCGCACCGGCGCGGGCAGCGTCACCGGCTGCGGGCCATGCCCGTTGCGAAAGGCGCCCTCGACGACCGGCTTCTCGGCGTCGTCCAGGTAGACGGCGTAGTCCTTGAAGACCTGGAAACCCCACGCGCGGGAGCGGCCGTAGTAGACCACGGTCGAAACCGTGACCGGCTCCTTCCAGGTGAACACGAGCGAGGCCGGCAGCTCCTTCGCCTCTTTGATGCACCAGACGCTGCGCCCATCGTCGCGGTTGCCGGGACCGGGCAGCAGGCCGTCGGCAACCGCCGCCGCCGCGGCGGGGCGGGTGCTTGCGGTGACGGTTGCCTCGGGCGCGACGTTGCGGGCGGCTTCCTCCCCCCAAGCGGTCCGCGTGCCAGCCGACAAGGCACAACTTGCGAGGATGACCTGCGCCAGCAAGCATCGATTGGAGGAAGCTCTCATGCTCTTGTCGCTCCTCATCATTGGGCGCGCCGGCGCCTGGCGTAACAGGATGCACGCGTTCCGCTCGCCGCGGAGCGCGACGCGCCCGTGTCGACGGCATCGCCAACCCGACCGACCGGCCGATCTTGCACGCAAGCGTACCGGCCATCAGTCCTCCTTTCTATGCCATTCTGGTCCAGCTTCTTGTCGTTTTCGGCCACCCAGTTTGTATGCTGTGGGTTGCGGAGGATCGAATGGCGCATCGGGCAAAGACAATCCTCTTGGTGCTGGAGATGGACTTCGAGCTGGGTCGCGAGGTGGCCAGGGGCGTCGTGGCCTTCGCGCGCCCCGCCCTGCCCTGGCGATTCGTACGCCTGCCCGTTACGACTGCACTCTGGCGTGGCGGTTCGTACCGGCCCGACGGCATCATCGCCACCTTCTATGACAAGAAACTGCTTCGCCGCTGGCGCCGAGTCGGCGTGCCTCTGGTCGCGCTGACCGACCCGTGCCCAGAGGGCGATCCGGGGCCGGCCGTCTTGATCGATCATGTCGAATCGGGCCGCCTGGCAGGCCAGCACTATATTCAAGCCGGCTTCCGGAATATCGCGTACGTGGGGTATCAGGACTTCGTCCCCTGCCGTCAGAAGCGCTCGGGGATGCTGGAGGTCCTCGCCCCGGCGGGGATCGAATGCCAGACGTTCTACCTCGGGGGAAATGCGTCGGCACGCCAAGGGGGTTATAGGTCGCAGGCGATTGGCCGGAGCCGCGAATTCCGCTCGTGGCTGGCCAATGCCGGCCGCCCGCTGGGCCTGCTGGCCAGCGACGACACGATGGGCATGGAGATCTCGCAGGTCTGCGCGGAGATGGGGCTGCGGATTCCCGAGGACGTATCCATCATCGGGATGTACAACGACGACGTCACCGGCCGGTTCTCACTTCCGACGCTGTCCAGCATCGCCGCCCCGGGCGAGCGCGTCGGGTACGAAGCCGCGGCGATGCTCCACCAGATCCTCACCGGCCAGAGCCTCGCCAAGCCGCGGATCGCCCTGCCCCCGATCGGGATCGTTCACCGGCAATCGACGGACGTGGCGGCCGTGACCGACCCGGAAGCGGCCAAGGCGCTGCGCTTCATGCGCGACCATGCCCACGAGCGAATCGGCGTTGCCCATGTGCTTGAGCGGACGTCCATATCGCGACGCTCGCTCCAGCGGAAGTTGCGAGCGGCAATTGGCATGTCTCCGGCTGCGGCACTGAGGCGGATGCGCATCGAGCGGTCGAAGATGCTGCTGGCTCACACCGACAAGCTCATGCCGGTAGTTGCCGCTGAAGCCGGTTTCTCCAACGCGTCAAAGTTCTCGGCCGTCTTTCGGAAGTCCACCGGCATGTCGCCACGCCAATTCCGCCGCCAGTCCCGCCTTCACGGCCAAAAGTAGTTCGCCGGAACGATTCCTCTGACGGTTCCACAATGCCTCTTGAGGCGCATCATCTGCGCCGGCGGAGGAGCGTCCTCGCGCCCATGGCGAGCACGGCTCGGGCAAGCGGCGTCATCCTCCAGTGCGCCAAGCTCCCAGTGATAGATCTGGGCGCGACGCGGCGAGAGGCCGCAAGAAGCCTGTGCAGGTCTTGCAGGTTCAGGGCGTCCAGGTTTGGCGGTTTCCCTGCCCGCCGGCAATAGCACTCTTTGCCCCCCATCGGTGCCGGATTCAGTGACGTCCCAGCCAGCACCGGTGCCGGAATCGGTGACGGACTACAGGCTGCGCCTGTCATCGTTGGGTCATTGATTGGCAGAACCGATGGCTCTGGCGGGCATTCGGGAGGGGGTCGTAACTCGCGAGGGGTGCGGAGCCTGTGTCACGGCTGACAACTAATGACGCCTCCTGGCAACGGCTGTCACCAGGAGGCATCAGAGCGGGCGATGAGGCTCGAACTCACGACATTCACGTTGGCAACGTGATGGGCGACAGCGGCCAACTATCGCAGGGATAGGATCTTACAACGTTCGCATCCCCCGAATACAGCACGGTTGCAGCGCAGGTAGTCATGTGATCTGAAGCTATATCAAAGGCCGTTCACGAGCCGTATTAATGTTGACGATAGCTCTTATATGACCTATAATTCATGCAGTGGAGAGCTGCTATGGCACAAGAAACCGACATTCTGGAGAACATGAACCGACGACGGCGCGAGTTGGCGATGCCTTACGATGAGCTCACGCGAAGGTGCGGGGTGTCCATCAGCACCTTGAAGAGGGTCTTGGGTGGCGAGGTGACGGCAAGCTTCTCGACAGTCTCTGCAATCGCCAGGGCGCTGGGGATGTATTGGGCCCCGGCACAGATTGATGACATCGCCTCCATGCGTGAACGCCAGGCCCGCACCAAGGCGAGGGCGCTCGTGGCTCTGGTGCAGGGGACATCGGCCCTCGAGGGACAGGCAGTTGGCTCAACGGACATCGAACTCATGGAGCAGCGGACGATGGCAGAACTGCTATCGGGCCCGGCTCGCAGATTGTGGGCGCGTTGATGGCGGACTGGCGGAGCATTCCAGGCGAGACACCCATTGACCCATCTGGCTTGCGCCCGGCGATTCGGAAGATCGTCTACAGCCGCGCCCAGTTGAACCCGCTCGAGGCGGAGAACATTCGGGCTGCCACTGTGAAGTATCTGGCCGGCGTGCCGTCAAACAGGCTGGCGCCTTTCACGTCCGAATGGGCGTTGAAGCTTCACAAGGAGATGCTGGCCAAGGTATGG
>CAZTVF010000128.1:0-13817 GCA_964616985.1 uncultured Planctomycetaceae bacterium
TACGCGCACGTCCAACCATCCATGGCCGCCGCGGCATGAGTTTTCTACAGAGCAGCTCAGGGGCGGAAAACGAGCCGATGAGAGACGAAAACATTTGCCCCGCCCCCAAGCGCGGTACAATCTCCGCCGAGGCATCTCGTTTCCTTTGCAGAAGGAGTCCCGCATGTGGGCAAAGCCGATCAACGTCTTGCTGGTCACTGACCAAGCCGAGGTGCGCGGGCGTGTGGCAGCATCTCTCGCCAAAACCCCCAAGATACGCTTGGCGGAAATCCGCGATAGTTCGTCGGACAGCATGATCCTGATCCATGTCTTGATCCACTACAAGCGGAACACCCCGGATGTCATCGTCCTCGACATGGACTCTCCCAAGTTCAAGGACGGCTGGCACAAGTCGCGGATTATGCAGGGCGTAGCCGTGCTGGGTTTGGCGACGGCGAGCAACGAATCGTTCGTCGTCCAACTGATCAAGAATGGAGTCAGTGGCTTCCTGCGGAAGGACTCCGTCGCCGACCAACTTGCCCTGGCTGTTCAAGAGGTGGCTCAAGGCAAACTGTTCGTGGATGCCACAGTCGCCGGGATCTCCAAGGAAGCGATGGAGCAGATGAGGACTGCCTGCCGCAAGATCGCTAGAGACCTTGCCGCCAATCGCCCGGTCGATGTGTTCCCCACTGGATTGACGTTTAGCCCTGTCAAGATCGATATCGAAGCCATGCGGCGGAAGTCAAAGAAGCAGGACAAGCCCCCGGCGACCGGAGACGCGGTCGGAGCAAAGCCGAAGGGCAATGGCGGCACGCTCGGCGGCTTTGCCGATTCTGGCGACACAAAGCCCCAGGCATCGGGCAACTACCCGACGGAAAAGCCCAAGACGTTCGGCATGGAAGATCGCGAAGCTCGCAAGAACGGTCCACCGAGAATCCCACCCAAGAAGAAGCGCCGCCGGCGAGGACCGGACACGAAAAGCAGCCGCTGATCAAAACGGGCGAAATGGGTTCGACCTACGCCAACGCTGCCGCCAGGACAGCCGCCAGAATCGCCAGGATGCCCCAGGTCAATTCTTCGGACGCTGCCTGCGTTCCGGCTGAACCGTTTGGCTTGACGGCAGGCTAGTTTACGGTGGAATTCGCTTGCGGTCCGTAGAGCCCGCGACGCACCCGCACGATGTGTCCTCGCCGCGTCAAGTCGCTCAAGACCGCCCCAGCTACGTTACGCGCCAACCCAGTGAATCTTTGGATCGCCTTAAAGCTGAGCGCGCCCTTGGGCGCTTGGCGGAGGAGGCTGATGATCTGCCTCGGCATGGTATCACCCTCAATCTGAGGCGCTTTCGCGGGGTCGATGCCGTCGTCCCAGTGATGGAGATTGTCCGGCATGTGGATGAACTCATAGAGCCCGGTCTTGATCCGCTTGGCGCAGCCGGTCACACGAAGTTGGTGCAGCACATATCCCACGGCACTGGGGGAAAGGTTCTGCGTCCGAGCGATGTTGATATTGCGGGCTGTGCCCAGCCGCTTGAGTTCCTGCACCACCGCCCACCTCGCCGTGCCCTCAAAACGCTTCTGCGGAGGTGTCAAGTCTGGAGTATTTCCCGTGATTGTCGCCATAGGCTCTTCCTTTGACGTTTGGACAGATATGCTTGCCGCCTCTACTTCAATACATTACCGTTGGCGAAGGCTCCACCACAAACAGTTTGTCTGAAGAATCAACGTTTTTTTGTAATAAGGTATGTACATGACTGGATATCACGTCTCGCCGAGTGTTTGGAGCGATGGGATTCTGCGGATAAGCCGCAACGAGACATCTGCGGGGAACCACCTATAGAAAAAAGGTCGGAGCAGATGAGCCTGTGATCGCAAAGACAGGATCGGGGCTCTTCAGAAAGAAGGCGAGGGCTTTGGGTCCTCATGATTGTGCCTTCGTATCGCGCCGACCTCTTGTCCTGGAATCCTTCAACTCAGCCTGTCTGCTTCGACCTGAACAATGATATGTTTTGAACAAGTGTCCATTCCAGTCAGGCGTAAGTTTCTTTTCGCCATCTCATGCCCGGAGCTTCGTCAGGATGCCCCAGGTCACTCTTTCTGTCGCAGGTGGTAGTTCGAGGGGCATGAAGAACGCGAAGTATCGTGAGCCGTTCAGATTCCATCCCCGTAGAATGCCAGCGCAACAGCCCCCGTCGAATCTGCCACTTCATCGCCCTCAGTGTTCTGCACGTCCTTGAGCTTGCCCGCCATGACGAGAAACGCCCTTTCGAGCCGCCCCCAATCCCGTTCGGTGCAATGCTTCTTCATGCCGTTTTCTACATGCGACAGGTACATCTCGGTTGCCGCAGGATCGATGCTTTCGATCAGCAATGCTCCCGTCGTCAGAAGCCTCTCCCCCGTTGAGCTTCGCCTTCAGCCTCCGCCTGCCGATGGAATCCGCCTTCTGGACGTGCCTCGGCGGCCGCGGCTTGATACACTGCGAAGATGAACCGAGCGTTGCGAGGCTGGAGTGGGCCGATTGGCGAGGAGCTGACGGCCGCGAATGGAAACAGCATGCTCACCATTGCCACGGAAGGACCTGAAGATGAGTTCTCTGCCCGTGTTTGACCGATACGATGGCCAGTTCGTTTCTCCGCGACTGGCGGTGGGCTCGTGCCCCATGCCCAAAGACGTCGGCGACATCGCCGCGGCCGGCGTGCGGAGCATCCTGAACCTGGTCTCGATCTGCGAAGCGACTGCGATGGCCTACGTCCACCATCTCCCGCCGAGCGTGTACTGGCTGCACCTGGCCTTCTGGGACGGCTTCCTCGGGTACGGCCAGTCCGGTTACCGCGAACGCCTGACCGAGGGCTTCGCCCGCCAGGTGGTGCAGAAGGCGGCGGAGGTCATGCGGGACCGCAGCCCGGTGCTGGTGCACTGCATGGGAGGGATCGGGCGAGCGGGCAACATGGCGACCATCCTCCTGGCCGCCTCGCAGGGCATGGGCCTCGACGAGGCCAACGCCCATATCCGACAGCACCGCGCCGTAGCGCCCTTCGCCCATGACGGGTTCTGGAAGGAAGCCGGCGGTGAGGCCCTCGTGGCGCTGGCGCGGGACATCTTGGCCCAGCCCCCGGCGGTCCCGCAGGGCACCTCGCCGTTTCTGAACAGTGGCTGGCAGCTGTCGGGGCCCCTGTCCTCGAGCGACGTCACGGCCGCGCCCTACCTCGGGCTGGACCAGGACGCCGGGTGGAAGCCCGTCGCGACGAAAGGCGAGTTTGTGGACATCCATGACCTGTGCGAGGACCAGGGCGTGGTGTACCTGGCGCGCAAGGTGCGGGCGGCCCAGGCCGGCCAGTGGATCCTGCACGTCGGACACGACGGCGGCGTGCGCGTCTTCGTCGACGGCCAGGCGGTGGCTGCCGAAGGCGCCGTGGTCACACCGGCGCCGTACCAGCGGACGCGGGCGCGCCTGCGGTGGGACGAAGGCCAGCACGAGCTCGTGATCGCCCTCGACCGCGCAGGCGGCCGAGGATGGGGCATCTTTGCCAGCTTCGAGCCGGCCGAGTCGATGCAGGTGGCCGGGCGCAAGATCGTTTTCCCTGACTAGCAGCCCTTCACGTTTAGATCTGGGAGTAAGGCTTTGGCGGCGGCTTGCCGTTCGGCGCTGTCAAATCCGGGTGACGCCCCGGGGCTTCAACAGCGCCGAACGGCAAGCCGCCGCCAGACGCAGTCGCATAATCAATTGTGAGGATCTACTGGTTTGCGGCGGGCTGTTGAGCCGAGCCTTGGATCGATCCCCCGGCGACGACATCAGCGGCCATGGTCGTGCAATCGACTGCGCACCCATGTTCGAATCTCAATTCATGTTGGGTTGAGGGTCGGATGATCCATGGCCCGGGGCTGTCGGCTGTCTCTGCCATCCCGCCTCTCCCAAGATGCCGCCGCGTCATCGCGTGCGGTCGCCACATTGTCGCTTCGCTGGAGGCGGCTGCCAATCCTTTCCCGTGCCGCCCGTAAGCGGGGATGAGGGTTCACCCGGCGCGGATAGCATGTTCTGACCTAGGTGCTGACGGGGAGGCGCATCGCGAAGACACCTCGAATCCCTCTGTTTTCACACATCCTGAAATAGGCATGGGCGTGGCGACCGACGCGCGGGTCGAAGCCCGACCCGAATTCTTGCCCTTGGGGGCGATCTAGTCCAGAACCGAAAACCGCACCTCTACAATGCCTCGATTCGCGCCGGAGAAGCGGCTTGCGGTGCGAAGGTCCGGGGCGCTCGGCCCATATTGCTCAGCCGAGGAGAGAACATGAATCGCGGGTTTATTATCGGGGTCGCTGTAGCGTTCGTCGTGGCATGCTCACCACGGGCTGAGGCGGCCATCTTCGATCTCACGGCCGATTGGAGCGATCTGGCCAATCCCAACGGCGCCTGGCAGTATCGCGAGGGCAACAATCCCCTGCCGCTCATTAGCTCCTGGAACTCCAACTTCGCTGTCACCCAGCCCGCGTACGCGCGGCAGGTCTGGCCGGTGACGGAGCACATCCCGGCGTTCTTCAAGGCCACCAGCGACCGCAACGATTGGCTGGTCGGCGACATCATTGTCCATCCAACCGGCACAGCGATGGGCGGCGCCAACGGCATGGCGAACATCATCTGGACCAGTGACTTCGACGGCATCATCGGCGTCTCCGGCTACCTGTGGCAGGCCCGCGACACGGTGGGACGCTCGGCGGCCTGGGACGTCTACCTCAACTCGCAGCGGCTGACGGGCGGGACGGTGGCGTGGGATGACATCTACAGCCGCGCTTTGCCCTGCAGCTTCGCCGACGGCGACGGCGGGGCCCTGGCCCTCGACGGCCTGACGGTCCAAGTCGGCGACGTGATCGGGTTCTACTTCCCCATGATCTCGGCATCGCCCGACTACATCGGAATCAGTGCGCAAATCATCCCCTTCTCAGGCCAACCGACTCCCGAACCGGCCTCGATGGCCCTGCTGCTGCTGGGTTCAGCCTTCTTGGTGCGGCGTAAAGTCCGCACTCGATAGGACAGTCGCCATTGCGGCTGATGGACGGCTTGGCACGACCAGGCCGTCCTTTCTTGCGCGCACCGCAGGATCGCCTATTGACTCGCGTCCAGCGTTTCCGGTTTGATGGGCCGATGCATTACGAGTTCTATCAATATGGGCTGCTGATGGCGACGGGCGCGGTGGCGGGGTTGCTGGGCGGCATGCTCGGCATCGGCGGTTCGGCGATCATGATCCCGGCGATGGTGCTGATTCTGGGCACGCAGGCGGCCGGGCTGGACCAGACGCACCAGTACATGGCCGCGGCCATGATCGTGAACTTCCTGCTGTCGATCCCGGCGGTGGCGGCCCACTGGCGCAACAAGGCGATCTGGCTGGGCGTGGTGAAACTGCTGATGATCGGCGGACTGATCGGCGTGACCATCGGCGTGGTCGCCAGCCAGTTCGTGTCAGGCCAGTTCCTGCGGTGGTTCCTGGGCGCGTTCTTCCTCTACGTAGCCGCCGAGAACATCACCCGGGCCATCCGCGGCACCAAGCCTGGGCGCAGCAGCGAGGTGCAGGTGGCGACTCACTCGTGGGTGCCGAAGATTTCGCTGGGGCTGGGCGTGGGCGTATTCGCCGGCCTCACGGGCCTCGGCGGCGGCGCCCTCGCCGTGCCCGCCCAGCAGTACGTGCTCAACATCCCCATCCGCAACGCCATCGCCAACTCGTCGGCGTTGATCGCCTCGATGGCCTGGCTGGGGGCGCTGGTGAAGAACATGCAGCTCGCGTCACACCCGCAGATGGGCAGCGTGAGAGGCAGCTTGATCCTCAGCGCCTGCCTGGCCGGGACCGCGATGATCGGCAGTTACATCGGCGGCCACCTCACCCACTCGCTTCCGACCCGTGCCGTGCGGGCCGTTTTCGCGCTGATGATCCTCGCATCCGTGCCCAAGATGCTCCAGGACCTCTGGCCGGCGATCTGCCGCCTGCTGGGGATGTGAGCTACAGGCTGGCCAGCACGTCGGCAACGCGGGTGACGGCCACGTCGATCGTGCCGCGGACGGTGGTCATGTAGACGATCATGTCTCCGCGCGGCGAGAAGCGAGGGTGCGGGTCGAGGTGATAGGCCCCCCGCGGCCAGCATGGAACGGGCAACGCCGAGGCGATCTCGATCTCGCGGCCGGTCTGGCGATCGAAAAAGACGACCTGCACCGGCCGCTCGTCCCAGCGATAGGGGTAATGGTCCGCCACCCAATAGCGACGCGTGGGGTCGCAATGGGCGTGGCAAAGCGGCCGCTTCCACACGTGGTCGATTCGCCGCGTGGACAGGTCGCACTCGAAGCCACCCTTCTCGTAGTCGATCCAGCACAGCGTGCCGTCCGGCGCCCACCACTCATGGCACGCGCCCTTGTGCGGCGCGGCCAGCGACTGCGGATCCAGCGGCTCGAACATCGTGCCCGAGGTGTTCATCAGCCAGATGCGATGGTCGTAGTGCGTGTATCGCCCGCTGACGGGGTCGCGCCAATGGTCCTGCGAAATCTCCAGCAGGTCGGCCTCCACGGGCGAGAACTGGCTGTGGTTGTAGTGGAACGCGAACTCCCTGATCAGGCGAAACTCGCCGTTGAAGCGGTCGATCGTGGCCAGGAACCAGCGGTTGCCGATGGGCCCGTCCAGCAGCAGGCGCCGCCCGTCGGCCGAGAGCGTCAGGTGGGTGCTGATGCCGAGGCATTGGCGGCCGGCGATGTAGTCCGCCGGCACCGTGGCGACCAGGCGGGTGTCGCCATCGAGCGATTGCTCGTGCACCGACGTTCCCATGGCGAAGTAGCAGGATCGGCCCTCGCCGGCCAGCAGCGAGCTCTCGCTGCAGAACCCGGCCGCCGGGAAATGGCGGATGTCTTCCGCCTGCAATGACACGGCCGCGAGCGTGCGCATCGGGTTGGGCGGCCAGCCTGCTTCGAACCACAGCCACGCCCCGTCGGCAGAGAACGAGGAGTTCACGAAGTAGAAGTTCTTCTGCAGCGGGGCCACCCGCCGGGTGAGAATATGGCTGACGATCCCGGTCTTGGGGTCCTGCCATCGCTCAAAATACGGATGCGCTTCGAGGTCCATGTGCGTCTCCTGCGGGTGACTATATCCTCGCGGGCCCAGGTTCGGTAGGCCTGTCAGGGGCGGATGGATTCGAAGATGATGTTGTCGCAGTGGGGGGCGACGCGTTGCTGATCCTGCGGCGAGCGGACGGTCCAGGCAAGGACGGGCAGGCCGGCGCGGCGGCAGCGTGTGACGGCCAGTCGCGGCAGTTCGTCGAACTTGTAGGCGATGAAGTGAGGCCGGCTGAGGATGTTCATCGCCAGGTTCGACAACAGCAGTTTGCGGTGCCAGCTGACTGCTTCGCCTCTGAATTTGCACGCCAGCTGGCCTCGCGCCATCCGGGGCCGATGGCGGGCGAACCACGCGACGGAAAACGGGTTGAACGATTGCACCGCGAAGGGACCCGCATAGTCATCGAGGATGCGGGCGACGGCCTGTTCGCATCGGCGGTCGCGGCGGCGGTCGTTCTTGATCTCCACCAGCAGGCCCGCGCGCCCGCCCACCAGGTCCAGCACCTGCCGCAGAAGCGGGATCGGCTCGCCCGTGCCCGCAAGCCTCAACGGGCGAATATCCGCAGCCGTGCAGGACTCGATCGGCCGCGACAGTCCCGTCATCCGTTGCAGGTCGAAGTCATGAAAGACCGCGATCTCACCATCGGCCAGCATGTGAACGTCAAGCTCGGCGGGGTAACCCGCCGCGACGGCGACCGCGAAGGCGGCGAGGCTATTCTCGGGGGCACCCGAGGCCTGATCGTGCAGGCCGCGATGGGCGATGGGGCGTGCTGTCAGCCATGGTGGAGTCATATAACATGCTATCGGCCGGGCGGGAATGGAAGCGGGAGAGGTGTTTTGCCTTCGCCGGCACCTGGGCCTACTTGCTCGCCTTGGCGTCAGGGTACGGGCCGGCGAAGACCTTCTCGGAGGTGGTCTTGGGGCAGTCGTCGCGGTAGGGAATCTCGGCGCGAGTCAGTTCGCCGGCGGAGGGGCCGCGAACGATATAGCCTTCCATCCATACGTAGTTGTCCAGCCCACGGCCGGAGAGCTCCACCGCGTAGATGTCGGCGTTGATACGCAGCGCTGCGGGCCAATCGTGGCCGCGGTAGAACGCCGACGGCCACGTCTCCAGCATGGTCGGCGCACCGGCCAGGCCGTCGATGATCGCGATATGTCGCGATTCCCGGTCAACCTCCACGGCCGCGATCGTGTGCGCCTCCTGCCCCGCGCACCAGCGGATCGAGAGGAAGCCCCCCTTCCCCGCGTTGCGGTACAGGCTGCCGATCATGTCGGTGGCGCGGATGCAGTCCAGCCGCCTGGTATCCATCGCCTCGCGCAGCGTCAGCACCGAGGCGTAGGTCGCCTTGTTGGCCATCATCTGCCGCATGCGTTGATACGCAGCAGTCAGCGCCTGGCCGGGCAAGCCGGTGATGTCCTTGGCGTTATCCATCAGGCGCTGGTCATAGCGGTCGGCCCACTCCAGCCCCGCCAACGGGGTGCCGCCGCGGTAGAAGATCGCGTCCATCAGTGCGTCGACCGTGGCGGCCTTGTCGGCGGCGTCGAGCCTTTCCAAGGCGACGCCCACGCGCTCGATGACCTCCGCCCGCTGGCTGCGATAGAGCATGTTGGCCATGTAGCTCCGCTCGAACGGCGCGACAGCGGCGCGGTCCCACGTCGTGCGATTGGCCGGCGAAAGCTTCTCCCGCAGCTGGGCGAACGCCCCGCGCACATCCGGCGGCAGCAGCCTGGCCGCGGGCAGCGTGTTGGCGTCCTTGGCCAAGGTGGACACATATCGGTCGGGTACCGAGTACAACTGCTCGGCCTGGTGCTCCACCTCGAGGTAGTTCTCCAACTGGTGCAGCCCCAGCGTCCCGCCGGGATACCCGCCGATATCCCCCTGTGGCACGTATTTGTCGACGAAGGCATTCTCGGTGCTGATGAACAGCGGCTCGCACTTGGCCTGGAAGTCGAGCGAGGCGAGTTGGTTGTTCAGCAGGAACTCCGCCCACTTGAGCAGGTCTTCCATCGCGAAGGCGGCGCCGGCGAGCTCGCGCGACCACGTGCGTGCGGCGGGGAGGTCCTTGGCGGCGACGGCATCATTGAGCTTGTCCAGGCAGTACAGCGGCCAAAGCGAGTTCTCGTCGTCCAGCTTCAGAGGCTCCAGCGAGTCCGGCCAGGAAGCCTGCCCCGCGAAGAAGGCGGCCAGCTCCGCCGCCTTGGCCGACAGCGGCGCGTGCAGCGCCAGGCCCTTGCGGGCGTCGGCCGCCTGGTTCGTCAGCACCTTGCGGTAGAGGCCCTGGTGCCAGTAGTAGTCGGTCTTGGGGTCCTTGCCGCGGCTGGGGCCCAGGTACAGCGAGGCCAACCGCATGCCGATGCCGCCCTCGGGATTCATCGCCAGCCCCTTCACGCGGCCGCTCTGCACGTCGCCGACGGCGAGGTATGCCACGCAGCTGGGGTTGTCAGGAGTCCACTTGCCGATGAGCAGTTCGCGCGTGGCCCTCATGGCGGCGGGCACTTCGGCGCCCAGCTCGCGCAGGAGCGCCTGGGCCCGCCCGGCCGTCGCCGCCTGCGGCGCCTGCGGCGCCTGCGCGTACGAGGACCCGGCGAAGACCGTCGCCAGAACCGAGGCGACGAAAACGGCGCAAACGCATAGCTTGCGCCCTGTGTTTCGGGGGGCACTACCGTTCAAGCTACTGCCTTTCCGGTACGACCATCGCCCGGCCTTCTCCGGTTGGGCTCTCGAGCCCGGCAACACAAACCGTCAGCGAAGACCAAAACGATGCGTTCTCATTATATCCAAATGTGATTTTCTGCCTAGGTGGAATCCCGCGATTTCCGTATGATCGCCGCCAGGAGACCACGAGATGAAGAAGCTTCGCACCACGGATATTCAGCCCTCGCCGCTTTGCCTGCTGGCCGGTGAACTCGGCGAGGCCAAGGTCGCCGGCGGCGGCGTGTACCTCTTCAAGCCCGGCGAGACCGCCCACCCCGAAGCTCGCCACGTCCACGAGGTGGACGAGGTGTTCCTCGTGCTGCAGGGAAAGGGCGTCATTCCCATCGACGGCGTCGAATATGATCTTCAGGCCGGCGACGTCGTGATCGTCCACGCCGGTGAGGACCATCACACCCGCAGCAGCGCCGATCAGCCCCTCGTCGTCGCGTGGTACGTGATGGACCGCGCGGCGGTGCGGAAGTAGACGGCATCCGTGGCGCGGGCGTCTCGCCCGCGAGTATCGAGGGCATCTTGCCCTCGGTATTTCTGCCGCGGCCGAGACGGCCGCGACACTCGTGGGCAGGATGCCCGCGCTACTGCATAGCCGCATCTGGTATTGCCCTGCAGAGATGCCAAACCTTCTTGCCAATCGCGGCGGGATGGATA
This sequence comes from uncultured Planctomycetaceae bacterium, assembly GCA_964616985.1. Lineage (GTDB taxonomy): Bacteria > Planctomycetota > Phycisphaerae > SM23-33 > SM23-33 > CAZTVF01. Next base: position 10,424 of record CAZTVF010000128.1, read on the forward strand.
TGCTTTGTGAACCATGAGTAAACCGAAGAAGAAGCAGACGCTGGCCGAGGGCGAGCAACTCGCCCCGCCGGATGGAAATATCGAGGCGACGCCCACGGACACCACTGCACCGGAGGCCCCGCAACAGGCCGCAGAGCCCGAGCAGAGCCCGGAGACGGCCGCGGCACAAGCGCCTGCGCAGGAGACCGATGGCGCCGCTGAGACCCCCGCCGCCGCCGAGCCCGCCGAGGCGGAAGCACTCCGGGAAGAGCCCGCCGCGACGCCCGCGGAGGACGCTCAGGACGCCGCCCCCGCCCCGACGCAGGATGAGTCCGCCGAAGCGTCCCAGCCGGCCGAGGTGACGGTGCCGGCCGAAGGCGAGGCACAGTCGCCCGAGGCGGCTTCGATCCAGCCGGCGGCCGAGGCGGCCAAGCCCAAGTGCCCCGCCACCGAGGCGGAGATCAACGCGGTCGTCGAGGCCATCCTGTTCACCACCGACTCGCCGCTAGCCCCGACCAAGATCTCCAGCGTCGCCCAGGTGCCGCTCAAGGCCGTCAAGGCCGCCATCGTCTCGCTGAACAAACGCTACGAGCAGGCCGGGGCCGCATTCCGCATCGAAGAGATCGCCGGCGGCTTCCAGATGATGACGCTGGGCGAGTTCCACGAGGTGCTTTCGCGCTTGCTGCAGGTGCGGGCCGACACCCGCCTGTCCAGCGCCGCCATGGAGACGCTGGCCATCATCGCCTACCGCCAGCCGATCCTTCGCGCCGACATCGAGGCCATCCGCGGCGTCGCCAGCGGCGAGGTTCTTCGCGGCCTGATGGAGAAGCAACTGGTCAAGATCGTCGGGCGGGCCGAGGTGCTGGGCCGCCCCATGCTGTACGGCACGAGCAAGCGGTTCCTCGAGGTGTTCGGCCTGGCCAGCCTCGAAGACCTCCCCCGCGTGGAGGAGCTGAAGGCCGGCGCGAGGGCGGCCAAGCCCGTCGCGACCCCCGAGGGCGATGAGACCGAAGACGAGCCGACGACGGCCGCCCCGGCGCCCGCCGCCGAAGGCGCCGCTGCCGCCGAGCCCGCAGCCGAGTCCCAGGCCAAGGAAGCGAGCGACGACCTCGAAGTCGCCGCCGGGCAGCCCAGCGAAGAGGACCTCGTCGAGGAAGACGAGGATCTCGACGATGAGGATCTCGACGATGAGGATCTCGATGAAGACGAGGATGAGGATGATGACGAGGATCTAGACGAGGACGATGAAGACCTCGATGACGATGATGAAGACGACGATGACGATGATGGCGATGACGACGAAGATGATGACGACGATGATGATGATGATGACGAGGATGAGGACGAGGAGTTAGAGGAAGAGGACGCGGAAGAGAAGCCCAAGAAGTAGTCTTATCCGCCGTCCCGTCGGGGCGGTGAGCCAATAGAAAAGGGGCGCACGCGATGAACGTGCGCCCCTTGTTGTTTGGGGAATCAGGCGGCTGCGGCGGGGGCAGCAGGAGCGTGGACGACGGCGTGCTTCATGTGCAGTGCGCGGGCCGGGACGCGGAGGATGCTGTCGAGGCCGAAGCGGCTGGGCTCGACGCCGAAGGCGGCGAAGTCGGTGAACCACTCGCCGTCGGCACAGTAACGGAAGCGGAACTCCCCTGCCGGCAGCCGCAGGCGGGCCTTCCAGTAGCCGTCGCCGCAGTGGACCATCGGCAGTTCGCCTTCGCGCCAGTTGTTGAAGTCACCGGCAAGGTGAACCTGCTTCGCCGCGGGGCGGAAGAACTTGAACTCGATCCATTCGCCATTCAGTGTGACCATCGTTCCATCCTTATTGTTACTGCCTGCGCCCTAACCCATGCCCACTTTATATCGGAAGTTAATCTGGATAACTTGAGTGGTCTGGGTAATTTTTTTGTCTTGCCAGTTCCGCCTGGGCAATCTCTGCCGCCCAGGCACTTTTGAATGAATTCTAGGTCCCCCGCCGGTGGATGCGTGAATTTTCCCCCTGCCGATCCATCCATTCACATACCTATCAAACACGCAACTTCTTTGCTCGCCGCGGCGAGCAGCCATAACCCTCTTCGTTATGCACAATTGCAGACGCCCCCCGCCGATGCGGTGGACATTCGGTCACCGGGCCAATCTTCGGCCAGCGTATTGACGCAAGCGGCCCGCCGGTGTATCTCTGTCCGCACAACCAAGGAGCTTCATCATGGCCGTGCTTGAGAAGATCAACGTGGGCCTCGTCGGCGCCGCCGGCAGAGGCGGCAGTTTTCGCTCGGCCCTGGAGGCCAACGGCGCCCGCATCCACGCCGTGTGCGACACCAATGCCGACCGGCTCGACGCCTGCGCCGCGGCCATGGGGGCGGCCGAGAAGTACACCGACTGCGAGGCCATGCTCGACAAGTCGACCCTCGACGCCGTCGTCATCGGCACGCCGATGCAGTTCCACGCCCCGCAGGCCATCGCCGCCCTGCAGCACAATCTCAGCGTCCTGTGCGAGGTGACGGCCGGCGTCAACATCGACGAGTGCCGCCAGCTCACGCAGGCCGCCGCCGCGTCCAAGGGCATCTACATGATGGCCGAGAACTACACCTACATGGCCCCCAACGTGCTGGTCAAGTCGCTGGCCGCCGCCGGGCTGTTCGGCCAGGTCTACTACGCCGAGGGCGAGTACATCCACGAGCTCAAGGGCCTCAACGAGATCACCACCTGGCGGCGCAAATGGCAGACCGGCATCGCGGGCGTGACTTACTGCACGCACAGCCTGGGGCCGATCCTGCAGTGGATGCCCGGCGACCGCGTCACGCGCGTCTCGTGCGAGGACGCCTCGCCGCACTACCGCGACCCCCGCGGCGAGCCCTACGGCCAGCTCACGCCCGTGATGCTGTGCAAGACCGCCCGCGGCGCCCTGATCAAGATCCGCGTGGACATGGTCTCCGACCGCCCGCACTCGATGACCAACTACCAGCTCCAGGGCACCGACGGCTGCTACGAGTCGGCCCGCGGCGGCCCGGTGGACCAGGCGAAGATCTGGCTGCGTTCGCTGAGCAAGGACATGCGGTGGACCAGCCTGGACGCATTGATGCAGATCGATGAGTTGGCCGACAAGTACATGCCCGCGATCTGGCGCAACCCGCCCGAGGCCGCCCGCCGCGCCGGCCACGGCGGCGGCGACTACTTCGAGGTGCTCGACTTCCTCAACGCCATCAAGGGCCTCGCCCCCTGCCCCATCGGCATCCACGAGTCCATGGACATGACCCTGCCCGGCCTGGTCTCGCAGCAATCCGCCCTCCAAGCCGGCGCCTGGCTGCCCGTCCCCGACAGCCGCGACTGGGTGAAATAACATTCGATCTGTCCCCATATTCGTGCCCTAGAGCGTCTCCAATGCAGGCGTAGCGCGTTCGGCGCTTGTTAGGTATTGCGC
>CAZTVF010000129.1:0-13679 GCA_964616985.1 uncultured Planctomycetaceae bacterium
GGACCGTCATAGTTACGGCCGCCCTTCACGGGGGCTTGGGTTGCCAGCTTCTCAGGATTACTCCCAATGACCGACTTCCGTGACCTTCCCGTAGTGGGCAAGCGTCGGTCTCTATACATCCTCTTACGAGTTAGCAGAGACCTGTGTTTTTGATAAACAGTTCCCAGAGCCGTTTCTCTGCGCCCTACTACTAGGCTACATAAATGCAGCCTTTCGTGAGGGACCCCTTCTCCCGAAGTTACGGGGTAAAATTGCCTAGTTCCTTAACAACAGTTCTCTCGAGCGCCTGAGGATACTCTCCTCGCCTACCTGTGTCAGTTTTAGTACGGATATGCGTCTTGTCCTCGCGAAGATTTTCTCGGCACCTGCGACCCAGACTTCGGCAACAAATTGGCCTCGAGGTACGGCCTTACGACCGTCCCAACCACCACGTCTAGCCGGTGGATCTGGTTTGTAGATGCGTCATTCGCGAATCAACCGCCACGCATAGTGCAGGAATATTAACCTGCTATCCATCGTCTACGCTTTTCAGCCTGAACTTAGGGTCCGACTAACCCTGGGCGGATTTACCTTCCCCAGGAAACCTTAGGCTTACGGCGAGCAGGATTTTCACCTGCTTTCTCGTTACTCATACCGGCATTCTCACTAGCTGCCGCTCCAGCACTCCTTACGGTATGCCTTCACAGCCGACAGCTACGCTCTCCTACCACTCCTGCATGTTACTGCAGGAATCCGCGGCTTCGGTACCATGCTTAGTCCCGATCATTATCGGCACCGGGTTGCTCGACGAGTCAGCTATTACGCACTGTTTAAATGGTGGCTGCTTCTAAGCCAACATCCTCGCTGTCACAGCAATCCGACTTCCTTAGTCACTTGGCATGGATTGGGGACCTTAGCCGGCGATCTGGGTTCTTTCCCTTTTGACCACGAAGGTTATCCCTCGTAGACTGACTCCCGAGCTCATACGCAACGGTATTCGGAGTTTGGTTGAAGGAAGTAGTCGGGTAGACCCTTCGTTTCATCCAGTGCTCTACCCCCGTTACGCAACGCTCGAGGCTAGCCCAAAAGCTATTTCGGAGAGAACGAGATATCTCCACGTTTGATTAGACTTTTACTCCTCCCCACAGCTCATCCGAGAACTTTTCAACGTTCACCGGTTCGATCCTCCGCGTCCTTTTACGGACGCTTCAATCTGGCCATGGGTAGATCACGTGGGTTCGCGTCTACCGCCTGCGACATACGCCCTATTAAGACTCGGTTTCCCTACGGCTCCGTCCCTGAGAGACTTAGCCAGGCCGCAAACGGTAACTCGCCGGTTCATTATGCAAAAGGCACGCAGTCATCCATTCCCCTTGCGGGGCCTAGGACTCCTACAACTTGTATGTACATGGTTTCAGGTGCTTTTAACTCCTCTAATAGAGGTGCTTTTCATCTTTCAATCGCCCTACTTGTTCACTATCGGTCGTGATGTAGTACTTAGCCTTGGAGAGTGGTCTCCCCTGCTTCACACGGAGTTCCACGAGCTCCGTGCTACTCTGGTACGCCAAACGTAACGGAGGGCTCACCATGTCGTCTACGGGACTATCACCCTGTATCGTGAGCCTTTCCAGACTCTTCGACTATGGCTGCCTTTGTAACTCCTGAATGGCGCCCGCAACCCCGGTCCGAAGACCGGTTTGGGCTGATCCGCGTTCGCTCGCCGCTACTGACGGAGTCTCAATTGATTTCTTTTCCTGTGGATACTAAGATGTTTCAGTTCTCCACGTTCGCTCCATGCGGGCTATACATTCACCCGCAGGTAACGCCATCTGCTTTCACAGTGGCGTTGGGTTTCCCCATTCGGAAATCCCAGGATCAAAGCTTGCTTGACAGCTCCCCTGGGCTTATCGCAGTCTACCACGTCCTTCATCGCCTCATCACGCCAAGACATCCACCATGCACACTTAGTAGCTTGACCACACTTGTCCTTGGCCCGCTGGCCTCCGAACAAATGCGCCAATGCCATTGATCTTTTTCTTCGGCGCTTTCGAGATTCATTTGTGAAATCTCGCAGCAATTCGCTATCTCTATGAACTTTTCAAAGAGCCGTTCTTACTTCCGCACCGGGCGGGCCATATCCGCCAACCCGGCTTGCCTTCCCTTCGCTCCGGTCGCTTTCGCTTCCATCGCGTCGGGTCGTTACTTTTACTCTAAGCCCCGCAGGGCTTCAAGTCTTTTATGTTCTTTTTTGTCAGAATTTTTTCGGACCTTCGCAAACCCCTTATTTTCAGGGCTTTTCGTTGCTTCCGGCGTCCTTTGCTTTCTCTTGGTCGCCCGTTGCGCCACTTACTTCTACGCCGCAGGGCCTTCGAGGTTCGTCGCCCGGCGTGATTCATCTTGCTTCGATCAATCTCACGAATTTACATCTGTAGCACCATCATGGAGACGAGCGGGATCGAACCGCCAACCCCTAGCTTGCAAAGCTAGTGCTCTCCCAATTGAGCTACGTCCCCGTTGGGAGCGTAGCCAATCGAGCTACGCAGGCTTCGCTTCAGTTCCGCTACTTCCGGGGATTTCAGCCACCTCCGGCAGAGGCGGCGTATCGCACGTAGTGCGTCGTCGACTGGGCCTGGTTAGAATCGAACTAACGACCTTGCCCTTATCAGGGGCACGCTCTAGCCAACTGAGCTACAGGCCCGTTACAACTGGCACCAAGACCCAATGCAACAAGCCCTGGTCTCTATGACCCGAAAAAATTCCTGGCTCTTACGATTTTCAAACATCGTGAAACGCTCTAGCAGCGTCCACAAAAAAACCACCGTCGATTCGGTGGCTTCCGCAGGCGGGGACGAATTTTCATTCGCCGCTATCCGGCCCAGAACCACCTCGATTCGACAGTACCCAGTATCGTCACGAAGCTGATGCTCCTCGATTAGGGCACGTCCCCCAGACGGTGCTATACACGCTCCCGTCCAGTGACGTAGCTTTTATATCCTATCAACCTCTGAACGATGGTCAACCCTCTTTCGACCAGTTTTAGAAAATTCTTAAGAACCTTTTGCTTGGATTCCAGCCTTCCCTTGGGTAAACAGAAAGCTATGCCAAGCCAAAACTTGCCCCAAAAACTCCTCGATCTTGTCCAGCGCCACCTGCAGGCCATCCTCGCCACCGGCACGGCCGCGATCGGGCCTGATCCCTCCCCCATGTGGCTGTCCAGCCTGGATACCGACACCGGCCGCTACCCCGCCGACGATGCCCGCCCCGCCGATATCCCCAAACGCGTGTACCGAAACATCGACGCACCAAGGGGTTGCTCGCTTTATTGGGACCAGCCGAGCCTCCTGGCCGCCCACGCCCTGTCCGCCGCCACCGGCCAAGGCTTATATGCTGATGCAGCAACAGCTTACATCGATGCATTCCTCGCCCGCTGCGTCGCGGCCAACGGCATCCTGCTCTGGGGCAATCACTACTACTGGGACGCCTTCGCGGGCGTCACCCGGCGCTTCCTCAGCAACGAGCCGCCCGCCGTCGTGGACCTGGCGACCGAGGATGGCCAACTGCACGAGGCCAGGCCGATCCCGCCGGCGTGGGAGCTGTTCTGGCGGGTCTCGCCGCAGGCCACGGAGCGGGCCATCCGCGCCATCGCCGACGCCCACCTGTTCGACCCGGCCGCCGGGGGCTTCAACCGTCACGCCAACCGCGACCGCGGCCACGCGTTCATCGAGTCCGGCGGCATCCTCGTCCAGGGCCTGTGCTGGCTGGCCGCCCGCACCGGCGACACGTCGCTGGCAGACCAGGCCGCGCGGATCGCGAACTTCAGTTGGAGCCAGCGGAATATGAACACGGGCCTGGTCCCGAACGACCGCACGGGCGGCCGCTGGGACGGCCTGGTTTCCACCACCGAGATCGGTCTGTGGGCGGGCTGCCTGCTGCGGGCCGGCGACCTCGTCGCCCGCCCGGAGTTCGCCGCCATGGCCGCCGGCGCGGTAGAGGCATTTCTCCGCTTCGGCTTCGACCAGGCCGCGGGCCAATACTTCGGCCGCGTGCAGATCGCCGACGGCGTTGCCGACCGCCGCCCCAAGAGCACCGTCTACCAGCCGGGCGAGCACACCGACCTGTGGGAGCCGCTGTTCCCCGCGCACGACTACCCGATGTGCCTGGCCCAGACATGCCTGGAACTGCACCGCCGCACCGGCCGCCCGGTCTTCGCCGAGGCGGTGGAACGGTTCATGACGATGATCCGCCGTTCGCTGCCGGCCCGCGGCGGGCGCGGGGGCTACGCCGAACACTACGGCCGCTGCCTGCACTTCGCCCTGTGCGTCGCCCGCGCGACCGGCTCGGGCGAGCATCGCCAGCTCGCCGACGACCTCGCCCGCGAGGCCATCGACACGCTCTGGGCCGGCAGAATGTTTCGCGGCCATCCCGGCGAGAACCGCTACGACGCCGTCGACGGCGTGGGCTACCTGCTGCTGGCGTTGCTGGAACTGGAACTTGGCGGCGACACGGGCGCTGGCATCTGGTAGACTCAGCCACGTTGGACAACGACGGGGAACACCTTGCTGCGATTAGATGCCAGCCAGATCGAACTGATAACCGGTAGCCAGAACCGCTGCCTTCTCGGTATAATCACAACAGATGAGACGGTCCTCCTGAAGTCTGCCGATTGGCAGTGTTGCGGGCATCAGGATTGGCTGCGGGATGATCGAACGATTGCGCCCAGATTTGGTTTTGCCCTATTCGTCAGGAACGGGATGGTCGTAGTGCTATCGCGGGCCTCGACGCTGAATACGGAACAGGAAGATAACCTTCTTCCGCAGGCAATGGTCAGGCAACTGCTCCCCCTTCTGCCATTGTGCGAGGGAGCCCAGATTTTCGGAACTTGAGACGAGGTAGCCATGCTCCTAAGCCATGAAGAAGCGGTGAAAATCCTCGACACAAGTGAGGACTTCTCCCAACTTGCGCTGGCGGCGGCCTGCCTCGCAGAGGACCCTGACACCAAGCCCGAGGAACTCCTCCGTGCGCTGGATTACCCCGGATACATCGCCGAGCTCGCATCGATTGCTCTCCATAACATGACGGGTACTCCGCGCACGCCGACCAAAGGAATTGTCACATCTCGCCGCTTCTGGACGCAAAGGCTGCAGCCCAAGATCGGACGCCTGTTCCGCAACTGCCCGCAGGAGGACCAGGTTTCGCTCGTGGAACTGCTGGCGAGGTCCGCTGCGTTGGAGGACGACATGGCGTCGAAGGCAGATCCCTCCGCTGCGCCTGACCCTCACGCCGACCGATAGCCCACGATGACCCCTCGCCAACGCGTCCAAGCCGCCGTCGAATACCGCACGCCCGACCGTGTGCCGGTGCGGATTTTCCCTGCGCCGGGCGGGCTGCACGAACATGGGCAGAAGCTGGCCGACCTGATCAAGGCGTGCGGCCACGATTTCTTCGACCTCTCGGCCACGGCGGCGCCCCCGCCGCCGGCGGCGGAGGATCTCGACCCCGACGGCCGCTACCACGCCTTCCGCACCGACGAGTGGGGCACGCGGTGGGAGTACCGCATCTTCGGCGTGTGGGGCCACCCCATCGCCTGCCCGCTGAGCGATCTGTCGCGCCTGGGCGCCTACCAGGCCCCTCCCCCGCCGCCGACGTCCGGGCCCGCCCTGGACGCCGCCCGCGACGCCGCCGCCACCCATAAGCAGACGTACTACTACCTCGGCTACGCGGGCATGCTGTTCGAGCGGCTGCACATGATCCGCGGCTACGAGGACTCGCTGGTCGACGTGGCGATGGACACGCCGGAGATCAACCGCATCGCCGACATCATCCTCGCCCACCAGGCCGCGTGCGTGCAGCACGCCATCGCCATCGACGCCGACGCCGTCTCCTTCGGCGACGACTTCGGCACGCAGGAAGGGCCGCTGTTTTCGCCCGCGACGTGGCGGCGGTTCTTCGCCCCGCGGTACCGCACGCTCTTTGAGCCCCTCCGCCGCGCGGGCAAGAAGATATTCTTCCACTCCTGCGGCCGCCTGGGCTACGTGCTGGACGACCTCCGCGAACTGGGGGCCGACGTGATCTGGCCGCAGCTTCCAGCCTACGATCTGCCCGACCTCGCCCGCCGCTGCCGCGAGGGGCGCCTTGCGATCGAACTGCACCCCGACCGCGGCGACCTCATGCAGCATGGCACGCCCGCAGAGGTCCGCGAGCACGTCCTCCGCCTCGCCGACACCTTCGACATCGCCGACGGCGGCGCCATCCTCTACCTCGAAGTAGACCCCGGCTTCCCCTGGCCCAACGTCCAGGCGCTATTCGAGACGGTGATGGAGTTGCGGGGCTGAGTCTCCGCGGTCACTGGCGCTCCGCGCCGCTCCCACGGAAACTTACCCCGATAGCACCTCCGCGTACGTTGTGGCACCGGCGCGGCGGCGGAGGGGGCCCGAGAGCGTGTGGAAGGGCACGACGCGGTCGCGGCCGGAGTCCTTGGCGACGAGGAGCGACCTGTCGGCGCAGCTGACAAGGACGCGGGGAGAAACGATCTCGGCGTCGCGCGGGTAGGTGGCAAGGCCGATCGAAACGGTGATGTGCATCTCGTGGCCGCCGAAGTTGAAGCGGCGGCGGAAGGTCTCAACGCGGATGCGCTCAGCCAGCCGCAGGGCCTGCTCGCGGTCGGCCCGCGGCAACAGGATGCTGAACTCCTCGCCGCCGGTCCGCGCGACCACGTCCGACTCTCGCACCGACTCCCGCAGGATGTCAGCCAGTTCGCGCAGGACGCAGTCGCCGCTGGGGTGCCCGTAGAGGTCGTTCACCATCTTGAAGTGGTCCACGTCCAGCGTCAGCAGGCTCAGGGGCAGGTCGTAGCGTTTGGCCACCTTGAACTCGTGCTCCAGGGCCGGGGCGAACGACCGCACGTTCCGCAGGCCCGTCAGCGGGTCGGTGGCGGCGAGGTCCTGCAGGTGCGCGTTGTCGGCGCGAAGCTTGGCCAGAAGCTCGCGCTCGCGGTGCAGCGACTGCTCAAGTTCGGCCCGCGACTGCGCCAGCGCGTCGTGCAGTCGCTTGATCCGCAGCAGCGCATTGAGGCGAGCGATCAGCTCGTTGGCCGAAAGGGATGTCGAGAGCACGTCGTCGGCCCCGCTGTCCAGCAGGCGGCATCGCTGCTCCTGGAGAGGGTTGTCGGCCACGATCACGACGGGCAGGAAGAGGCTCTCACTGACGCTGCGCAGCACCTCGGGCAGGTCCATCTCGATGGCCTGCACGACCGGCAGGTGCAGCAGCACCAGGTCGATGGCGTTGGCCCGCACCGCCTCCAGGACGACGATGGACTCGGCCGACTCGATGGAATTCCACCGGGCGGCCGCCAGCCCCTCGGCCAGGGCCGGCCAGGCGCCCTGCCCCTGGTGCATCAGCAGGATCTGGCAGCGTTCGGTATGCGTCACGGATTGGCCCATTGGGCTCCATTGACAAGAATAACGGTCCGGCATAGCCGGCAGTCCAGCCGCGATCGCCGTGACCGTCCTTGGGTACAGTAAGATTCCCAGCCCCGCGAAGCGAACCGCGGGCTCTCGCTTTTCGTCTCGCGGCCGTTATAATGTCGCTCGCCGAAAGATTCGGTGGCGGACAAGTGGCTGATTCGCTAAAACAGTGACAGCGTCAGGCCCCGCCGGCGAGGGCGGGCACGCGGAGCGGTTTGGTCCCGGCGTATCCACAGCCCCCTGAGAGAAACGATGCTGCGGTTTGAGGTCTACATCGACGGTGCACCGGCCAAGGAGTTCGATCTGGCCGGTGCTTACGTTTTCGGACAGGAATCGATTCCCGTCCGCGCCGACCTCGCCGCCGGCAACGGCATCATCACCTGCACCAAGCGCGTGCCCGGCGCGTGCGGCTTGGCCGTGCTTTGGAAGGCGGGCGCCGCGGGCACCTTCATCCTGCCCACCACCCGCCTGCCGGAGCGTTCCAAGCCTTACATCCTCAACGTCGAGCTCGCCCGCGCCCAGCTGATGCGGATCGCGCAGAAGCGCGAGGACTGGGGCCTGTTCGACTACCCCGGGGCCGAGGGCCTCAACCGCGAATTCGACGCCCTCCGCAAGAAGTTCGTCGCCGCCCTCAAGGCCCCCAAGCCCGCCGACGCGGCCCGCCTGGGCGACGAGTGCCTCGCCGAAAGCGTGACCCTGGGCGAGAAGGTGTCGCTCTTTCACGCCGAGGTCTTCCTCGCCCGCCGCGCCAAGCTGGCCGCCAGTTCGCCGCGCGTGGGGTTCGGCTGCATCGTCGACCTGCCCTCGCGGGGCGAGGTGTACCAGGACCGCCTGCGCGAAGGCTTCGACTTCGTCAGCGTCCCCATCCCCTGGAAGCAGATCGAGCCCAAGGAACGCGTCCACCAGTACGCCCAGGTCGACGCCTGGATGAACTGGGCCGCCCGCGTCAAACGCCCCGTCCACGCCGGGCCGCTGGTCAGCTTCGAACCGGCCAACCTGCCCGAGTGGCTGTACATCTGGGAGCACGATTACGAGACGCTCCGCGACATGATCTACGAGCACATCCAGCAGATCGTGCAGCGCTACGAGCGCCAGGTCCGCGTGTGGAAGGTCGTCTCGGGCATCAACGCGTACAACAATTTCGACCTGAGCTTCGAGCAGCTGATGGAACTCACCCGCATGAGCTGCCTGCTGGTCAAGAAGCTCGTGCCCAAGAGCCTGGTCACCATCGAGCTCGCACTGCCCTGGGGCGAGTATTACGCCCGCAACCAGAGGACCATCCCCCCGCTGCTGTACGCGGACATGGCCGTGCAGAGCGGCATCAAGTTCGACGCTTTCGGCCTGCAGCTGCACATGGGCGTGCCCGTCGACGGCCTGTACGTCCGCGACCTGATGCAGATCAGCTCGCTGCTGGACGAGTTCGTGGGCCTGTCCAAGCCCCTGCACATCACCGCCTGCCAGGTGCCCTCCGACGTCGCCGTCGACACCTTCGACGCCTGGGGCGGCGAGGAATCGATCGCCAAGGCCGGGCAGTGGCACAACCCCTGGTCGCAGCGTCTGCAGGCCGAGTGGCTGCAGGCGTTCTACCGCGTGGCGATGTCCAAGCCCTTCGTCGAATCCATCTGCTGGCGCGACCTGGCCGACTACGAGGGCCACTACGTGCCGCACGGCGGGCTATGCAAGAACTCGCTGGAGCCCAAGCTCGCGTACAAGGAACTCCGCAACTTCCGCGCTTCGCTGAATGACAAGAAAACCGGCGATGACAACTCCCCCCCCGACAAGACGCCTTGATCCCCGCCTAACGCGGGCGGACCTGCTGGGCGTGCTGGTGCTGGCCGTGATTGCCGCCGGCGCGCTATGCGTGAAGGCGGCCCCGGCCCGCCTGTCGGCCGAGGGGGCCCTGCCGGTCCTGCCCCACAAGATCGCCCATCCGCGCGTGAACCCCAACACCGCCTCCGAGGCCTCGCTGCTGCGCCTGCCGGGGCTGGGGCCGACGCGCGTGGCCGAGATCCTGCGGTACCGCCAGGCCGCCGGCGGCGCGCCCTTCCAGCGCGCGTCGGACCTGGACAAGGTGCACGGCATCGGCAGCGGCACGGTGGCCAAGATCAGCGAGTACCTCGACCTGCCCCAGTGACGCCCGGGGCGTCGGGTGCCATGCCGAAGTTCACCTGCCGAAGGCAGGCGTCGCCCACAGGGCACGCGCCGGCATGCCACGCCCGATCTTGGGCCCCTTGCCGGAGCGGGGCCGCGAGTTTGAGATTGAGACACCGCGGGCGGACGGCGCCCGGCGGACACGGATGGAATGACGCCCATGGCAAAACGCGACCCGCTAGCCCCCAAGCGCGAGATGTATTTCGACCTCACGCTGCGCCCGATGAACTGCCTCGTCTTCATCGCGCCGATGCTGATCTTCTACCACGTCGCGGCGATGTTCTGGAAGATGAACCTGCTGGCCGCCCGCGACGTGCACCTGGTGCTGCAGTACTTCGGCGTGACGGTGGCGTACCTGCCGGCGGGGCTGCTGGTGGCCCTGCTGATCGTGCATCACATCCTCCGCCGCGACCCCTGGCGGCCCCAGGGCGGCGTGCTGCTGGGCATGTTCTTCGAGTCCATCCTGGAGACCGGGCCGCTGATCCTGCTGGGCCTGATCTCCGGCCGCGTCATCGTCAACGCCGCCACCGGCGCCCCGCCCATGGGCGCCGGGGCCGTGCTGGCCGCCGGCGTGGGGGCGGCGGTGTACGAAGAGTTCATCTTCCGCATGCTGCTGATCGGCATCATCGCCCTGGTCTTCGTCGACGTGCTGGACTGGGACAAGCATATCGTGCTGACGGTGGCCGTGCTGGCGACGGCCGCGGTCTTCAGCCTCTATCACTACCGCGCGAGCGTCGAGTTTTCGATGAACGACTTCATCTTCCGCATGCTCGCCGGGGCGTACCTGGGCGCGATCTACGTCACCCGCGGTCTGGGCATCGCCGCCGGCGTCCACGCCGCCTTCAACATCTACGCCTCTCTCTTCCACATGTGGACGGGCCGGTGACGCAGGTAGGGCATGCAGGTTCTCGGCCGCAGGCCGAGGTTCTGCATGCCGCCGATAGCCACAAACCCCTGGCTCGATCTCACCCCCAAGCTTCGCTACGCTCGCTTGAGGGTGGCACCGACGTGGTGTCTTCCGCGGGCTGCGACGGGGTTTACGCCACTACGACAGGCACCCTCGCGCGTCGATGTTCACCCGCGACGCCCGCCCGTCGGGAAGGATCAGCCACGCGCGGTCGTGCAGGTTGATGCAGGGGCAGATGTGGTTGGGCACCAGGTACACCCGCTCGCCCAGGGCCGGGCGGCGCTCGCACCGGCTGATGTCCACCTCGCCGTGCTCCTCGCTGAGGCGGACGACCTTCGCCCCGGGGTAATCCACCAGCAGCCCGTAGCCGTTGGCGTCGGGGTCGATGGCGGAGCGGTCGCTGCCGAGGGCCTTGCTGCCGGCGTCCAGCACCACCTTGCCCGGCACCGCGTCGGAGATCACCGTGCAGGCCACGCGGGCGGCACAGTTGGCCAGCGTGCACTGGCCGCTGAGAATCGTATTGTAATCGTTAAATATGTACGTGCCCGGGCGTATCTCCGTCAGCTGCGGCACAAGGTTGGACATCGGCGCCGTCGGCGTCGAGCCCCCCGATACGATGCGGGCCTCCAGCCCGCGCGACCGCCACGCCGCCAGCACCTCGCCCAACCGCTGCCCCACCTCCCACAGCATCGGCCCCTGCCGCTGCGGCGGCCCCAGCACGTGCCCGGGATAGATCATGATGCCATCCAGCCGCAGGCCGCGGGTGTCGGCGATCTGCCGCGCCAGTTCCAGCGATTCCCCGGGCGTCTGCACGCCGGTGCGGTGGAAGCCCACGTCCACGTCCACCAGCACCCCCACGGTGGCCCCGGCCCGCCCTGCCGCCGCCGCCAGCATGTCCGCCGCCAGGGACGAGTCCACGGCCACGCGGATCGTGATCGTCCGCGCCAGTTCGGCGATGCGTCTGCAGCGGTCTTCGTCCACGCAGGGATAAGCGATCAGCAGGTCGTCGCACACGCGGGCCATGATCTCGGCCTCGCTCACCTTGGCCACCGTCAGGCCCGCCGCCCCCGCCTGCAACTGCATGCGGGCGAACCGCAGCGACTTGTGCGTCTTGGCGTGCGGGCGCAGCGACAGCCCGTGCTTCCGCGCGTGGTCGGCCATGCGGCAGATGTTCTGCGCCACGATCGCATGGCTGATCTCGATGGCCGGGGTCGGGATGGGTTGCAGCACTTCCAGTTTCGCACGCTCCTGTGCTCTGTCGCACCTCGACTGATGTGTGCCATGCCGAAGCGTACTCGCGCCGGCATGCTCGGGCGGGCTCATGCGAGACAGAGCACTAGTTTATTCGGCCGACCGCGTCGCCGGGCTTGAGGCGCCCTGTCCCAGCGGCTGGGCAAAGAGCCCCAGGTGATTGGCGTTGACGCGCTCGGCGCCGGGGATGCCGCCGTGGATCGGGCGGTTGAGCACCTTCGCCCCGCCCGCGCCGTCGGAGATCACCATCGTTGAGGACCCCCCGCCGTCGAGATTCAAGGCGTCGCTCGCGCCGTACCGCCGCAGCCACTCCGCCGTCTCGGCCGTGGTCGCGCCGTCGCTGTAGCCCATCTGCCGCCCGTCGATGACCACCCAGTACAGGTAGCGGCCATCCTGCGAGACGCCCACGCCGGTGCGCGGGTGGCGGACGTCGTCACGGCAGAGGTTCCGCCCGCCGCGGAGGATGACGGCGAACCCCGCCACCGCGTTGTGCACGCCGTTGGCGTCGACCGGGTGCTCGACGATGCGAGCCTTGTTGTCGGCCGAGATCACCAGCGCCGGGTGGTTCTTCTCCGACGGGGAGTAGCAGTCGCCATCGCAGACGGACAAACCCTGCACATTCTGCGGCGTCAGTTCCTTCTCGATGACCGGGTCGAAGGGCGAGGCGTTGATCGCGGCCTGCAGCTTGTATTTCCTGAGGAAGGTGCTGGTCTTGAGGCCGTCGGTGTCCAAGGGCGTCGTGCCGTTGGCGGGCGTTGCGAAGAACCGCACGGTCGGCTCGGCGAGGTCGATCCGCATCGCGTACACCGCCTGCGTCATGCCGCCGGCGGCATGCTCGGCCAGACTGTCGACGCCTTTGAAGATCGGCCGCCACGCCGGCGCCTCCTGCGGCAGCACGGCCCGCATGCTGGCCGGGGCCGACAAGGTGGCGGGCCTCGTCGCCTGCGGTCGCGTTGCGGAGGCAGCGGTCCCCGCCGCCGGGGCCAGGCAGCCCGATGCGATCAGGATCGCCACGGGCACGAGGATTCGCAGTTTGCTCATGCCGGTGAGCCTATCCGAAACGGGCGCGCAGTCCAAGCGGGTCTTGAGCTACATGCGTTGCCGCGAATGGGCAGACGGGTGCGCTTGCGCCGCCGGTTACTTGTCCGAGGACGCCGGCATGTGAAGGTCGGCGTGATAGTGCTTGTGTTTGAGTTCGTCGCGAAGTTCGTCTTCGAGTTGATCCACGGCGTCGGCGATGAAACGCGCGACGGCCAGCTGCTCTTCTTCCGATTTTCCAAATCGGGCCATTTCTTCCGTCACGTGCTGCACGAGGGTCACCCGGTTGACAAAGGTGACGCCCCCAAAGTGAAGAGCGTGATTGTTCCCAATGAATCGCATGATGTGCCTTCCTTCCTGGCCGTGGCCAAAAGGTTGCGATGAAGAAATCCGAACGCTCATGCCATTATCCGCCCCGGCTGGGACACAATCAACCCGCTGTAGAAAAAAGAGTGGGGCCGGCCCGCCTGCGGCGGGAATGACCAAGGACCAAAGGCCGAGGAATTGGGCAACTCGGTGCCACCCCCAAACTTGTTTGGGGGTGAGAAGATCGACGACCCGATCTGTCCCGACAGACGACCCAAATTGTTCTTGTCAATATCCCATTTTCGTTTCCGCCTTGGCCATCTTCTGTGCGTACCTTCTTCTTAGGAGGAGGCGATGTAACCATGTATTTCTGCACGGCTTGTATCTTCCCCGGGTTCGTTTTGCCATCTTCGGGCCTATCATCAGGCCTTGGTCATTTGTCATTTGTCATTAGCCATCCCGCCGAAGGCGGGCGGGTGACCCCGGGTTCGTTTTGCCAATCATCAGGACTTGGTCATTTGTCATTTGTCACTAGAGCACTCCTAAGTCACCCGTAGCGTGTAGCCGCAGTGTCGGAAGCAGTT